>URUU01000048.1 GCA_900551235.1 uncultured Lachnospiraceae bacterium
GGAAGTGGACGGAGAGGATATGGAGACGGCACTGGACCGCCTGATCGAGGGGAATGTGGCTGTTGAGGACAGGATGATGCTGGAAGGCTGTGCCTGCAGCCACCAAAAAAAGCTTTTACAGGATTTTGCACTGAATGACATTGTGATCGCAAGAAGCGGACGGCTTCAGATCATTGATTTTAATATTTACGTAAATGGTGAGTTCCTGCGCTCCTACAGTGCAGACGGGATCATCATTTCCACGCCGACCGGCTCGACGGGATACAGTCTGTCTGCCGGAGGTCCGATTGTATCACCGGAAGCGGAACTGATCCTTCTGACACCGATCGCACCGCATACGCTCAATACCAGAAGCATTGTGCTTCCGGCTGATGCGGAGATCACGGTAGAACTGATGCATGGGCATGCAGCAGGATGGGAAGAAGCGGCAGCTTCCTTTGATGGGGATACTTGTGTAAAACTGGGCATTGGCGATCGTATTCGTATCTATCGTTCGACCAGAATGACACGGCTGATAAAAATAAACAACATCAGTTTTCTCGAAGTCCTGAGAAAAAAGATGAACGACCAGTAGGAGGATATGAGGGTGAAGATCAACAGACACGCAAAGATTTTAGATCTGATCAGCAAATACGAGATAGAGACACAGGAGGAACTGGCAGAAAAATTAAATGCAGAAGGATTTTCTGTCACACAGGCAACGGTATCCCGCGATATCCGGGAGATGAAACTTACGAAAGTAACCAACGACAGAGGAAGACAGGTTTACAAGATCCTGCAGGGCGGCGAGTCCGGTATGAATGAAAAATATCTGCGTGTGCTGCGTGATGGATTTGTAACGATGGATATGGCACAGAATATTCTGGTTGTCAAGACGGTAGCCGGTATGGCTATGGCAGTGGCAGCAGCGCTCGATGCCATGCACTGGCCGGAAATTGCCGGATGTATCGCGGGGGACGATACTATTATGTGTGCAGTCCGCAGTGTGGATGAGACACTGATCGTGATGGATAAGATAAAAAAGATCATCGCAGCAGGTATGCCGCGCAATTAAGAGAAACGGGAGTGTAAAATGTTAGTAAATATTCACGTAAAGAATATGGCACTGATCAAAGAGGCAGATATCGCACTTGGAAACGGACTGAATATTTTGAGTGGTGAAACGGGAGCAGGAAAGTCTATCCTGCTTGGCGCGATCGCAGTCGCACTCGGACTTCAGGGCTTTAAGGGGTTTGCGCGGGAAGGGGCAGAGTATGCACTTTCCGAACTGGTATTTGTGGCAGAGAATCCGGAACAGAGAGCATTGCTGGAAGAACTTGGGATTCCGATGGAGGAGGATGAAGTGATCATCAGCAGGAGACTGTCAAAAGGAAGGGCGGCCAGCAAGATCAACGGGGAGACCGTTCCGGTCTCTCTGGTAAAAAAAGTTGGTGCATTGCTGATCGATATCCATGGCCAGCATGAAAATCAGGCACTTCTGCATATTCGGAAACATCTGGAATTACTGGATGACTTTGCAAAAGAAAACCTGGGAGACCTCCGGGAAGAATATCAGGAAAGCTATCGTAAATACGGAGAACTGAAAAAAGAACTGGAGCAGGCACAGCTCGACAATGCAGCCAGGGCAAAAGAAATGGATTTCTTAAGCTTTGAAATCGCAGAGATCGAAGAAGCTTCCCTGCAGAAGGGCGAAGATGAGAGTCTGGAAGAAGATTATAAAAAACTGGCAAATGGCAGGGAGATCCTGGAAGCCGTGACAGAAGCATATCATCTGTGCGGAACAGACGGTGCTTCCGACTCCACCGGGCGGGCACTGCGCAGCCTTGCATCCGTGGCAGAATATGACAGCAGCCTGAAAGCACTGTATGAGCAGCTGCTGGATGTGGACAACCTGTTAAATGATTTCAGCCGGGAAGTGTCAGCCTATGCACAGGAACTGGATGCAGATGAGGAGACACTCCGCTGTACGGAAGAAAGACTGGATCTGATCAACCGCCTGAAAACAAAGTATGGCAATACGATCGAAGCAATCCTTGGGTACAAAGAAGAAAAGGAAAAGCGTTTCCAGGTGCTGGAGCATTACGAAGAATATCTGGCAGAACTGGAGAGCCGTTTTGCTGCATGCAGAAAGAAGCTGGATGAACAGGCAGAAGCCCTGACCAGAATCCGAAAAAAAGCAGCCGTACGGTTTTCAGAGCAGGTCTGCCAGGCACTTCAGGAACTGAATTTTCTGGATGTACGTTTTGAACTGGAATTTCGGAGACTGGAAGATTATACGGCTTCCGGTCTGGATGAAGTCTGCTTTATGATCTCCACCAATCCGGGGCAGCCGCTTCGCCCGGTACAGGACACGGCATCCGGCGGTGAATTATCGAGGATCATGCTTGCAGTCAAATCCATCATGGCAGACCAGGAAAAAGTAGAAACCCTGATCTTTGATGAGATCGACAGCGGAATCAGCGGGCGTACCGCGCAGAAAGTTTCTGAGAAGCTGGCAGTGATCGCAGGAACGCATCAGGTGATCTGTATTACCCATCTGGCACAGATCGCAGCGATGGCGGATGTGCATTTTATGATCGAAAAAAAGGTGCTGGGAGAAGAGACACAGACTTCTATCCGCCAGCTTGATGAGCGCGAAAGCATCGAAGAACTGGCAAGGATCCTTGGCGGTGCAAAGATCACACAGACCGTTTTGGATGGCGCAAAAGAGATGAAAGAACTTGCAAAAACGTCAAAAAAATAAAAACAGAAAAAAGGAAAAGAACGATTCCAAAGCGCAGGTACGAAAAAAGGAACCGTTCTTTTTTTGTTTGCATAAGTTGGATGCGCTGGATCGTGGCATGCCAAAATGAGCCAGAGTAAAACCATCTCAGATTCACATACTATGACAGAACCCAGAAAAAAAACACAGGGAATGAGGTGAACAGATGTGAAAAACAGAAGAAAAAAAGGAACGGCGGGAAAGCATCCGATAGTACTTGTGATTGTTCTGATGCTTTCTTTTTTTCTGACAGGCGGCTTATGGTATCTGAAAAAAAGTATTCCGGATCGTTTAAATGTGGCATCGCTGTCAGATGTGGATTCCCTTGAGCTTCCTTTTAACAGTATGATAAAAGATGAGGTGGTATATGCATCGGCTGGAGCAGAAAGTATGAAAATTCCGTCAGAACAGATCAGGATACAGTGTTCTTTTCTTGGAATCGTCCCGCTCAAAACAGTGGAAGTCAGTCAGAAGATTCTGCCGGAAGTATATCCTGGCGGTGATACCATCGGAATCTTTATGAAAACGCAGGGAGTGCTTATCGTCGGGACCGGTATTGTAAATGGGGCAGACGGTCAGAAGAAAGAACCGGCGCTTGGAATCGTACAGTCCGGTGATTATATTATAAAGATAAACGGACAGATGGTTTCCGGTAAAAAGGAAGTGATCGATGCAGTGAATCAGAGTGAAGGTAAAGCTATTCAGATCACGGTTCAGCGAGGTGAAAACGAAAAAAACTGTGAACTTACTCCGGTGCGCACAGAAGAAGGAGATTATAAGGTGGGAATCTGGGTACGGGAAGATACGCAGGGAATCGGAACTCTGACTTATGCAGATACGGAGAAGCATTATGGCGCACTGGGGCACGGAATCAGCGATGTAGATACCGGTGAGCTGCTGAAGATCCAGGGTGGAACGCTGTACCGGGCAAGTGTGCAGGCAGTGAAAAAAGGCGAAAAAGGAAATCCGGGGGAATTAGCGGGTGTGATCTATTATCAGGAAGATCAGATCCTGGGAGACATTACCGAAAATGGAGAAACCGGCATCAAAGGAACTCTGAATACATTTCGGGCAGGGCAGATGGAAAACCTTATGCAGGTGGCATACCGGCAGGAGATCAAAGAAGGCACAGCATCGATTTTCTGCTGTGTAGATGGGGAAGTCCGGGAATATCAGACAGTAATCGAAAAAATCAATTTCGGGCACCGGGATGTGAACAAAAGTATGGTCATACGCGTAACAGATGCGGAGCTTCTGGAAAAGACCGGCGGGATCGTACAGGGAATGAGCGGCAGTCCGATCATCCAGAATGGAAAACTGATCGGGGCAGTTACGCATGTCTTTATTGCGGATCCTTCGCGCGGCTATGCCATTTTTGCAGAAAACATGATCGAAGGGTAAACTGCAAAGGTATACAGCATGGCAGGAGCAGAATGCGGATTTGTCGAAAAAGGGAAGAAAAATGCGACAGAAATTGCTTGCGTCCAACAAAAGTTCTACTTATAATACAAGTAGTTTTTGGCATATTTGTAACTAAATGGAGGTGCTTTTATGGACAAGCTGAATATAGCGATTGCAGATGATAATGCGAAGGTTTTACAACTTCTGGATAAGATTGTGAGCAGTGATGAAGAGCTGAATGTAGTCGGAAAAGCCGGAAATGGAGAGGATCTTTATGATATCATCAAGAAACAGGAGCCGGATGTGGTACTTCTGGATATCGTCATGCCCAAGGTAGATGGTCTGACGGTTATGGAGCGTGTCAATAATGACCGGGAAATCCACAAACATCCTGCGTTTATCGTGATCACAGCAGTTGGACAGGAAAAAATCACAGAAGATGCATTTGACCTTGGGGCAGATTATTATATTCTAAAACCGTTCGATAATGATATGGTGATCAACCGTATTAAGCACACAAGAGTAAGGAAAGACCGCAATTTTGCAAAAGTACAGAAGGTAAATGCTTACGAAAGCAAGAAAGAATACATGGAACGCAATCTGGAGACAGATGTGACCAACATCATTCATGAGATTGGTGTTCCGGCACATATCAAAGGATATCAGTATCTTCGCGATTCGATCATTATGTCCGTCGGAGATATGGAGATGCTCAACTCGATCACGAAGATCCTTTATCCGACGATCGCCAAGAAACATCAGACAACACCAAGCCGTGTGGAGCGTGCGATCCGTCATGCGATCGAGGTGGCATGGAGCAGGGGCAAGATGGATACGATCGAAGAACTGTTTGGATATACGGTCAGTAATGGGAAAGGAAAACCGACCAACTCGGAATTTATTGCACTGATCGCAGATAAGATCAGACTGGAATACAAAAACCGCTGAAAGAAGATAAAAATTGTGCAATTTATACAGATAACACTTTTCAACAGATGGAAAATGCGTTATAATAGAAAAAAGTAGTACCAATTAGGAGGAAAGATTTATGAAAAATGTGTTATTTGTAGCGTCAGAATGTGTCCCGTTTATTAAAACAGGCGGACTGGCAGATGTAGTGGGTTCTCTGCCGAAGTGTTTTAACAAGGATGAATTTGATGTGCGTGTCATCATACCGAAATACATGTGCATGAAAGAAGAATTTAAAAATCAGTTGGAGTACATAACACATTTCTATATGGATCTGTCGTGGCGCAGCCAGTATGTAGGAGTTCTTCACATGATGTATGAAGGAATCCATTATTACTTTATTGACAATGAATATTATCTGGCAGGTCCCAGACCATATGGAAATATTTACGAAGACATTGAGAAATTTGCATTTTTCTCAAAAGCGGCACTTTCTGCATTGCCGCTGATCGGTTTCAAACCGGATATCGTACACTGCCATGACTGGCAGACAGGTCTGATCCCGGTATTTCTGAAGGATAAGTTCCATGAAGGAGAGTTTTTCTGCAATATGAAGTCGATCATGACCATTCACAACTTAAAGTTCCAGGGTGTCTGGGATATGAAAACGGTCAAAGATATCACAGGACTTCCGGCATATTATTTCACACCGGATAAGCTGGAAGCATATGGAGATGCCAATTATCTGAAAGGCGGACTGGTCTATGCCGATGCGATCACGACGGTCAGCCGTACCTATGCAGAAGAGATCAAGACACCGTTTTACGGAGAACATCTTGACGGGCTGCTCAATGCAAGAGCACATGATCTGCGCGGTATTGTAAATGGCATCGATTACGATGAATACAATCCGGAGACGGATAAATATATAGTCAAGAATTATAATGCAAAGAATTTCCGCAAGGAAAAGATCAAGAATAAGCGGGCACTTCAGGAAGAACTGGGACTGGAGAAAGATGACAGAAAGTTTATGGTCGGTATCGTATCCCGTCTGACAGACCAGAAAGGTTTCGACCTGATCGCCTATATGATGGATGAGATGTGCCAGCAGGATGTCCAGTTTGTCGTGCTTGGAACGGGAGAAGAAAAGTACGAGAACATGTTTCGCCACTTTGCATGGAAATATCAGGGAAAAGTTTCTGCAAATATTTTCTATTCTGAAGCAATGTCACATAAAGTATATGCTTCCTGCGATGCGTTCCTGATGCCGTCCCTGTTTGAGCCGTGCGGACTGAGCCAGCTTATGAGCCTGCGCTATGGTACTCTGCCGATCGTACGTGAGACGGGCGGACTGAAAGATACCGTTATCCCGTACAACGAATACGAAGGCACCGGAACCGGCTTCAGTTTTGCAAATTACAATGCACATGAGATGTTCAATACACTCAAGTATGCACAGTATATTTTCTACGAGAAAAAGCGTGAGTGGAACAAGATGGTAGACCGTGCCATGGCAGCTGATTTCTCCTGGGCAAATTCTGCAAAACAATACGAAGAGATGTACAACTGGATGCTTGGATGCTAAGATAAAACAGAATGACAGAAAACATGAAAAAGCTTCTCTGGTTTCCCGGAGAAGCTTTTTTTGGCGTATTTTATTTTTTCTTTGCACGAACCTTTGTTCTGGTTTTTGCACGTTTGACCAGGCGTCCGTCCGCACCGTAGCGGTAATAGTATTTGCCGATCTTAACGATCTTGTTTTTGACCATGCGCCCTTTTTTGTCCACATAATAGGAACCAAGCTGGGTACTGGTTGCCATATAGCCGGTCGAATAGAAGTAATACCAGTTGCCCTTGATACTCTGCCAGGTTTTGGCAGAGAGGGTGCCGTCGATGTTGCGGTATTTGATGCCGCCTTTTGTTTTAATAAATTTTGCTTTGTATTTCCTGCCGACTGCGGCACGGCTTCCGTTTTTATCAACATAGGCACTGCGATGATCCACCCAGCGGCTTCTCGCCATCTGCCCGTTCTTGAGCAGATATTTGTCACCGATCCACTGGCTGGTCAGCATGGCACCGCTTTCAGAAAAGAAATAGCGTTTGCCGTTCAGGTCAAGCCAGCCGGTATGTACGGTACCATCTGCATTGAAATAATAAGTATACCCCTTTATTTTATGAAAAACAGAAGTAAGGTAAGTGCCATCTTCTGCTTTATAGCGCAGCGTATTGTCTGCGGCATTGTATTCCCAGTCTGCATGGACCGTAAAAGACGGCAGCAGCATGGCGGCACACAAAACTGGCAGCATACATCTATGTTTTAATCCGTGAAATTTCAAAAAGACCCCTCCTTGCCAGACATACTTGATCGCATGTGATTACCTCAACAGTATCCCATAGAATGTGTATTCTGACAAGGAAGAGTTGAAAAAATTAAGAAAAAATTATTAACCCTGGGACAGCACGGAACGTACATGCTGTACTTCTTCTGCGGTTGCTTTTGCAGCCGGAACATAGTACTGTTTGCTGCGGGCAAGCTGATAAATTTCTTCCTGGGAAGTTTCGCACTGATTGCGGAACTGTTTTAAGATTTGTTTTAACTGCATGTTCTCTGTCTGCGGGATCATTTCTCCATAGCGTACCAGTTCGCCGTTGATGCCGGCTAACGTGTCGGATACCATTGTTTTTTCATCCATCATGTCTCTTTCCTCCTGTTACTGTAAAAATGACATAAGCTGCTGTTTACACTGCATGGCAGACTGCGCAGATTTCTGGAAGAACTGTTTTATGGCAGGGTCAGATGCTTCCTGAGCATAAGCAGTCATTTTGCAGTGTGTGGTGTCAAAACCGCCGATCAGGTGGCGGAGATTCTGCAGGTCAAGCTCCGATAACTCATTCATGAAAAACTACCTCCTTAAAAAGTGCCGCACTTTTGTGCAGATGGTTTGCATGTGTTTCGCAGATTAGTATGGCAGAAAAGAAAAAAATTATACATCAGATGTGAGCTTCTGACTGAGACAGAAAAGAAGCAGGATACTGTGCAGAAGCTGGGAGATCAGAAGCCCGATCAGATAGCCTTTTATTCCATGGAAAGGAATCACAAACCACACAAAAAAAAGACGGATCAGCAGAGCGGCCATATTGATCAGAAAAACGGTAAAAGTGCTGCCGAGTCCGTTTAAAATACCGGTAAGGGTTGTGCCAAGGTAAAGAAAAGGACACAGCCAGCAGAGAATGAGAATATAAGTACCTGCTTCAGCATTATGAAAAAGAAAAGTTCCGCATAAATTTCCGGTTAACAGAAAAAAAAGAGTAGAGCAAATGCCAAGCAGCAGACAACTCTGTATTGTGCACGTGGACAGACTGGCAATCCTGTGCCGGTCGCCGGTTGCCTGTGCTTCTGATACGGCAGGAAGCAGCATAACAGAAAGAGCATTTGTGACAGCAGTCGGAAAAAGTACAAGCGGCAGTGCCATACCGGTGAGTGTGCCGTACGCAGAGAGTGCGTCAGAGCGCGACAGGCCATGAAGCTGGAGGCGGAAAGGGATACAGATGGATTCTGCACTCTGAAAAAGGGTCAGGCAGATCCGGCTGGCATTCAGCGGCAAAGAAAAGGCGAGTATTTCACGGGTGCATGAAAAAGAACAAGGGTATGAAAAATGCGCCTTTCGGGGATGATGAAGCATGTACTTTGTTCCGGTGTATAAGACAGCAGCGATTTCGGAAGTCAGCATGCCAAGCAGTGCGATCACAGGTGAAAGAGGAAGACCTTTTTCCGTAAAAATCTGACAGTACAGGATGGAAGAAGCGACGCGCACAAGCTGTTCAATAAGCTGTGAAATGGCAGGAACGGATGCTCTTTTCTGACCGGTATAATAGCCGATGATACAGGCATGGACTGCAGAAAACGGAAGAGAAAAACTTAAAATCTGTAAAAGCGGGATGCAGCGTGCTTCGTGCAGAAACAGCTCTGAAATCTTTGCGGCATTTCTATAAAGTATGGCAGAAATGGCAAGGGAACATGCAACGGAAAGAAAAGTTCCGCACAGCAGAACTTCTTTTGCCCCCTGTTCTTCCCCGGCTGCAGAACGTGAGGAGACAAAGCGGGAAATGGCAGTCTGGATACCGGAGACACTCAGTGCCAGAAGCAGCGCATGGATGGGAAAGATCAACTGATAGATGCCGATACCTTCCGCACCGATCGCACGTGAAAGGAATATTCTATAGAAGAAGCCGATGATGCGGCTGAGCATACCGGCAGTGGTCAGGATTACGGTGCTTTTTATAAGAGTGTGTTTCTGAATCATAAGACGAATTTCCACTTTTTCATAAATATATTCTTTGTAAGTACTTGACAGAACGAAAATGCGGTGCTATATTCGAAATAAATCCCAGCGAAACACTCGGAATTGAGCCAAAACAAAGAGATTCCGGCAGTAACGTTTACTGCCGGATACAGAATATGGGAGGGCAGCATGAAATTATCTACGAAAGGAAGGTATGGACTGCGGGCAATGGTAGATCTGGCGGTGTACAGTGAAAAAGAATCGGTATCCATCAGTTGTATTGCACAGCGTGAGAACATATCGGAGAGCTATCTGGAACAGCTTGCGGGGAAGTTAAAAAAAGCAGGGTTGATCAGTAGCACAAGGGGTGCTCAGGGCGGTTACCGTCTGGCAAAGCCTGCAGCCGAGATTTCGGTCGGAGATATACTGCGGACTCTGGAAGGAGAGCTTGGCGCGGTAGACTGCCAGGGACTGAAGCCGGAAGGCGGATGCGAAAGTTCTGATTTCTGCGTGACAAAATTAGTCTGGCAGAGGATCAATGACAGCATTGCAAAAGCAGCAGATGAGATTACGCTTGAGGAGCTGATGGCAGAGGCAAAGAAAAGCCAGGAGCGGAAACGGGTGATGAAGCAGTCCGGTCAGTATATCAATTCGCAGGATAAAACAGACACAAAAAGAAAGTGTTGAGATTGTGCCGCAGGCGGCATCAGGAGGTAAATATGAAGAAATTGATCTATTTAGACAATGCAGCAACAACAAAGACTTCAGAAGAGGTAGTAGCAGCGATGCTGCCATACTTTACAGAATATTACGGAAACCCATCCAGTGTTTATGAGTTTGCAGGCGAGAGCAAAAAAGCAGTATCCAATGCAAGAAGAACGATCGCAGAGACCCTGGGTGCACAGGAAAACGAGATTTATTTTACAGCCGGTGGTTCTGAGGCAGATAACTGGGCACTGAAAGCAACAGCAGAAGCTTATCAGAACAAAGGCAAACACATCATCACAACCAGGATTGAGCATCATGCGATCCTGCATACTGCAGAATATCTGGAAAAACGCGGTTTTGAGATCACTTATATTGGCGTAGATGAAAACGGTGTCGTAAAAGTGGATGAACTGGAAAAAGCAATACGTCCGGACACCATCCTGATTTCTGTTATGTTTGCAAACAACGAGATCGGAACCATCCAGCCGATCAAAGAAATTGGTGAGATCGCAAAGAAACACGGAATTCTGTTCCATACCGATGCAGTTCAGGCATATGGACAGCTTCCGATCAATGTGGATGAACTGCACATTGATATGTTAAGTTCCAGCGGACACAAACTGAACGGACCAAAAGGAATCGGTTTCCTTTACATCCGCAAAGGCGTTAAGATCCGTTCCTTCGTACATGGCGGAGCACAGGAGCGCAAACGTCGCGCCGGTACGGAAAACGTTCCGGGTATCGTAGGATACGGCAAGGCAGCAGAGATCGCAGCAAAGACCATGAAAGAACGTACGGCAAAAGAAATCGAACTGAGAGATCATCTGATAGACCGTGTGCTGGCAGAAGTTCCTTATACCAGACTGAACGGACACAGAACAGACCGTCTGCCGAACAACGCAAACTTCAGTTTCCAGTTTGTAGAAGGTGAGTCACTTCTGATCCTGCTGGACAACAACGGCATCTGCGGTTCCAGCGGATCTGCATGTACATCCGGTTCCCTGGATCCGTCCCATGTACTGCTGGCGATCGGCCTGCCTCATGAGATTGCACACGGCTCCCTGCGTCTGACACTGTCCGCAGAGACGACCCTGGAGGACATTGATTTCGTCGTAGACTGCATCAAGCAGATTATAGAGAGACTTCGCAGCATGTCTCCACTGTATGAAGATTTCGTGAAAAAGAACCAGAAATAATCCGGCAGTAAAAAACATGATCTGATCGTACAGAGCAGATACTGAATCAAAAATAAGTCAGAATAAAGATAGAAAAACAAAACAAAAATCGGAGGAAATATTTATGTACAGCGAAAAAGTTATGGATCATTTTAATCATCCGCGTAACGTAGGTGAAATCGAAAATGCAAGCGGTGTGGGAACCGTCGGCAATGCAAAATGCGGTGATATCATGCGTATTTATCTGGATATTGACGATGACGGAATCATCCGTGATGTAAAATTTAAGACTTTCGGATGCGGCGCAGCCGTTGCAACCAGCAGTATGGCAACCGAGCTGGTAAAAGGAAAAAATATCCAGGAAGCCATGCAGGTTACCAACAAAGCCGTTATGGAAGCACTCGATGGACTGCCGCCTGTAAAAGTACACTGTTCTCTGCTGGCAGAAGAAGCTATCCATGCAGCACTGTGGGACTATGCAGAGAAACATCATATCAAGATCGAAGGACTGCAGAAACCGAAGTCTGATATCCATGAAGGCGAAGAAGAAGAGGAAGAAGAGTACTAAAAGATCGCATCAGGTGTACAGATACCTGGCAGAGCATAAAGGAGTAAGGCGGAAAATTATGAGTAAAAAAGTAGTGGTTGGAATGTCGGGCGGAGTGGATTCATCTGTGGCAGCGATGCTGCTCAGGCAGCAGGGCTATGATGTGGTCGGTGTGACGATGCAGATCTGGCAGGATGAAGCCGAAGAAGTCCAGCAGGAAAACGGCGGATGCTGCGGACTGAGTGCAGTGGATGATGCGAGAAGAGTGGCGGAGACGATCGGTATACCATATTATGTGATGAATTTCAAAGATGATTTCCGAAAAAATGTCATGGACTATTTTGCAGATTCTTATTTAAAAGGACAGACACCAAATCCGTGTATTGCCTGCAATCGCTATGTGAAATGGGAAGCACTTCTGGAGAGGAGTCTTCAGATCGGAGCGGATTATATCGCAACCGGTCATTATGCAAGGATTGAAAAGCTGCCAAACGGACGTTATGCGATCCGCAATTCAGTGACGGCAGCCAAAGATCAGACCTATGCACTTTATAACCTGACACAGAGACAGCTTGCCCACACACTCATGCCGGTCGGTGATTACGAAAAACCGCAGATCCGCAGACTGGCAGAAGAAGCCTGTCTGCCGGTGGCACACAAAGCGGACAGCCAGGACATCTGCTTCGTACCAAATGGCGATTACGCTTCTTTTATCGAAGAATATACAGGAAAGACCGTTCCGGAGGGCAATTTTGTGACACCGGACGGGAAAATCCTCGGAAGACACAAAGGGATCATCCATTATACCGTCGGACAGCGAAAAGGCCTTGGTATTTCGCTTGGAGAGCGGGCATTTGTCACAGAGATCCGACCGCAGACAAACGAAGTGGTCATCGGAAACCGCGCCCAGGCCTGTCAGACGGTGCTTCGTGCCAACCATCTGAATTTTATGGCAAGGGAAGACATTCAGGAAGAAGATCACGTATTTGCAAAGATCCGCTACAATCACAAAGGGGCATACTGCCATGTGAAGCGGACAGGAGAAGATGAGATTACCTGTACCTTTGAAGAACCACAGCACGCGATCACGCCGGGACAGGCAGTGGTGCTCTATGAAGACGGATACGTGCTGGGTGGTGGTACGATTATATAGCTTCGAAAGTCGGCTTTCGTTTGCGGAATACCGCATGATAACGGAAGCCGACTTTTTTTAGTATTGCACAGGCACGGTCAAAATCAGCCGCGATGCGCTTTTGGGCATGTGCATCCGAACCGATAGTGACGATCTCACCGCCAAGTTCCAGGTAGCGCTTCAGGATATCTTCGTGCGGATTCGGATGTCCAAGTCCGGCAGCATAGCCGCCGGTGTTGATCTCCATGCCAAGTCCCTTATCGATCAGAAGGCGGATGATCTCATCGAGCCAGTCGCTGTATTCTCTATAAGAATAAAACCGATTTTTGTTTGGACCGTAGCGGACAACGTAATCAATATGTCCATAGACATCAAAGCAGGACATGGTATGCAAATTCTCGATGATCGATTCAAAATAAGAAATATAAGCTTCTCTTTCGGTGCGTCCCTCGAAAAAAGCCGGATAGTATGGATCCTGGCCGTTTACTATATGGGACGATCCGATCACAAAGTCAAAATCCCAGCTCTTTACAAGTGTTTCACAGCGTTTCTTCAGGTAAGGCTGAAGTCCAAGCTCCAGACCAAATAATAATTCGATTTTGCGGGCATACGCTTCTTTGAGGGAAGCAAACGTCCGATAATAAGAAGGAATATCAGCTTCAAACAGCATCCCTTCGTCAACATAATCATAGTCCATATGTTCGGTGAAACACATGGCAGACAGCCCAAGTGCGATCCCTCTCTCCACCATATCGCGCATCGGTGCATCCGAATCGGCGGAAAAAGAAGAATGAAGATGAAAATCAGATTTCACAGGCAGAAACTCCTTTCCTAAAAGCATCTGGAGAAATGAAAAAGTCCCAGATTCGTGTTCTGTTTACAGTTTATGAGAAGAAAACGCAATTGTAAAGAAAAATTCGTTCAAATTATACTTGAACTTTCAGCGGAAATTAGGTAGAATAAAAGAAAGTTGTGGATTCTTTAACAAACAAAGAACACAATCATACTATTTAACATAATAGGAGGAAATTAATCATGGCAGTAAAAGTAGCAATTAATGGTTTTGGACGTATCGGACGTCTTGCATTCAGACAGATGTTTGGCGCAGAAGGATATGAAGTAGTAGCTATCAACGATCTGACTTCCCCGAAAATGCTGGCACACCTGTTAAAATATGATTCATCACAGGGTAAATATGCACTGGCAGACACAGTATCAGCAGGTGAAGATTCTATCACAGTTGATGGAAAAGAGATCAAAATCTACGCTTTCCCGGATGCAAACAACTGCCCATGGGGCGAGCTGGGTGTTGACGTAGTTCTGGAGTGCTCCGGATTCTACACATCCAAAGAAAAAGCTCAGGCTCATATCAATGCAGGTGCTCGTAAAGTTGTTATCTCTGCACCGGCAGGCAATGACCTTCCGACTATCGTTTACAATGTAAACCATGAGACACTGAAAGCTGAAGACCAGATCATTTCTGCAGCTTCCTGTACAACAAACTGTCTGGCACCGATGGCGAAAGCTCTGAACGAACTGGCTCCGATCAAATCCGGTATCATGGTAACTATCCATGCTTACACAGGTGATCAGATGACTCTGGACGGACCTCAGAGAAAAGGCGATCTGAGAAGATCCCGTGCAGCAGCAGTAAACATCGTTCCGAACAGCACAGGTGCTGCAAAAGCTATCGGTCTGGTTATCCCGGAACTGAACGGCAAACTGATCGGTTCTGCACAGCGTGTACCGACCCC
>URUU01000049.1 GCA_900551235.1 uncultured Lachnospiraceae bacterium
CATTTGAGCCTTTTTCTTTGGCTTTGTTTTTTCATAACTTATTTGACACTACCCTCCTGATATAAGAAACAGTAGATCAATCCCAGTTCATACGTGACTTTTCTGTATGCTTCCCGGTTCTTTTCCAATGACTTTTCTGTATACTGAAAAAGTGAGGCCAGCTCCTGATGTTCCTGTCTGTCTACTTTTCCATCCTGTATGATAAAATTAAAAAACTGCTGATAACCTTTTTCCCGATTCGGGAATAAGAAAATTGCTGATTTGTAATCTGATATGTCGTTTTGATTTAAATATTGCTGATATAATTTTTCTCTTTTCTGTGCATCCTGAACGGAAACTTCTACCCTTCCAAGACAGATCACAAGTATCAAAAGTATTCCAAGAAAAATACACATCCTTCTGCGTATATGTAAAAAGTCTTTCCATTCCTTTTTTAGTGCCTCACAGTCTGCATACCTCTTTTCGGGATCATCTTCTGTACACCTGCTTAAAATGCGCTGTATCTCATAACCGGAGCTTCTTTTCTTTCTGACAGATTTCTCAAGAATCCACTGTAATGTGCGTCCAAGACCATAAAGATCTGTTCTTGCATCCAGTTTCCCTCCTTCTCTCTGCTCCGGTGCCAGAAATCCCTCGGTCCCACTCACGGAAAATCCTTCTCCCAGAAAGCCTGCGCCATCCGGATCGATCAATTTCAGTTTTCCACTCTCCGAACATATCACATTGGAAGGTTTGAGATCCTGATACAGAATTGCAGGCTGCTGTCTGTGAAGATAACTTAGAATCTCGCATAGTTCCATGCCCCACTGTGCAATCCTTCTTTCTGAAATCTTTGTTTCTTCATATTTCTTCCTGATATATTCTTTCAGATTTTGCCCTTTGACATATTCCATAATACAGAGACACTGATTTTCTGCTTGCAGAAGATCATAAATCTTCACCAGACCGCTGTGTGAAAAACCAGCCCAGGTGCGCAGCAAAAGCAGTTTCTGCGAGGTCGGCTTTACTTCTTTTGCGACACGCAAAACTCCGGTTGCCTGATAAAGTACCAGCCAGATATCCCCTGTCTGTCCCTTGCCTATCGAACGTATCATAAGATATCCTTCTGCTCTGAGCATGGCTTCTGCCTTACTTCTTTCCATATCTTTTCTCACGTTCCTTCCTTTTTTTGCAGCAGACAGGCATTTTACCTCTGTAAAATCCGCCTTCTGCAGCGTATACCAAATTTACTTTTACTGTCTCTTTCTGAAATATGTGCCGAATGGCATGAACTTTGATTTGTTAATATGATGCCTTTATCTTTTATATGTGCTATTATATCTTCTGTATATGGTATTTGTCAAGTGGATTTTTTTATGTTATACTGACACCGGATGTCAGATGACTGCCTGACATTACTTATAACATACAGAGGATATCATCATGTCATTAGAAAAAGCAAAAAAATATTTACAGGAAAAAGGGTACGCTGACCATATCATCGAACTGACAGACTCCAGTGCAACTGTTCAGTTCGCTGCAAAAGCCCTCGGTGTTGAACCAGGCATGATCGCCAAAACCATGTCTTTTCTGATCGGGGAACAGCCAATTTTAATCCTTACTATGGGTACTGCCCGCATCGATAATCATAAATTTAAAGAAACATTCCATATCAAGGCAAAAATGATCCCATTTGACAACGTGGAGCATCTCATCGGACATGCTCCGGGCGGTGTCTGCCCGTTCGGAATTCTGCCTGGGATTCCGGTCTATCTGGACGAATCACTGAAACAATATGAGACGGTATACCCTGCTGCCGGAAATGATCACAGTGCAGTGAAGCTCACGATCGCAGAGCTGGAGGAAGTTTCCGGATATGAAAAATGGGTGGATGTGTGTAAGTAAGAGCATCTGTTTTTTCTTTCAGTGCACGCAAAAGGCATCTAAAATTATGCTGTTTCTGCTGCTTTCTGTTTTGTACTGAAAGAACGTTTCTCTTATTCTTTTAGCTTGTCTAACATTCTTGCTACGTCTGGCTGTGTTGCCATAAATTTCACTCCACGTTTTAACATCCCTCGAACTTTTTTTGCTTTTCTTTCTATTGCTTTTACATTTTGTTCGCTTGTCAGCATTAAATGATTATTTGCTATTTTATATTCTCGTTCAATGTATTTTTCTGTAATTGGAAACATATCTTGTATCAAAAATACACTTTCTCTCTTATCATCCAGTCTTAAGATATGTAATATATCACAAGATTTTCCTTTTATTTCTCTTTTTTCCATAATTTTTCTATATTTTTCTATTTTACTTGAAAGCGGAATCATCCAGTAAATTCCTGTGTCCTCATCCTCAAAGCAATAATAGTGTGGTCTGTTTTCTTTTTTATTTCCTTTAAGATATGCTTCATTCATTTCTTCAAAAAACTGTTCTTTTATAATATAAAATCCTGATTTTTTCATTATTGTATTTTCCTCGCCAGCATAATAAAAAGTCCTCTACCATCTGGTAAAGGACTTAACTTTCAACCCGACCATTTATATACCACATATCGGTCAGTGGTAAACTTTCAACCCGACCATTTATATACCACATATCGGTCAGTGGTAAACTTTCTTTATACATTCATAATATCAGCTTCATAGTTAAAAGTCAAGTCTTATGTTTACTTTTGCTATGTTTTTGTGTCATTATAATCGTTTATGTGGTGTCCGTCAATCTTTTTGTTTCTATTCATTTTTTAAAAGGAAAAAATGCCGGATACTCAAAGTCTCCATAACGATTTTATGCTTTATCATGCATTTCATCTGTTCTGTGACTTTTGTATCCGGCATTTTGCAATGTTCAAGGAATGATTTCTGTACAGAGTACAAAATAATTCCTGTAATCATCTTCTTATTTAGATATTCTTCACGGTCGCGATATCGATCAGAGTCAGTTTCTTGATATCGGTATTCTCAAGGCTGGTCACGAGTGCTCTGGCGGTATCCATAGCAGTCAGAACGTTGACGCCTGTCTCGATGGCGGTTCTTCGGATGAGGAATCCGTCTTTGGAATGTTCTACGCCCTGGGACGGAGTATCGATGACAAGGTCGATCTTGTGACCGAGGATCAGGTCAAGGAGGTTCGGTGACTCCTGCTCGATCTTATTGGTGCGGATCGCGTTTACGCCTGCTTCCTGGAGTACTTTTGCGGTGCCGCGGGTTGCATAGATGCGGTATCCGATCTTCTCGAATCTTCTGGCGATCTCGATTCCCTCTTCTTTGTCAGCATCTTTCAGTGTCATGATCATGTTTTTATGTTTCGGCAGTTTGATGCCGGCACCGATAAATGCTTTGTAAAGTGCCTCGTTGAAGGTCTTTGCGATGCCGAGGCATTCTCCGGTGGATTTCATTTCCGGACCGAGGCTGATATCAGCGCCGCGGATCTTCTCGAAGGAGAATACCGGCATTTTGATCGCGATATAGTCTGCTTCCGGTGCAAGTCCGGTCAGATATCCGAGTTCTTTTAATTTTTTGCCGAGGATCACTCTGGTTGCCAGAGGCACGATCGGGATTCCGGTTACTTTGCTGATGTACGGTACGGTACGGCTGGAACGTGGGTTTACTTCAATAACGTAAACATCTTCACCGCAGACGATGAACTGAATGTTGATCAGTCCGATAACATGCAGGGACTGTGCCAGCTTTCTGGTATAGTCTACGATGGTTGCTTTTACGTGATCATCAAGGCTCTGTGCCGGGTACACGGAAATACTGTCTCCGGAATGGATTCCGGCACGCTCGATATGCTCCATGATACCAGGGATCAGGATGTCTTCACCGTCGCATACAGCATCGACTTCGATCTCTTTTCCGACCAGGTATTTATCGACCAGAATCGGATGCTCCTGAGCAATCCGGTTGATGATGCCGATGAATTCATCCACATCTTCGTCGTTGATCGCAATCTGCATACCCTGTCCGCCAAGCACATAGGACGGACGGACGAGTACCGGGTACCCGAGTTCGTTGGCTGCTTTTTTAGCTTCTTCTGCGGTAAATACAGTGTGACCTGACGGTCTTGGAATCCCGCATTTCTCCAGAATCTCATCAAACAATTCACGGTCTTCGGCTGCATCGACGTTCTCTGCAGAAGTTCCAAGGATCGGCACACCCATCTTCATCAGGGCTTCTGTCAGCTTGATCGCTGTCTGTCCGCCGAACTGCACTACTGCTCCGTCCGGTTTTTCGAGGTTTACGATGCTCTCTACGTCTTCCGGTGTCAGCGGCTCGAAATACAGTTTGTCTGCGATGTCAAAGTCGGTACTTACGGTTTCCGGGTTGTTGTTGATGATGATGGTCTCATATCCTTCTTTTGCAAATGCCCATGTACAGTGTACGGAGCAGAAGTCAAACTCGATACCCTGTCCGATACGGATCGGACCGGAACCAAGGACAAGGACTTTTTTGCGGTCGTTTGTCTCGATGGCTTCGTTTTCGCTTCCGAATACAGAATAGTAGTACGGCGTCTCTGCGGCAAATTCTGCTGCACAGGTATCTACCATTTTGTAAGCTGCTGTGATGCCGTTTGCATAACGCATGTCTTTGATCTCTTCTTCCGTCTTGCCGGTCAGGCGTGCAATCACATTGTCAGGGAATTCTATGCGTTTTGCTTCTTTTAATAATTCTGCCGTCAGAGGCTGTGTCTTCAGGGCATTTTCCATCTCTGTTAAGATACACAGTTTATCAATAAACCATTTGTCGATTTTGGTGATCTCATGGATCTTATCGTAGGATACGCCTCTTCTGAGTGCTTCTGCAATTACCCAGATCCTTCGGTCATCGACTACAGCAAGCTGTTTGGTCAGATCCTCATCATCCAGATGGGTGAAATCGTAGGACATCAGGCAATCTACATGCTGCTCCAGGGAACGGATGGCTTTCATCAGAGCGCCTTCGAAGTTGTCGCAGATGCTCATGACTTCACCGGTTGCTTTCATCTGAGTAGTCAGTGTTCTCTTGGCACTGATAAATTTATCGAACGGCAGACGCGGGATCTTGACAACGCAGTAGTCCAGCATCGGCTCAAAACTTGCATAGGTTTTGCCTGTGATGGCATTTTTGATCTCGTCCAGGGTGTATCCCAATGCAATCTTTGCGGCAACTTTTGCAATCGGGTAACCGGTTGCTTTGGATGCCAATGCGGAGGAACGGGATACACGCGGGTTTACTTCGATAACGCAGTATTCGAAGCTTTCCGGGTTCAGGGCATACTGTACGTTACAGCCGCCGGTAATATTCAGCTCGCTGATGATGTTCAGGGCAGAGGTACGCAGCATCTGATATTCTTTATCGCCCAGTGTCTGAGACGGTGCTACAACGATACTGTCTCCGGTATGCACGCCGACCGGGTCGATGTTTTCCATGTTGCAGACGGTGATGCAGTTGCCGGCACCATCCCGCATTACTTCGTACTCGATCTCTTTCCATCCGGCGATGCAGCGTTCTACAAGAACCTGTCCTACTCGTGACAGACGCAGGCCGTTTTCGAGGATTTCTACGAGTTCTTCGTAGTTATGGGCAATTCCGCCGCCGCTTCCGCCAAGGGTATATGCCGGACGCAGTACAACCGGGTAGCCAATAGTCCTGGTAAACTCTACACCGTCTTCTACGTTCTCTACGACACGGGATGCCGCGATCGGCTCACCGATCTTTTCCATGGTCTGTTTGAATTCCAGACGGTCTTCTGCTTTTTTGATGGTCTGGGAAGTAGTCCCTATCAGACGCACGTTGTTTTTACGCAAGAAACCTGCTTCTTCGAGCTCCATGGCAAGATTCAGTCCTGCCTGGCCTCCCAGGGTCGGCAGTACGCTGTCCGGTTTTTCTTTCAGGATCAGCTGTTCTACGACTTCTACAGTCAGCGGCTCGATGTAAACACGGTCTGCAATATCTTTATCGGTCATGATCGTTGCCGGGTTTGAATTCAGAAGTACGACTTCGATGCCTTCTTCTTTCAGGGAACGACACGCCTGCGTTCCTGCATAGTCAAATTCTGCTGCCTGTCCGATAACGATAGGACCGGAGCCGATCACAAGTACTTTTTTAATATCTGGATTCTTTGGCATTATTCTGACACCTCCATCATTTTCATAAAGCGGTCAAACAGGTAACCGGAGTCTAATGGTCCCGGGCATGCTTCCGGATGAAACTGTACCGTGAAGATATTTTTTCCGGTGTAGGCAAGTCCTTCGTTTGTACCATCGTTTACGTTTACAAATGCCGGTACTGCTACAGACGGATCCAGTTTGTCGGTATCCACCACATAGCCGTGGTTCTGAGAGGAAATGTATACACGTCCTGTCTGCAGATCTTTGACCGGATGGTTTCCGCCGCGGTGTCCGTATTTCATTTTGTGGGTGTCCGCACCAGTTGCCAGTGCCATCAGCTGATGTCCGAGACAGATTGCAAAAATCGGGATATCGGTGTTGTACAGTTTGCGGATTTCTTCAATGATAGAAGTACATTCTTTTGGATCTCCAGGTCCGTTGGAGAGCATAATGCCGTCCGGATTTGATGCAATGATCTCTTCTGCTGTGGTCAGTGCCGGATATACAGTCACTTCACAGCCGCGTTTGTTCAGATTTCGGGCAATGTTTCTCTTTGCCCCAAGGTCAAGAAGTGCTACTTTCGGTCCGTTTCCTTCCAGCACATATTTCTCTGTGCAGGTCACTTTCTCTACCACTTTGCCTGTATTATATGCCGCAATCTTCGGAAGAACCTCACTTAAATCTTTATATTCCGCAGTGGTGATCATGCCATTCATGGTTCCCTTTTCTCTCAGGATCTTGGTCAGTGCCCTTGTATCGATCCCTGCAATACCAGGAATGTCGTGTTTCTCCAGAAACTCCTGAATCGTTCCTTCACACCGGAAATTGCTCGGCATTCTGGAAAGTTCGCGAACAATGTATCCGTCCGGCCATGGTTTTGCAGATTCCATGTCTTCATAACAGATGCCATAGTTTCCAATCAGCGGATAAGTCATCACAACGGCCTGTCCTGCATAAGATGGATCAGTCAGCACCTCCAGATAGCCGGTCATGGATGTGTTAAATACGATCTCGCTGATGATTTCTTTTGTAGATCCGATACTTTTTCCAGTGAAAACAGTACCGTCCTCCAGAATCAAATATGCTTTCATTCGTCTTCCCCTTTCGCGTTTAATCCAATGGTTATTGTATCTTTGTCTGTATCCCGGACTCTAAAAAAGGGTACGTAATAGTAAGTCCCTACTACGCCCCCCTCAGCCCTGGATACATAAATGCTCAAATTGTTAAGATTCTACCACAAGACAATCAATATTGCAAGTGTTTGTTTGTGAATCTTTATCCATTTTCTATGATCAGATATTCAAATAATGGAACAGAACATCCCGTGGATGCTTGTTCTGCTCTGACCGAAGCGAACGCTGAAAGTCATGTCACTTATCTGTGTTCTTCTGCATATACTTTCTCAAGGGAATTTTTGAGGTGTTCTATGGCTACTGGCAAACTGCAGATACAGGTTACATCGGAACTTCGTGCAACTCCCGTTGAGGATGCCGTGATCGATATTTCAAGCACCGGGGAACCGGATCAGATCCTGGAGGAGGTCCGAACGGACAGCGTCGGGCAGACGGATACACTGGAACTGGAAGCCCCGCCGGAGGAATACAGTTTAAGTCCCGGCGAAATGCAGCCTTACTCGGAATACAATTTCCGCATCACGGCTTCGGGATATGAGCCGCTGACGATCTCCGGTGCAGAGATTCTTGCAAACCAGCTTGCTTTGCAGGATATCCGGCTGAAACCGCTCGCCGGTTCGGAAAAATATGATAATGTCGTGATCCCGGCACACACTCTCTATGGCAATTATCCTCCGAAGATTGCAGAAGCAGAAATCAAACCGGTCTCACAAAGCGGCGAGATTGTCTTAAGCCGCGTCGTTGTACCTGAATTTGTCGTAGTACACGATGGTGCTCCGACTGACAGTACTGCCGGCGATTATTATGTACGTTACCGTGATTATATCAAAAATGTGGCTTCCAGTGAAATTTATGCGACCTGGCCAAAAGCTGCTATCCGCGCTAATGTACTGGCAATCATGTCCTTTACACTGAACCGTGTATACACGGAATGGTACCGCAACAAGGGCTTTGATTTTACGATCACATCCTCGACGGCATTTGACCACAAATGGATCTACAGCAGAAATATTTTTGAGAGCATTTCCGAGGTCGTGGATGAACTTTTTGCAGATTATCTCTCCCGCCCCAATGTCAAACAGCCGATTTTGACGCAGTACTGCGATGGCAAGCGGGTCAGTTGTCCGAACTGGTTGTCACAGTGGGGTTCGAAGTCTCTGGCAGATCAGGGCTACACGGCAACGGAAATCCTCCGCTACTACTATGGTGACAATATTTACATCAATACTGCAGAGGAGATTTCCGGTATCCCTTCTTCCTGGCCGGGATATGATCTGGATATCGGTGCAACCGGGCAGAAGGTGGAACAGATGCAGGAGCAGTTGAATGCAATCTCCAATAATTACCCACTGATCCCGCGAATCGCCGTGGACGGCATTTACGGGGAAGAGACGCAGAATGCAGTTGAGGTTTTCCAGAAAATATTTGGTCTTCCGGTAACCGGAATTGTGGACTATCGAACATGGTATAAAATTCAGGAGATTTATGTCGGTGTGACTCGCATCGCGGAGCTTCGCTGAATAAATTCAAGTCGAAGCGTTTATCTTAGCCGGAGATTTCACTCCGACTAAGATAAAAAAACAGAACCAGACTGTGCATCCTCTTTTGATAGATGCACATCTGATTCTGTTTTTTAAAGATAACCAAAATGATGAAGTGCATCGCTCACTCCGTCTTCTTCAATTGACTTTGTCACGTAATCTGCCACTTCTTTGAGGTTATCCACGGCATTTCCCATGGCGATTCCATTTCCTGCCTTCTGAAGCATTTCGTAATCATTCATACTGTCTCCGAAAGCTACGATATCAGACCAGTCTTTCTGATAATAATCCAGAAGTGCCTGGATACCGTTTGCTTTGGAAACTTCTTTTGTGATGACATCTGCCCCTCTGCGATCGGCAAAGAGCGGTGTCTTAATTTCCGGAAATGCCTTCCGGAGCAGATCGGTGCCTTCTGGATCTCCGAAATAGGCCAGTCCGTAAAACGGATGTGTCAGAAGGTTGGACTCATCTATGTATTCGCGGTCTCCGTTTCCAAAAACACGCTTTTCATGCTCAATCAGTACTTCTTTGTTGACATAGCAGCCGTATTTTCCGATGTTCATGCCGATGCAGAGATGATGCTCATGGCAGAACTCCATCATGCGGGCAATCAGTTGCGGATCCATGAATACTTCCCGGATCTTCTTCTCGCCTACGGTTACTTTCTGTCCGTTGCTGTGGACGATTGCATCCGGTGAGAGCTGCTTTTTGTATGCTTTGCTGAACTCATTGTCCATGTCGCGTCCGGTTGCGATAGCGACCACATGACCGGCCTTTTTCAGTTCTTCCAGATTCAGAATCACTTTTTCGGAAATGCGAAAAGTCTTGTGATCCAGAAGTGTCATATCTAAATCAAAGCAAAATATTTTAGAGCACATTTTTTAAGATTTCTTCCTGTCTTTCTTTGACTGAAGTCTCGCGGATCTTTTTGCGCAGAGGCAGAACACATGCCGGTGATACGGACAGCTCATCAATACCCATTGCCAGGAATACTTCTGTCAGTTCCATATCTGCTCCAAGCTCGCCACAGATACCGATCCAGATGCCGTTCTTATGTGCGTTGTCTGCTGCCATTTTGATCAGACGCAGCAGGCCTTTGTGATGTGGATAATAGAATCCTTCCAGATTGGCGTTCTGTCTGTCTACAGCTGTTGTATACTGCGTCAGGTCGTTTGTTCCTACGCTGAAGAAATCAACTTCTTTTGCCAGGTCATCGCTGATCATGGCTGCTGCCGGTGTCTCAATCATGATACCGAGCTGTATCTCTTTGTTGTATGGGATTCTGCTTGCATCTAATTCTGCCATAACACTCTTTACGATCTCTTTGATCTGCAGTACTTCTTCCAGTGCCACGATCATCGGGAACATAATTGCAATGTTTCCAAATGCAGATGCTCTCAGCAGAGCTCTCAGTTGTGTGCGGAAAATATCCTGCTGTTTCAGACAGATACGGATCGCACGGTAACCCATTGCCGGGTTTTCTTCGTGAGGCAGGTTGAAGTAATCAATCTGCTTGTCTGCCCCGATATCCAGCGTACGGATAACAACCTGTTTCTGTCCCATAGTCTCTGCAACGTATTTATATACTTTGAACTGCTCTTCTTCCGTCGGGAAGTTATCGCTCTCCAGATACAAAAACTCACTTCTAAACAGTCCGATACCTGCTGCATCGTTTTTAACTACAGCTCCGATATCCGATGCATTTCCGATATTTGCGTACAGTTTTACTTTCTGTCCGTCCAAAGATACGGTCTCTTTGCCGCGGAACTGCTGCAGAAGCTCCTGCTGCTCCAGATATTCCTGTTTCTTTGCCTGGTACTCTTTCATGGTCTCTTCATCCGGCTCGATGATCAGACAGCCTTTTGCTCCGTCCACGATGGCTTCTTTTCCTTCGTATTTCTCATCCAGTGCATCACCAATACCGATGATCGCCGGAATGTTCATTGTCTTAGCAAGAATTGCGGTATGGGAGTTCGTAGAACCTCCCTGTGTCACAAAAGACAATACCATATCCTTATCAAGCTGTACGGTCTCACTTGGCGCAAGATCGTCCGATGCTAAAATAACCGGCTTGTCTGTTACAAGTCCGCTCTCACCTGCACCGGTAAGGATTTTCACTACACGGGCTGAAATGTCTTTTACATCAGCTGCACGCTCACGCATATAGTCATCATCCATAGAAGCAAACATCTGTGAGAAATTATCTCCCGTCACGCTGACTGCATACTCTGCATTTACAGACTGTGTTTGAATCATATTTGTGATCGCTTCCACATAGTCCAGGTCCTCCAGCATAAACTGATGTGTCTGAAAAAGCATGGCATTACTTTCGCCAACTTCTGAAACTGCTTTATCGTAAAGTTCTCCCAGTTCCCTGATTGCCTCTGCCTTTGCCTCTTCAAAACGTTGGATCTCCGCCTGCGGATCTTCTACTTTTTTACGCTGCACTATACCGGAGTCTCTTTTAAAGAAAGAAATTTCTCCAATCGCGATTCCTCCAAAAACACCTTTTCCCTGTAACGTAATCATTAAGTTTCCTCCTCACTTATTTTTATGAAACATTTATAATTGTTCATTACCTTCACAATTACAATGCGAAAATCCATTAAAAATTGCTTCACAATGGATTTTTTTCTTTTATTTAGATGCTGTTTCCGTTTCAGTTTCTGCTGCCGTCTCTGCCAGTGTGCCATCCGCATTTTTGACAACTGCATTTTTCTCAAGAATGTCCACTGCTTCATCCTGCAGGATGCTTGCCATGATCGTACTCTTGCCATACTGTTTGATAAATGCATCTACATCTGTCGAACCCATCTGCTGTGCATATTCACTTGCTTTTTCCTGGAATTTTTCATCGGAAATCTCAACATTTTCTGTTTCGGCAATCGCACGCAGTACCATTTCCTGTCCCAGGCTCTTTTTTACGGTTTCTGTCATCTGTTTTACAAACTCTTCTTCCGTCATACCAACCTGCTGTTCCAGAAAATCTGCATATTCCATCCCATACTGCTCTGCATAGGATTTGTAATAGCTGGTAACGCTTTCCAACTGATAATCAATCATTTCCTGTGGATAATCGTTTACGGTTGCATTCTCATATGCCGCTGCTACCAGATCATTGAGTTCCTGTGTATGCTGATCGCTCTTATTCTGTGTTTCCAACTGTTCTTTGATGGAATTGCGATATTCTTCTACTGTTTTGTATTCATCTGAAATCTCAGCCACCAGCGCATCTGTCAGTTCCGGCGCACGTTTTACAGAATTGATCGTAACAGTAAATACGACATCTTTGCCTGCCAGTTCTGTAGAACCATAATTTTCCGGGAATGTCAGGTTCAGATCAACTGTCTCACCAATTTTCTTTCCGATCAGCCCATCTTCAAATCCATCAATAAAAGAACCAGAACCGATTGTCAGATCATATCCTTTATCCGTACCGCCCTCAAACGCTTCACCATTGAGTTTTCCTTCGTAGTCAATGTTTGCCACATCGCCGCTCTCTACAGTACCTTCTTTGACTTCTTCCATTTTGTCACTGGAACTTAAATCGGATACAATCTGCTGATCGATCTCCTCATCGGTAACATCGGCAGATTCCAGAGTTACCTCCAGTCCTTTGTATTTTCCCAGGGTTACATAATCCAGTGCCTTATAATCCGGGCGTTCTGCTGCCTCAGTCTCTGCTTCGCTTTCTGCTGATGCACTTTCCGTTCCGGTGCCTGTCTCAGAAGCTGCTTCTGTTGCTGCATTTGTATCTTTCGTCGTGTTTCCTGAACATCCTGTCACAGTGATTGCCATGCCAAGAAGCAGGGCTGCGATTACTTTTCTTTTCATAATTGTTGTTTCTCCTTTCAAATCCCACGCACCTGCGTGTTTACATTTCCGGTACCGGGGTCGGTCTGGCTTTGTCAAATATCTTTCCTGCATCGAAGAGATCTTCTACCATTTCCGGATTATAGTACATACGGTAACCGTCAAGATTTCGCCGGCCCTGACGCATGTAGGTATCTCCAAACTGTACCCAGTACTGCGTGGAATCCACATTACAGTAAATATCAAATCCTACGCTTTTGAGATAATTAAACTTTTCATTATCTGTCGTATATGGCTGCCAGTCTCCAATATCCGATCCGAATGCAAAAATAATTACATTGGTATCTCCGATAATCGGTTTTACATAATCCAGCCATTTCTGTGTATCAGTCTGCAGTCTTTCAAGACTCGCTTCGGTAACATTGATATGTCCCCATGTATGACTTGCAAATTCCCATCCTTCTTCTTTCATGGCTTTTGCCACTTTTTTTGCCTGTTTTACTTCTTTTTTATAGGCTTTTTCATCAAAGTCCGGGTTGTCTTCAAAGAATTTCTCCTGGTACTCGTCCAGATCCTGTCTGGTCTTATATGCGATATCTGTACGATAGCCAAGCACACCGTTGTAACCGGTCAGAGCAATGATCCCCTTATGTCCATGGTAAGCAAAATCAGGATGCTCTTCCACAAAACGATCGATCAGAGGCACCATATCGTAATCGCCAACGCTGATACTTCCATCGTCTTCTTTATATTCATTTTTAATATCGCCATTTTCATCAACGATCAGCTTCGTTGCCATGCCATCCCCATCCATATAGTGGTAATAGCTCACATCGTCCTGTGACAGCACAAATGCCTTTTTTCCAGGCGGAAGCATGATCTTGCCCGGTGATACGGTGCCATCCTCATTTACGGTACACATATCATGAAGGCTTACCATAACATAACCTTTGTCATACATCGACTGTGTTATTTTATTGAACTCATCAATCGTAGTCATAACCTGATTATATCCGGCTTCTTTCGAATCTCCGTCAAATGCTTTTGACGTATCATAAATCAAAGTATGATAAAAGACATGCGTTACCTGATCAAGCGGGTATTCTACAAGTTCTGATTTTGCCTGCTCATATTCCGATACTCTATCCTGCATCTCCTGGCTGCCGGCAAAATCTGCTGAAGCCTGCAGAAGTGCGATCGCACCGTCATAATCATACTGCTGCGCCTTTCTTTCAGCCTGCGAGAGTACATCCATATCTTCTTTTTTTGCTGCCGTCTCCGTCTGTGTTTCGCTCTGAGTGCTCTCTGTTGTTACCTGCTGCGCCTCCTGTGGAGTCTGTGTTTCCGTTGCACTCTGAAGGCGGTTGTCTTTGCGCTTTTTCTTGTCCAGCATATCCTTTCCAAGGAAAAGACAGAGCAGTACGATCACAAGCAGCAATATCGTAATAATCATTCTTCCAGCAAACACCTGACGCCTTTTCCTGCGCCGACGTGCATCTGCACGTTCTTGTCTTTCGTTCTCGTTCATGTTCCCCTCCATACCAGATCTTTCTATAGCTATATGCGTTGAACTCCGTCCTGTCGGACTTCTTTCTCATATTTTTGCGGGCTCCAAAGTCATGGATTTCCACCTGCCATATTATTATGATGCTACGGATTGCTCCGCATTTCATGCTCCCACAATCCTCAAAATATTCGAAATCCGTCCTGTCGGACTTCTTTCTCATATTTTTGCGGGCTCCAAAGTCATGGATTTCCACCTGCCATATTATTATGATGCTACGGATTGCTCCGCATTTCATGCTCCCACAATCCTCAAAATATTCGAAATCCGTCCTGTCGGACTTCTTTCTCATATTTTTGCGGGCTCCAAAGTCATGGATTT
>URUU01000050.1 GCA_900551235.1 uncultured Lachnospiraceae bacterium
CATCCTGATAAAATGCTCGGCATTTCAACACCTTACACCTGCCAGGAAACCACCGACAACTTCTTATTTACACTACAAGCGCTTCCGGCACTTCTGCGATCTCCTGTGCTTTCTGTTCTGAAAATCCTTTTTCAAGTAGTTTCTTGTATACACGGACTTTTTCTTCGTGAATGCCTTCATCTCTTCCTAGTCAATATTCTTCATCTCCAGCTTCTCCAGACAATACAAAAGACAGAGACACTGCACGGATCAGCAGGATCACACTGCTCAGTCCTTATCTTAGCTTGAAGAAATATCCCGGAAGGCAGATGAACACTTTTTGTTCTGTATTTTCTGACTCAACTATTTATCTGTTTTGATTGTTTCATTCATGCTTCCCATACGGTATCCCTGAAGATCCAGCGTTACATAGCTGAAACCGATTTTCCTGAATTCAGAAACAATTTTTTCTCTGTTTGCATCTTCCATCAGTTTCGTAAATTCGGACGGCATCACTTCGATCCTTGCCATCTGTCCGTGGATGCGGACACGCAGTTGATGGAATCCCATATCCAGAAGCAGTTGTTCTGCCTGATCTACCATGGAAAGTTTGCTCTCTGTGATTTCTTCTCCGTAAACAAAACGGGAGGAAAGGCAGGCAAAGGACTGTTTGTCCCAGGTCGGAAGTCCCATTTCTTTTGAAAGATCACGGATCTCCTGTTTTGTCAGCTCTACATGACGAAGCGGACTTTTTACATGAAGTTCTGCCACTGCCTGCAGTCCCGGACGGTAATCGCCGTTATCATCCATGTTGGAACCTTCTGCTACATATTTGATATTGTTTTCTTTTGCAATATCTCCTATTTTTTCAAACAGTTCATGTTTACAAAGATAACAGCGGTTCTTTGGATTATGGGAAAATCCTTCGATCTGCAGTTCTTCTGACTCGCAGATAATGTGCCTGATGCCTTCTTTTTTACAAAATGCTTTCGCTTCTTCCAGCTCACGTTTCGGGAAAGAGCAGGACTGTGCCGTCACCGCGATCACCTGATCTCCCAGCACATCGTGTGCCACTTTCAGAAGAAAGGTAGAGTCTACGCCACTGGAAAATGCAATCGCTACGCTTTCGAGTTCTTTTAAATATTCCTGTAATGCTTCTAATTTTTTATTCATATTCTTATTTTTCCCTTACAGTTTAGCAAAATATTATCTTCTTCCGATGCCTGCAAATTGCTCCGTTGCAAACTGACTCTGGAATTATATAAACGCCATGGCGATCGTACCTGCCGTCAGCAGTGCCAGTCCGGCTGCGGAGCGCTTTCCTAATTTTAATACAAAATACGAAAATGCCACCGTAACCAGCACGCTCAGTTTGTCGATCGGCACGACAACGCTCGCCGGTCCTTCCTTCAATGCCCGGTAATAGCAAAGCCAGGATGCTCCCGTTGCAATACCGGAACAGCAGATAAAGAGCAGTTCTTTGGCTGTCAGTTTATGGATTTCTTTTTGTTTTCCGGTCACAAAAACCATCATCCACGCCATCACAAGAACGACCGCCGTACGGATCGCCGTTCCGAGATTGGAGTCCACACCGGAAATTCCGATCTTGCCCAGGATTGCTGTCAGGCTGGCAAACACTGCTGAACCGCAGGCATAGAAAACCAGCTTTTATTCTCTTTTCCCTGCTGCTTCTCCACATCTTTTTTTTCGATCATCAGGAAAATACCGACTGCATAGATCAGTCACATACTTCATTCCTTCTCTTCGTTCACTGTTTTTTGAGCTGTACTGCTGTATTGTGATTTTTCAGATCCAGATAACCGCACTCCGTCAGATATTCTAGGCTGTGCAGTGTAAAAGTTCCTCTGCTCATCGGAACTTCCAGCCATTCTTCCAGTACCTTTTTCCACGGCATCCACTTGTGGCGGTGCTGTTCTGAGGTATATTTATAATCCCCGATACAGTCTCCCAGTCGGTAAGCTGCCAGCACATAATTGTACATGACCGGGCTTTCTTGGTACAGTTTTTCCGGACGTGGATGTTCCTGCTCTGCAAGTGCCGGCACAAATTCCCGTTCCAGACCAAGCATCCGGTTCAGAAACGGATCATAAAGATAATATACCGATGGAATGTAAGGAAATTCCAGTGTTTCCAGTTCCCTGTCCTGTAAATCTGCTTTATATTTCACGATAATCTTTGCATTGAGCAATTCTCTCTGTGTATAAATCTCCTTGATCTGGCCGTATTTCAGAACCGTTTTGCAAACTTTATTTTTCTCATTTCTGAGATAAAAAATTTCCTCTTTGCCATACCCAAACATATATTCAAAGGACTCCGGTGCTGTGCGGCGAATCGGCGAATATACCATGTGGTACTGGTTAAAAGTTCCTTTCATAGACTTTCTTGCTTCCAGATCAAAAAATTCCGGTATTTCTTCCATCGCCCAGATTCGAACCGGCCATTCCGCCATCGTCGGCCGTTTGTCAACAACGGTCGCTTCTGTCTTTTTGTTTTGCATGTTCTGTCCCCTCCTTTCGCCAAATTTATGATACCTCCGGGATAAAAAACCTGAATCCATATGATCTTGCTTTTTTATGTCCACATTCGTTTTAACTGATCTGCCAGCGTGTATGACTTCCCTGATCGTCTTTGGTCACGATCAATTGATCTTCAATCTCCTGTTTCAGTTCGGTCACATGTGAAATAATACCGATCAGTTTCTCGCCTTCTGCCATGTTCTGAAGGACTTTTACTGCCTGATCTCTGGAATGTTCATCCAGTGATCCAAACCCTTCGTCGATGAACATCATATCAAGGTTGATCGCTGCGGAACTTTCCTGAATCTGATCCGCCATACCAAGTGCCAGGGACAGTGCTGCCATAAAGGACTCGCCGCCGGAGAGCGTTCGCACTTCACGGACTTTTCCGGTCACAGCAGAATAAACCATCAGATCCAGACCTCTGTTTTTGCCTGTTCCGGCTTTGTCAATATCGCACATCCGCAGCTCAAACTGTCCTGCGGACATGTCCTGAAATCTCTGGTTTGCCGCTTCCAGGATCTGCTCCAGATAATGCCGCTGCACATATGTTTCAATATCCATTCTGGAGTTTTTTTTGTTTCCGGAGAGAAGCTGATACAGTCCGTTTAATTTTTCATACTGATGCATCACTTCACTGCGTTCTTCCATCTGTGGTTTTAATGCCTGGCAGACTTTCTGATCGATCCGCCAGGTTTCCTGCCATCGTTCCAGAACATGCTGGCTTTCTTTCCATGCTGCTTCTGCAGCCGCACTGGTTTTTTCCAGTTCTTCCAGGACTGGTTTTGGCTGTTCGCCGATCGCTGCCCTGGCAGAATTTATCAGGCTTTCGGCTGCCGCTTTCTGTCTGCCATGATTCTGTGCATCCTGTTTCCATTTCTGTACCTGCGTTTTCGTATAAGTTCCGGTCAGTTCCATCCATTCCTCTTCGATAAAATGTTTTTCCTCCAGAATTTTCCGGTAAGTCTGCTGCCGGATCTTTTGCTCTTCCATCTGCTGAGGGATTTCTTTTTTATACTTCGCAATTAAGGTCTGTGCCCGGTTTTCCTGTTCCTGTGCTTTTTGCAGTCTGTCCTCTGCCCGCATGGCAAGTACATCTTTTTCCTTTTTGGCGGTACCCGCTTTTTCATATGCCGCCTTTGCTTCCTGCTGATTCGAGTAATCTTTTGATCCTTCCAGACTCTCCAGCATCACACGGCTTCTCTCCAGCGCTGTTTTGGCATCTGCTGTTTCTTTTGCGGACTGCTCAAGCTTCTCCTGAAATTGCTCTTTCTGCTCTTCTGCTTTTGTAAGAGCAGAAAGAAGCATCTGATACTCTTTCACTTCTTTTTGAAGCTGTCTGCCTTCTGTTTTCAGTTGTTCGCTCTGGTGTGAAAATTCTTTTTTCATCTGTTCCAGGAAATCTGCACGTATTTTTTCAGGATCGGTTTTGTTATCGCTGTCCGTCATTTTCCTGAAATCCGGTATTGCTTCTGTGCCCAGAACTTCTTCTGCCCTGCTGCGGAGATGTTTAAAACTTTCCCCTGCATTTTTCTGTTTTTCTTCCAGAAGGCTCCCTGCAGCTTCTGCCGCCGCTGCTGCCTGTTCCTGTTTTCCCCGCAGCTGTTCTGCCTGAAGTGCCAGTTCTTCAATCATTGCTTTTGTCAGATTCTGGTGTGCTTCTTCTAATTTGCACGGAGATGGATGTTCTATGGATCCGCAGACCGGACACGGACATCCGTCCCTTAATTCCTGTGCCAGGAATCCGGCCTGTGCATTCAAAAAGATCTTTCGTTTCTGCTCGTAGACAGCATTTTTTTCTTCAAACTCCTGACTGGCCTTCTGATAGGCAAGACGTCTTTTTTCCGTTGTCTGTTTTTGTATTTTATATTCATTCGCCGTTTGTTCTGCCCTGGAAAATTCCGTTTCCAGCAAGCCGAAATCTTTCTGTTTTGCCTGCCAGAAGGCAAAATTTTTCTCCGCCTGCGCAAGCTGCTGTGAGCGTTCCTTCCATGCCTCCTGCTGCCTTTCCAGATGTTCTTTTTTCGTTTTGATCTCTGCTTCCTTTTCTTCCGCGTTTTGGACTGCTTTTTCTTTTTGGATCACATCCTGTTTTGCGGTCTCCAGCTTTGCAAAGACTTCCATGGCTTTTTTGACTTTTTCTTCTGTTTTTGTAAAGGCTGCAAGTTCTTCTTCCTGCTGATGTTTTGCATCTTTTGTATTCTGTATACAGAGTTTTGTATCTTCCGTAAGTTTCGGAAGCTGTTCCATCTGTTTCTGAAGGTCCGACCTTAATGTTTCCAGCGTTTTTTTGCAGTCCGAAAATCGCTGATAAACTGCCTGTACCTCCCAGGCATCTTCAATCTGAACTGCCAGTTCCTGCTGTTTTATGGTCGTCTCTTCCTGTGACTTTAAAATCTGCAAGTTCTTCTCTGCTTCTTCCAGCTGTACAAAAAATTTCAGAAGCTGAGAAGCTTTCGCAGCGGCATCCCTTGCATGATCACGTTCCTGACTTCTCTTTTGCACGATCTTTTTTGCTTCTTTCGTCCGCTTCGAAAGCTCCTCGCACAGAAGTTCCAGTTTCTCCAAAAACTGCTCCAGGACTGTCACGGAAAAGTCTTTTGACTTTTCCAGTTCTTTTTTCTTTTCTTTCAGAAATGCCGTATACTCTGAATCTTCCGGAAGTTCTGTGCGGCTGATCTCGGCAATACACCGCATACGGATCTGATCGATCTCTGCCTGTTTTTCTTTTTTGCGGACAGCAAACTCATTTTTGATCTCCTCGTACAGTCCGGTGTGAAACAGCTTGCGGAAGATCATTTTTTTATCATCTGATTTTGCACGCAGAAGTTCCATGAATTCTCCCTGAGCGATCATCGCAACCTGCATAAACTGTTCTTTTGTCAGTCCGACAATCTCTAACAGTTTCGCATCTGTCTCTTTCTGAGAATACTCACTGCCGTCCGGCATGGTAAGTGAAACTTCCTCACTGACCATTTTTTCGCCGCTGCCGCGTTTCAGCGGACGTAGATGACGCGGAATGCGTTTCACGGTATAAAGATCGGTCTCTGTTCCGTTTTTCTCAGAAAAAGTCAGGGAGACAAACGGCTCCGTCCCGATCTCCACAAACTGACTCTGAAGTTCCGCACCGTTTTTCTTATTTGCATTGGAGCTGGCTTCTCCATAGAGAGCAAAAACAATCGCATCGAAAATGGTCGTTTTTCCGGAGCCGGTTTTTCCGGTGATCAGAAACAAATTCTGATCCGGTTTTTCAAAATCAATCTCGGTTCGCTTTCCATAGGAACCAAACGCCTGCATCACAAGTTTTAACGGCCGCATCTTATTTCACCCCCTGTACACTGCTGACCACATCCAGCAGAATCTCACGTTCTTCCTCATCCATATGTTCCCCGAGAAACGAACAGCAAAGTTCAAACGGATCCAGTTCTTCGATCTTTCTGCTCTGTCTTTTGTACTCTGCTCTGCGCTCCCGCTCTCTGCGGATCTCAAGCAGATATGGAAATGCATTTCGCAGACGGTCTTTGAGGTCGATCACATCGAGATCTTCTTTGTCTGTGAGCACGACCGTGACATAATCTTCGCATGCCTGCGAAAGCACCTCCTGAAATTCTCCCTTTATCACACGCACCTGACGGAGCGGCGTAAGCGGAAGCACTTCCGTGGAAATGTTTCCCTTTTCTTTCATTGTCACCATCACAATGCCTTTTTGCTGTCCGGCTTCACTGACCGAACAGGCAAGCGGTGTTCCGCAGTAACGATAATATTCGCTTCCCACTTTCATCGGTTTGTGGATATGTCCAAGTGCCGCATAATCAAACACTCCCAGCACATCTGCTGAGATCTCATCGATATTTCCGACCGTACGGATCTCGGAATCCATTCGCTCTACATCCTCCGCCTCTCTGCCGGACGGAAGATAAAACTGATGGCTGACCAGAACATTTCGCTCCTTTGTATCGATATTTTCTCTTTCAATCAGAAGATGCAGAGCTTCGTTGTAAGAATGCTGCGTGCCGTCTTCCCGCGCACCTGTGATCTGCCGCACCATCGACGGTTTCACAAATGGAAGCAGATAAAACGAAACCTCACCGTAAGCATCACGCAGCGTTACTTTTTCGATATGCTCGTCCTTCGTGGTCGGCGGTGTGCCGATCATATAGACATTCTGTCTGGATAAAATGCTGCGAAAACAGTTCAGCCTGGCTGCACTGTCATGATTGCCGCTGATGATCATCACCGGCATCTGCGGCATTTCTTCAGAAAGACTTTTCATAAAACTGTCAAAAATCTCCACCGCCTCCGCGGACGGAACGGCTTTGTCATAAATATCTCCCGCGATCACCATCGCATCCGGCTGCTGCTCTTTTGCCAGCCGGATAATCTGTGCAAAAATATATTCCTGATCTTCCCTAAGATCACGTTCAATCAGTTTCAGTCCGATATGCAGATCGGATAAATGGAAAAATTTCATCTGCTCACCCCTCGTAAATCTTATCTTAGTTGGAGAAAACTCCTCCTCTGTATATGTTAAGCAACAAATCTGTTTTCTTTCTTTTATTTTTGTCCTGCAATAATTCCGTACATTTCCGGTCTGCGGTCACGGAACAGTCCCCATTCAAGGCGTTTTGCTGCCAGCTCATCCAGATCGTATTCTCCGATCAGGATCTCTTCCTGATCTCTGGAAGCTGTTTTTTTCAGTTCGCCTGTTTCATCTGTCAGGAAAGAAGAACCATAAAAAGTCAGTGCAGACTTCTGACCTCCATTTTCCGTATCTGGCTCTACCACCTCTTTTCCAATGCGGTTCGCTGCGATCACCGGCATCAGATTGGCTGCTGCATGTCCCTGCATACAACGCCTCCAGTGCGGCATACTGTCGCATTCCAGGATCGGCTCCGAACCGATGGCAGTCGGGTAAAACAGAAGTTCTGCACCCTGAAGTGCCATGCATCTGGCACTTTCCGGGAACCACTGATCCCAGCAGATTCCGATACCGATTTTTCCGTATCTTGTGTTAAATACACGAAATCCGGTATCGCCCGGTGTAAAATAAAATTTTTCCTGATAATAGTGGTCGTCCGGGATATGTGTTTTGCGATAGATGCCGGAAATCGTTCCGTCTGCATCAATGCATGCGATCGAATTGTAAAGATTGTTGACTTCTTTTTCATAGAAGCTGACCGGAAGCACGACTCCCAGTTCTTTTGCCAGACGCACTCCCATCTGTACTGCTTCGTTCTCTTCTGCCGTTTTTGCATAATGATAAAAATCATACCGCCTCTGCTGACAGAAATATTCCCGTTCAAAAAGTTCCGGCAGCAAAATGATATTTGCTCCTTCTGCTGCCGCTTCCCTGATCTTCTTTTCTGCTTTTTCCAGATTTTCCTGCAGCTCTGTGCTGCACTGCATCTGGATCGCCGCTGTTTTTACTTTTCTCATTCCTTTTCTGCCTTTCCCTGTGGTATCTGCTGTGTGATACAGTGAATGTTTCCGCCCCCGGTGAGAATATCTCCTGCATACACCGGTATGATCTCCCGCTGCGGACACAGTTTTCGCATGATCCCTGCCGCCCGAATATCGCTTTCTGCATTTTCTCCGCCAAAAGCCGGCATGACAACTGCTCCGTTTGAAAAATAGAAGTTTACATAAGATGCCGCAAGGCGTTCGCCCACCTCTCTTGTATCCTCTCCTTCTTCAAATACATAGCCTTCCAGATCTTCCGGCGTAACGCAGACCGGAATGTCCGGGATCGGAAGTTTATGCACGGTGATCTTTCTGCCTTTTGCATCGGTCTGAGATTCCAGATACTGAAGAGTTTCAAGTGATAATGGATACTGCGGATCTTTCGGATCATCTGTCCATGCCAGCACTACCTCGGTCGGGGCAACAAACGCACACACGTTATCTACGTGCTCGTTTGTCTCATCCATATAGATGCCTCTTGGCAGCCAGAGTACTTTTTCCGCTCCCAGATACGCCTTCAGTTTCTCCTCGATCTGTTCTTTGGAAAGCTGCGGGTTCCTGCCTTTGCTGAGCAGACAGGCTTCCGTCACCATGACCGTCCCTTCTCCGTCACTGTGAATGGAACCGCCTTCCAGCACAAAAGGTGCCGCATCATAACAGACATATCCTTCTCTTTTGGCAAAATCTTTTGCAAAAGCATCATCCAGTCCCCAGGATGCATACAGACCATCTTCTGTTCCGCCCCAGGCATTGAAAGACCAGTTCACTGCACGGACATTTCTGCCTTTTCTGACAAACGTCGGTGCCATATCTCTTGCCCAGGCATCATCTGTTTCTGCCTCAAAAACAAACACCGGAAAATGTCTGCCCTCTGCAATGGCATCTCTATATTTTTCTTTCTGCTCTTCCGCAAAGGTCTCTGCCCGTGCAAAAACTTTTTTCCCGGCTGCCAGATAAACCGGTTCACTTTTCGTGATAGCTTCCATAACTGCACAAAAAGCCTGTTCTGCATTTTTTGCATCCTTTTTCCAGGAACCCGGCCGCTGCGGCCAGATCATGATGCAGCCTTTATGCGGCTCATACTCTGCAGGCATATGATATCCGTCCGCAGACGGTGTTGTTCTTTTTTGTTCCATCATATCCTCCTTTGGGATCTGCGGTGCTGCCGCTTGCAAGTCTCATATTCGTTCGATTTGAATTACAGACGCATTTTAAAATCGTCATAGCCAAATTCTTTTACCATTTCTACACTTCCGTCTTCTTTTAAAAGTGCAATTCCCGGAAGCGGCATTCCGTTAAAGGTATTGTTTTTTACCATGGAATAAATCGCCATATCTTCAAAGACCAGGCGATCCCCAATACGGATCGGCTGTTCAAAACTATAGTCCCCGATCACATCTCCGGCAAGGCAGGTCATAGAAGAAAGTCGGTAAGTATATGGCTTTTCTCCCGCTTCATATCCTTTTGCAAGCGGCGGACGGTACGGCATCTCCAGCACATCCGGCATATGGCAGGCTGCCGATGCATCGAGAATCAGGATATCCATATCGTTGTGCACGATGTCCATCACTTCTGTCACAAGATAACCGGCATTTAAAGCAATCGCTTCGCCAGGCTCCAGATAAACTTCCACCTGATAGGTTTCCCGGATATAGCCGATCAGTTTTTTCAGGATTTCTATCTGATAATCATCTCTTGTGATATGATGGCCGCCGCCCATATTCAGCCATTTCATCTGGTGCAGATATTTTCCGAATTTCTTTTCAAATGCCTGAAAAGTCGTTACAAGATCATCTGCATTCTGCTCGCACAGCGTGTGGAAATGAAATCCTTCCACACCCTCCAGCAGATCTTCCCGGAACTGTTCTTCTGTCACACCAAGTCTGGAAGCATAGCCACAAGGATCATAGATCTCATGCCCTTCCTGCGTGGAACACTGCGGATTGACGCGGATGCCGACACTGACTGCTTTTTTATCTTTTCTCACCTTTGCACTTTCCCGGCACATTTCTTTATATTTTTCATACTGTGCAAAGGAATTGAAGATGATATGGTCGCAGATCTGCACCAGTTCTTCCATATCTTTTTCTTTATAGGCCGGGGCAAAAACATGGTTTTCTTTTCCCATCTCTTCATATCCAAGTCTTGCCTCATACAGTCCGCTCGCTGTTGTTCCGCTGATATACTGACCGATCATCGGATACAGACTGTACATGGAAAATGCTTTCTGGGCGAGGAGGATGTGACAGCCGCACTCCTGCTCAAGATCCGCAAGAATCTCCAGATTTTTTCTGATTTTGCCTTCATCCACAACATAACATGGTGTCGGCAGATCTTTCCACATCATTCTACGGTCTGCGGATTTTCATCCACAATCCAAGGCAGTCCGTACTGATTCAGCATATCCATAAACGGATCCGGATCGAATTCTTCGATGTTGAATACACCGTCTTTGTCCCATACTTTATCCACAACAAGTGCTGCCCCGATCATTGCCGGCACTCCGGTTGTATAAGAGATTGCCTGAGATCCGACTTCTTTGTAACACTCCTGATGATCACATACATTGTAGATATAAATGGTCTTTTCTTTTCCGTCTTTCTTTCCGGTGAAAATACAGCCAATGTTTGTCTTTCCGACGGTACGAGGTCCAAGAGATGCCGGATCCGGAAGCAGTGCCTTCAAGAACTGGATCGGCACAATTTCTTTTCCTTCAAACAGGATTGGAGACGTAGAAAGCATGCCTACATTTTCCAGACATTTCATGTGCGTCAGATAACTCTGTCCAAAGGTCATAAAGAAACGGATGCGTTTTACACCCGGGATATTTTTTGCCAGAGATTCGATCTCTTCATGGTGAAGCAGATACATATCTTTCTCACCAACCTGCGGGAAATTGTATTCTCTTTTAATCTCCATCGGCTCTGTCTCTACCCAATGGCCATTTTCCCAGTAAGAACCGTTCGCAGACACTTCACGCAGATTGATCTCCGGATTAAAATTGGTGGCAAACGGATAGCCATGGTCACCGCCATTGCAGTCGAGAATATCAATTGTCTCGATCTCATCAAAATAATGTTTCAGTGCATAAGCGGCAAAGACACTGGTGACACCTGGATCAAAGCCACTTCCGAGAAGTGCCGTGATGCCTGCTTCTTTAAACTTTTCCTGATAAGCCCACTGCCAGGAATAATCAAAATATGCGGTAAATCCTGTTTCTTTGCAGCGTTTCTCATAAATTTCACGCCACTGTTTGTCGTCGGTATCTTCCGGCTCATAATTGGCGGTATCAATATAATCCACCTTGCATGCCAGACACGCATCCATGATCGTCAGATCCTGATACGGCAATGCCACATTTAAAACAGCATCCGGCTGATAAGACTGGATCAGTGCGATCAGTTCTTCCACCTTATCGGCATCCACCTGTGCTGTTGTAATTTTTGTTTCCGTTGTATTCTCCAGTTTTTCTTTCAGTGCATCACATTTTGCCTTTGTTCTGCTGGCAATACAGATCTCAGAAAATGTTTTGCTGTTCTGACAGCATTTGTGGATCGCAACTCCTGCAACTCCGCCGCATCCAATGATCAGTAATCTTCCCATAGTACAATCTCCTTTTCTTTTTTCTTTTTTCTTTTTGCTTTTTATTTTTTACGACCTTCCTCTTCTTCCAGCATATCTTCTACATATTTGGGAAGCATAAAAGCTCCTTTGTGAAGATTGGTCGTATAATACCAGGTTTCTATCTTCCGCTCTTTCCAGCGTTTTACATCCAGGTGCTCCAGCGGATGATATTTTTTTGATGCAAACCCAAACAGCCAGTATCCGGAGGAACAGGTCGGAATGTGTGCCTGATAGACACGGCTGATCGGGAAACTGTGGCTTGCCTTCCGGTGCATCACCCGGCAGGATTCTTCGTCTTCATCATAAAACGGACTTCCGTGCTGATAGACCATGATGCCGTCTTCTTTGAGGGCACGGTAACAGTTCCCGTAAAATTCTTTGGTAAAGAGTCCGGCATTATGTCCGAGCGGATCGATCGCATCGTTGATGATCAGATCATATTCATTATGACGCAGACGCAAGAATTTCAGTCCGTCCTCATAATAAACACTGACTCTTTTATCTGCCAGCCCGCAGGCATTATCCGGGAAAAATTCTTTACAGACTTCCACAAAAACACGGTCCGGCTCTACCACATCAATTTTTTCGATTTCTTCATAATAGCTCAGCTCTCTTGCCACACCGCCGTCCCCGCCGCCGATCACCAGGACATTTTTTACATGCGGATGAACCGCCATCGGCACATGGACGATCATCTCGTCATAAATAAATTCATCTTTTTCTGAAAATACAATGCTTCCGTCCGCACTTAAAAAACGTCCGAACTCATCTGAATCAAACACATCAATGCGTTGAAATTCCGTCTGCAGACCAAAAAGCTGTTTCTGGACTTTTACCGAAACTTTTACCTTTTCCGTCTGATAATCCGAAAACCAAAGCTCCATCCTTTTTCCCTCCCATTTGCTTTTATTTTCCGCTCAGCACATATAAATATTCTACCTCTGCATCCTGCATTCCCTGCATGGAGCAGCCCTTTTCTTTTGCGTAAATAATATAATCAATGATCTCCTGCGTGATCAGTTCCCCCGGTGCAAGGATCGGGATCCCAGGCGGATAGCACATCACAAATTCACTGCAGATCATACCCTTTGTCTCCCGGATCGGAACGGCTTTCTTTTCTGCATAAAAAGCAGTCTGAGGGGATACCAGGACTGTCGGCTTGATGTACTCGGCACCCGGCATTTTCTCCGGGTCTTTCGCATAAAGCCGTTTGATATCCGCCAGTGCTCCCACCAGGCGCTCGATATCTTGAATACGGTCTCCGATGGAAATATACGCCAGGATATTTGCAATATCTCCAAGCTCGATCTGAATGTCATATTCATCTCGCAGCAGATCATAAACTTCAATGCCGGCAAGACCGATATCTCTTGTATATACGGAAAGTTTTGTCACATCAAAATCATAGACACTTCCGCCGTTGATCATGTCTTTGCCGTAAGCATAAAAATCGCCGATCGAATTGATCTCTTCTCTTGCATATTCTGCCATGCGGCTCACTTTATCAAAAGACTCCCGTCCGCGCAGTGCCAGATTTCTCCTGGAAATATCCAGACTGGAGATCAGCAGATAGGAAGCACTTGTTGTCTGTGTAAGATTTATTATCTGACTTACATATTCCCAGTTTACGTTTTTTCCGGTAAGGAGCAGAGAACTCTGTGTCAGGCTTCCGCCGGATTTATGCATGGACACCGAAGCCATATCTGCCCCGGCATCCATGGCACAGACCGGAAGATCACTGCCAAAATACAGATGTGTGCCATGTGCCTCATCCGCCAGCACCAGCATACCATGCTCATGTGCCACCTTCACGATCGCACGCAGATCCGAACAGATCCCGTAGTAGGTCGGATTGTTTACAAAAACCGCCGTGGCATCCGGATTCTCACGGATCGCCCTTTCCACCTCAGAAACCTGCATTCCGAGTGATATCCCCAGTTTTGTATCCACTTCCGGATTGACATACACCGGAACAGCACCGCACAATACCAGTGCATTGATCACGCTTTTGTGTACATTTCGTGGCAGAATGATCTTGTCCCCTGCCTTACAGCAGGAAAGCACCATTCCCTGCACGGAAGAAGTCGTTCCTCCGACCATAAAAAAAGCATGATCCGCACGGAATGCTTCCGCTGCCAGCTCTTCTGCCTCTTTGATCACAGAAACCGGATGACAGAGGTTGTCCAGCGGTTTCATGGAATTGACATCCAGACTGACACATTTTTCCCCCAGAAGATCCGCAAGTTCCGGATTTCCTCTTCCACGTTTGTGCCCAGGTACATCAAACGGCACAACTCTTCTTCTTTTTAAACGCTCCAGGGCCTCGCAGACCGGAGCATGCATCTGTTTGTTTCGATTCATTTTCTTCTCCATTCATAACACATGATAATTCAAGAATGCCTCTGGCATTCTTGCTGCGAGGTGCACGTCATGCATCGCATG
>URUU01000051.1 GCA_900551235.1 uncultured Lachnospiraceae bacterium
ATAAAACCACTCCTGTGCAAGCACATCGTGGTTTCAGGCTTTTGACCCTGGCATCGTTAAAATCTAAAATACAAAAATGGGTTATACGTTGCATCTACCAGATAAGCGACAGAAACCACAAAAATAACTGCATAAAACAGAATCCGCAACGTGTTTTCTGCCCAGGTTCGCTTCGGTCCTGCCCCCATCAACATGCCTGCTGCCTTCTTCGGAATCGTTGTTGATCCCAGGATTGCCAGTACAAACAGTACAGCATAATTTCCGAGCAGATAAATCGTCTGCTGATTGCAAAGACCGGCTCCAAAGCCGCCAAACATTGCTTTCAAATAAGAAAGTCCATATGACATATCCTCACATTTAAAAATAATCCAGCCGATCATAACAAAAAACAACGTGTAAATATGCCGTAGTACAGATGGGCATTTATCCAGCACCCTTTTTAATACCAGTTTTTCAAAAAGAAGCAGGATTCCATAATAACATCCCCAGATCACATAATTCCAGTTTGCACCATGCCAGATTCCTGTCAGCAGCCAGACGAGCAGAATATTGCGGATCTGCTTTGTCTTTGTGCATCGGTTTCCTCCAAGCGGGATGTATACATACTCTTTAAACCAGGAACTAAGGGAAATATGCCAGCGTCTCCAGAATTCGGTAATGCTTCTGGAAATATAGGGATAATCAAAATTTTCCAGAAAATGAAAACCAAACATCTTGCCAAGTCCGATCGCCATATCTGAATATCCGGCAAAATCAAAATAAATCTGGAACGTATAGGCAAATGCACCAAGCCATGCCGTACCAGCCGCCAGTCCACTCACCGGAAGGACTTCGATCGCATCCCACAGCACACCGATGTTGTTGGCGATCAGCACCTTTTTTCCAAGTCCGATCATAAACCGGTGGATTCCTTCTGCAAAATCATCTGTATTCTCCCGCCTCTGTTCCATCTGCCTTGCGATCGTCTTATACTGGACAATCGGTCCTGCGATCAACTGTGGAAACATCGACACGTACGTGCCGTACTTGATCCAGTTTTTCTGCACCTTTGTGCTTCCTTTATATAGATCGATCGTATAGGACATGGTCTGGAACGTAAAAAAAGAAATGCCAATCGGAAGTGGTATACCAAGCAGCGGCAGCCCGGCGCCGGTCAGTGTATTAACCGTTCCAATCAGAAAATCCGCATATTTGAAAAATCCAAGTATTGACAGATCTACAATGATCGAAATCAGTAAAAACTTTTTCGCTTTCTTCTGATTTCCTTCCTCTTTTGCCTTTGCAATCCCTTTTCCGATAAAAAAGTCAAGTGTAATCGTAAAAAGCATCAGAAATACATACCGCGGCTCACCCCAGGCATAAAAAAACAGGCTGAACAGAAACAGGATCACATTTCGAAACTTTCTCGGTGCTGCATAATATAAGATCAGAACTGCCGGCAAAAAACGAAACAGAAACAACAAACTGCTGAAAACCATAATAAAAAAACTCCCATCAAAAAAAACTATTTACAATTAACGTGATTATTATATAATATAGTAGACGAAAAGAAAAGACAAGATACAAATATAGATAGATTTAAGAGGGGAAATTATGGCACAACAGAGAAAACGAAGACCGCGGCGCACGACACGCTTTTTGAATATGCTGCTTCTCATATTTGCATTTTTAGTGGTATTTGAGGGTCGCCTGATCATAAATATCGCTTCAAGGGGAGGTATTCACAATCAGGTTCAGGAACAGCTTGACGAAATTTTTTCTTCCAGTGATTTCCGTCAGGAAGAAGCTTCTGCCGAAAGCGAAACTTCTTCTGAGACTGCAAAAGACAGCACTACTGTTCCGAAAAACATCACACCATTTGCAGAGGATTCTGCCGTTTCTGCTGCAAATGCCAAATGTGCAGTCAAGGCTCAGCCGACCGCGATGAACGATTCTTATTTTTCCGATGCAGTTTTTATCGGCGATTCCAGAGTAGAGGGTTTCCATATGCAGTCCGGCATTACACAGGGTACATTCCTGACTGGTATCGGTATGAATTCTTCTGATATTTTTGAGACTGCGTATATCACTACTTCCAGTGGAAACGTAACGGTATTTCAGGCACTGAAAAATAATAATTTCAAAAAAATGTACATTATGATCGGCACAAACGATCTTGGTTATCCTGATTTCGAAGAATTCCGCAAAAACTATACCAAATGTCTTGCAGAACTGCGTAAGCTGATGCCGGATGCTGTTTTTTATGTCAGTGCCGTGCCTTATGTAGAAGAATCCAAGGTTCAGACAGGTGATTACGTCAACAATAAAAACATTGATACCGTAAACCAGATTATTCTTGACATCTGCAGTACAAACAATTATTATTATCTGAACCCGAATGAAGTGTTATCAGACGGAAATGGAGCCCTGATCCAGGATGCGACCAGCGATGGTATCCATATGTATCCGGAATATTGTGCCAAGTGGCTTGACTATCTGCGTACACATTATGTAACTGCATCCGATGGATCAGAATCTTCTTCCTCAGAAAGTGAGACTTCCAGCGAAAGCACTTCCGCAGCCCAATGATTTTTCAACGAAATGCCATCACCTCATTACCGCAGGTGACTTGCAAATATTTACATTACAAAGGAGAGTATAATAATGAAACGAATGATCACCCTTTTACTGACGGTTGCCATGGCCGCCCTGCTGCTTGCCGGATGCGGTTCCAAATCAAAAGAAATCACCGTTCAGCCTGCCAAGCTTGCTGAAGACCTTTCCAAAACTGCAAGCGGAGATACGCTTTCTTCTATTTCTGAAACAATCTTAGCTTCTACTTACCTGGTGGATATCTCCAAAATCGAAGACTGTGCCGCTTATGTCGGAACCGGTGCTACTGCCTGCGAAGCCGTTGTGGTCAAATGCAGTGACAGCGACTACGTTTCTGAAGTAAAAAGCCTGTTTGAGTCCCGTGTAAAAAACCAGACAGACCTTTACGCTTCCTATAATGCAGATGAAGTAAAAAATCTGAACAATGCGATCATCAAAACTTCCGGAAATTATGCAGTTCTGTGTGTCACAAACGATACCTCCGCAGCCGAAAGTATTCTGAAAGAAGCTGGATTTTAATTCTTCTTTCTGATTGAACATTCATAAAAGAGCAGATTCCGAAAACGGAATCTGCTCTTTTTTTATACGATCATCTTATAAATATCCGGAAAAATTTCTACACTTCTTTTTAAAATCCCATTCATGTAAGCGATTGCCACTCCATAATTGGTAATTGGGATATCCGCATCTTTTGCACAGGCAATACGGTATTTGATCTCTCTTTCATTCAGCATGCAGCCTCCGCAATGTATGATAAGCTGATATGCCTTCAAATTTTCCGGAAATGCTCCGCCGCTGGTAAATTCAAACACCGGTTCCTTTTTCGTATAATTCCGGATCCATTCCGGAAGTTTCACCGTGCCGATGTCGTCACACTGTCTGTGATGTGTACACCCTTCACAGACCAGAATACGATCCCCATCCTGAATGGAATCCAGCTTCTTCGCCCCGTTTACCTGAGTTCTCAGTTCTCCTTTATAACGTGCAAACAGAATCGAAAACGAAGTCAGAAGCACCTTCTTTGGTGTGAGTTTTGCCACTTTGCCAAAAACCTGACTGTCTGTAATGACCATCTTAGGCGGCTCTTTTAAAGCTTCCAGCGTCTTTTGCAGTTCATGATCTCTTGTCACCATAACAGACGCACCTGCTTCCAGCGCATCCCGGATCGTCTGCTGCTGTGGCAGGATCAGCCTTCCTTTTGGCGCCGCTTTATCGATCGGAATGACCAGAACCACACAATCCCCCGTGCTTAACAGATCGGAAACCAGCGGCTTTTCTTTTTTTCCTTTTTGTGCTTTTCCGGCAATCTGCTCTTTCAGCTCATAAATCTGTTCACCTTTTTCGGCACTTACCCACAGGGCACTTACATCTGATTCCTCCTTTTCAAATTTCTTTAAAATTTCAATGGGCAGTTTTTGATCCTCTTTTTTTATAAGATCTGTTTTATTCATAACAAGTATCCATGGTATTTTCTTACTCTGGATTCTCTCAAGCAGCCGGATATCCTCTCCGGCAATTCCTTCTTCTGCACTGCATACCAGGATTGCCAGATCTGTTTTATTTAAAACCTGATAACTTTTCTTTACACGAAGTTCTCCAAGCTCACCTTCATCATCGATTCCCGGCGTATCGATCAGTACTACCGGTCCCAGCGGAAGCAGTTCCATCGCTTTATATACAGGATCTGTCGTTGTCCCGGAAATATCCGATACAATTGCCAGCTCCTGCCCGGTCAGTGCATTGATCAAACTTGATTTTCCGGCATTTCGCTTTCCAAAAATCCCAATATGCGTACGTTCTGCTGCCGGCGTTGTATTTAGGCTCATCGGCTTCTTTCCTCCTGTTCAAATCAACCTTTTCCATCAGAAACGAAAATCTCTCTGCCCCTCTTTGATCTCTTTTAAATGACGCTCCAGAATCTCTCTGGTCTTTTCTCTTGGGACGTTTGGGATTTCCTTTTCGATCAGTTTCAGACCAATTTCTCTGGTGTCTTCGGATGCATAATCCATCAAGTACTCTTTTAAGGTCATCAGTGCATTCGGATGACAACAGTTCTGGATCTGCCCGCTCTTGCACAGACTCATAAAACGATCCCCCGTTCTGCCTTCCCGGTAGCAGGCCGTACAGAAACTGGGAATATAGCCAAGACGCATCAGCCAGTTCACAACCTCGTCCAGAGAGCGGTTGTCACTGACATCAAACTGTGCAGAATTATCATCCTCTTCTTCCGGCTCTACATAACCGCCGACACTTGTGCGGGAACCTCCGCTGATCTGTGACACACCCAGATGCAGAACCCGCTCGCGACAGATCTGGCTCTCTCTTGTAGAAACGATCATGCCGGTATATGGCACGGAAATACGGATACATGCCACGATCTTTGCAAAGATATCATCGTCAATGCCATTGTCAAAGGTATCCGGATCAATATCATCTGCCCTGCGGATACGCGGCACGCTGATCGTATGCGGTCCGACACCATGTACTGCCTCCAGGTGCTCTGCGTGCATCAGAAGCCCTGCAAATTCATAGCGGTACAGTTCCAGACCAAACAGTACACCGATGCCCACATCGTCAATGCCACCCTCCATGGCACGGTCCATCGCCTCGGTATGATAAGCATAATTATGCTTCGGTCCGGTCGGATGCAGTTTTTCATAACTCTCTTTATGATACGTTTCCTGGAAAAGAATGTAGGTTCCGATTCCTGCTTCTTTGAGCTTCCGGTAATTTTCCACCGTTGTCGCTGCGATATTTACATTCACTCTGCGGATCGCTCCGTTTTTATGTTTGATGCTGTAGATCGTCTTGATACTTTCCAGCACATATTCGATCGGATTGTTGACCGGATCTTCCCCCGTCTCCAGCGCCAGACGTTTATGCCCCATATCCTGAAGTGCGGTCACTTCTTTTCGAATTTCTTCCTGTGTCAGCTTTTTGCGGCTGATATGCTTATTTTTGGCATGATATGGACAGTAGACACATCCATTCACACAATAATTGGATAAATACAGCGGTGCGAACATAACAATCCTGTTGCCGTAAAAATCTTTTTTAATCTGCTCTGCAAGAGCATAGATCTCCTGATTTTTCTCCTCGATATCACAGTCCAGAAGCACCATTGCCTCCCTGTGCTCCAGTCCCTTTCTTTTCCTTGCCTTCTCAAGAATCTGATCGATCAGAGCTTCGTTATGCTTATTTTCTTCCGCATAGCGAAGTGTCTCTAAAATCTCCTCATGATTGATAAATTCTTCCGCCTTTTTTGATTTTCTGTCATACTGACACATCTTCATCTCCCGCCTTTCTTCTCCTTAGTCTGACACATCCATTACCCCTGGTATCACACTATTCATAAATGAGCCGACGCATAAAAATGTATGCGAGCCTCCATTTTATCTCCATTTGTTCCTTGACCTATTTTATTATACTGACTCTGCATATGAATTGCAATCATTGACTTTTTCTCATTTATGAGTTAGTCTTTGCGTAAAGCATCTTTTGACCTTAATATCATTCAATTCGAGCATTGAAGGAGTTCCCTTATGAAATATCAGAAATTACTAAGTCTCACTCGGCAGGCAGTAGATGCCTATCATCTCATTGAAGAAGGCGACCATATCGCGGTCGGCATTTCCGGTGGAAAAGACAGCCTGACCCTCTTATGTGCATTACATGGTCTGCGACGTTTTTATCCAGTACATTTTACTCTGACTGCCATCACCGTCGATCTTGGTTTTCAGAATCTTGACCCGGAACCGATCAAACGTATGTGCCGGACGCTTGAGATCCCTTATAAAATCGTAAACACGCAAATTGCTCAGATTATTTTTGAAGAACGAAAAGAAAACAATCCATGTTCCTTATGTGCAAAAATGAGAAAAGGCGCTCTCAATGCTGCCATCAAAGACCTTGGCTGCAATAAGATCGCCTATGCACACCATAAAGATGATGTGATCGAAACTATGCTTCTGTCTCTTCTCTATGAGGGACGTTTTTATTCCTTCCCCCCAAAAACCTACTTAGACCAGATGAATCTGACAGTGATTCGTCCGCTGTTTTTTGTTGATGAGGCCGATGTGATCGGGTTCTGGCATAAATATCAGCTTCCGGTTGTCAAAAGTCCCTGTCCGGCTGACGGACATACGCGCCGCGAATACTGCAAGCAGCTTCTCCGTCAGATAAACCAGGAAAATCCCGGCGTCAAAAACCGTATGTTCACGGCTGTTCTGAATGCGGATCTTTCTGACTGGCCGGATCGTACAATCCCTGTCCGCCCTTGATCGTGATCGGCAGATATTTTCGCTGTTTTCTTCGCTTGTTAAATTTTGCAAAGCCTGCGACCTTATTGTATATCCAGAAAGAATAAATCAGCAGATCGTTGGCTTTCCCTATCTTTTCCTTTGTGGTGCCGTGATAATAAGTGCCGCCTGCCCTGATCGGTGCTCTTCTTTTTACCTGCTCGATCAGGTCTGATTCACTTCTCACCGGCTCCCGGAACTGCGTATACGCAGTTCCGATGCAGTCTGCTTTATGCGAATCGCTTCCGCCAAATCCTGCAAGAAAATATTTTCTTGCAGTCTGCTTGGCTTCACGGTTGCGTTCCTCCACTTCACAGGAATTGTATGCCTCCAGAAAATCAAATTCGCCCATGATATCTTTATTCTTCCGGTATTTCCGCGTATTTCCAAAACTCAAATACTTCTCACCAAATGGATGTGCCGGTCCCAAAATACCGCCATATGCATGCACTACTTTGATCAGCAGTTCCAATGGCATACCGCGCATTTCCAGAATACGCGGTTTCACCCCTTCCGGCAGTATCACCAGAAAATGTCCGGCATTAAACGTATCATACTCAATTCCCTTAAGTACTGCAAAATCTGTATACTTTTTCCCTTTGATGTGATCTCTCCAGTAACGATATCCATTATAAGAATTATGATCTGTCACCAGCATCCCCTGATAACCTTTTTCTCTGAGAATACGGATGTAATCTTCGATTCCGACTTTTCCATCTATCGATCCTTCTTTTGTATGACAGTGCATATCAAATTTCACAAAAAACTCCTTTCCGAAATCTGTGAGCGCCTATTCTGCTTTTTCTTTGTCTTTTCAGGCTCTGGACTGTCTGCGTCTTTCGTGGCGTTCCCTCTGTTCATCTGACTTTCTCTTTTCCGGATGTTTTCTGCTCTCTTTTTTATTCTTTCCTTTTTTCGGCCTTACATCCGGAATTTTTTCCGTTTCATTTTCTTTTTTTCTTTTTTCCTGAAAAATCTGCAAAGCACTTCCAAAAATTCCTGCTGCCAGCAATATAATGGAAAAGAAGTTCCCTTTTTCCAGTCCTGCCAGAGCAAAACCTGCCGCTGTTGCCATATAAGCGCCAAAAAATCCGGAAACAATGGCCAGCATCTGTTTTTCAAAACAAACTGCCGCAAATCCTGAAGCAAGTGCTGCCAGTGCAGCTGTCAGATATACCCACCATGTTTCCTGATGCAGCAATGTCTGCATAATCAGAAACATCAATGCCGCACACGTCAGAAATACTCCTGCCCGATAAAACCAAAATGCCAGTATACACAGAAGTACTGCACATACAACTCCGATCGCAAGGCACAGCCAGACATTGGCAAATGCCACGCGGCTGAACTGAAAGCCCGCTACCATTCCGATCCCTACTGCCATAATACTGAACAGCAGCTTCCTGACACGATAGCCAAGAAAGCAGATCAGTACTCCAAGAATCAAAACCGCTATCAGTACTCCTTTGAAAACCAGGCTCCCTGCCCCGATCCATTCCTGTAATTCGCTCATGTCTCCTCCGTTCTGCTGTTATTCCTGATTGCATCTTTTTTATTTTCTATTTTAGCATATTTCATGCTATTTTTCATTCATTATTCCAAATTTACACGAAACATATTTTTATTTTCTCCAAGATAGAAACCTTCGCCTGCCTTCAGATAATATGCCACGCCCGGATTTAACCTCTGTCCGTTTTGCAGATAAGTACCATAAGTAGACTGCATATCGATCAAAATAAAGTTTCCTGAAACCGCATCCCATGAAAGTGAACAATGTCTTCTGCTGATACCAGGTGTACCTTCCGGGAATATGACCGCACATTCCGCTTTTGCCCGACCAAGTAAAATCGGACGTTCTGACAGCTCTTTCTTCATACCCTGAAGCTGCGGAGACATCGCATAAACCATCGGTTTCTTCATGGATGCCATCGACTGCTTTATCGATGCTGCTGAGTGATTTATCGATGCTGCTGAGTGATTTATCGATGCTGCAGGCTGATTCATTGGTGTCGCCGGCTGCTGCGAATTGACCTGATACTGTTCTTTTTTCTTTTTGTTACTCAGTACGACGATCAAAATAACAATTCCAGCTACCACAACCACTCCGGCAATGACCACAATCCATATTCCCATGTTGCTTTCGGATTGCTTTGCTTCTGTTTCTCTATTCTCTCCTGCCTTTGTATAGGAAACACTATACCGATTCATCAAATTGATTGCTTCATCTGCACTGACAGCATAATTGGCAGATTCTTCCCCATCCGAAACACTCCATGTGTTAATTCCTATCACGTCACCATCTTCATTCACAAGTGGACCACCCGAATTGCCATGACGAATCACACAGTCAATCTGTATATTTACACATCCGGTTCCCTCTGTCGTAAAAATACGGCTGAACGTTCCACTTGTGACACTGGCATCTGACTCCCCCCAGTACGTAGTAGATCCTGCAAAAATGTTTTCAGAAAGTCCTGGATAGCCTACTGCATAAACCGTAGAACCTACCATAGAATCATCCGGACTGCAAAGTACGACCGGCTTTCTTTCAACAGTAGGTGCATCCAGCTTTAACAAAGCCAAATCCTTTGCCTGATCAAAGCCAACTACATAAGCTTCATCATAATCACTGGAATTATAATAAATTCTTATTTTGCTGCGCCCTGTTAATTTTCCACCCTCAACTTTGACATCAAACAGTTCTCCGGCACCATAATCCTCAAAATCTGAAATCACATGATAATTCGTGATCAGATAGGATGGATGTTCACCTGATTTTCCTCCCTTTTATTTTATCCTATATCTATGCAGGTCACGAAACCATAAACTACTTTTGTGCAATTACAGCGTAATTTCCAGTTTTCGACCCTGCATCATATAATGGTATAATAACATAATTATCTTATTCTATTCTACTTATTTTTAAATTTTTTCTTAAAAAAATTTTTTACATTATCCTGTCACAGCGATAAAATACACTTCACAAGTTTTCTCAGCAGCTCCGTAGTTTTCATACGCAAAAAGGCACCGGTCTTTTCGTTTTCCAAGACCGATACCTCTTTCTTTATCTTTTCTTCTGTTTTCAAGCCTGCTGCAATCTTTTGTTTCAGCTTACAGCCCGTATTTTGTTAAGCTTCTTCTGTTTCCTCTGTTGTTGTTTCCGGTACAATATTATGTACTGCTGTCACCGTCACAACAACAGCTTCCGGATCCGTTGACAGATCAACATCTTGATCGTTTGCGATCTCCAGATCTTTTACACGGAGCGTATCGCCAACCTTCATATGTCCTACATCTACTTTTACTTTATCAACCAGTGCTGCCGGCAATGCTTTGTATGCGATCTCACTTAAACCTTCCTGCACCACACCGCTTGCAACTTTATCTGCGTTTACCAGAATGACTTCTGCAACAGAATGAACTTTTTCATTGCTTACCAGTGCCTGAAAATCAATTTCATCGACTCTTCTTGCCATGGCATTGTACTGAATCTCTTTGATCAGTGCATCATACTGTTTTCCATCCACTTCCAGCATTACCTGACTGCCTTTGTTGTCCACTTTGAGCAACTGCTCTACATCTTTTTTCAGCAGTTTCAGCATGATGGAATTTTCCATTTCCCTGCCAAACAAGTTACCGGTAACAAATCCTTCTCTTCTCAGTTTCTTTGCTTTTTCATCTGTGCTTCTTTTTTCAGCTTTTAAAGTATTCATTTATCTTTTCCTCCAAAAATCTGATTTCTTAGCAGCCTTCAACAAAGAGGTTTTGTTAAGTTCTTTTCTTGTTACTCCTATATTATAGTCGTTATATAACAAAACGATTAACCAAAAATCAAATTCTTTTCGTTTCTTATTTGTGCAATTTTTTCGTATTTTTTTTCAAAAAATAATACAATTCTTCTGAAGCATCTGGATTTATTTCTCTTTTCTGCGCCAGAATCATATTCTGCGCCTTTGTCTGGTCATTCAGCAGACGTATGCCATTCACTGCCTGTCCAAGCACCGTTTTTCCTGAAATGCTCATTCCCAGTTTTCGAAAAAATTTTCTGTTTTCTGTCTCACAGCCTGGAATCGGCTTGATATGCACGATGGGAATCCCGCACACCGCTGCCTCAGTAGATGTCAGACCGCCCGGTTTTGTAAAGATCACATCGCATGCCTTCAAATACAATGGCATTTGATCTGTATATCCCACAATCCTTACCGTTTTCCTGTTTTCATACTTCCTGCAAAGTTTCTTGTACAGACTCTGATTGTTTCCACAGATCAGAATCAGACGTTCCTCATCATTCTGCATATAAACCAGCAGTTCTGCCATCCGAAACAAGGCTTTCGTTCCCATGCTTCCGGCAGCGATCAGAATATATTTTTTCTCCTGCTCCATCTGCAATTCAAAGCGGGCTTGTTCTTTTGTCCGTTCTTCTTTACATTTTGGAGAAACCGGAATACCAAATACTTTTAATTTTTCTTTTGGGATTCCCCTTTTTACAATCTGTGTACACAGTTTTTTATGAGGAACAACATAATAATCACAATCCGTTTCTTCCCAGAATGGAATGCAGGTATAGTCTGTCATCACCGCAACGGTCAGCGGCAGATGCATCCCCTTGCGCTTCATATAAGTAAGCGTTTCCGCCGGATAAAGATGCGGCATAACGATCGCATCTACCTGATGTTCTTTCAAATACTCTGACAGATACCCCGCCATTCTCGCATTTGCATAATATACCGGTGATTTTCTCATACAGCGGCTGACCGCCATTCCAAGATGATAAGCGATTCCAAATGCTTTGGGAGCTTTTTTCACAACTTCCACATATCCATCTCCTACCAGTCTGGAAACTCCATTTCCTGCCAGGCAAAGATAATCCAGTATTTCTGCAAAATCCCCATGTGCCCTGACTGCCTCCGCAACTGCCCGTGCCGCCGCATTATGCCCGCCTCCTGTGTTACACGATAAAATCAGCACTTTCATTCGATTTTTCCTCCACCAGATGATGTTTATAAATCACAATACAAGAAATCATGACACATCCCAGAATAATTGCCGGTATCGTCACCAACACCAGACATCCTATAGAAAAACAGCCAAAAGTCACGATCGAACGTCTGCGATGTGAACCAATCTTGAATACTATCGAAAACAATATATAAAAGAATATCAGTAAAAGAACCGGTTTCCATATCGGAATCAATGCCAGCAGGACTCCAAACGAAACTGCGATTCCCTTTCCTCCCTTTCTTCCGTGAAAAACAGAAAATGCATGTCCTAACACCGGTGCTGCCATCACGAATGCAAAAATCAGATTCTCCATTCCGTACCTCTGCCGATACAGCATCACCGGCAGATAACCTTTGCCCATATCTGCCAGCAAAGTCAAGATTCCGCACCAGAAGCCTCCAAACACAAATGCGTTGTATGTCCCCGGATTTTCATCATCCGCGAGTTCCCTGATATCAACACCTTTAATCAGCCATGTGATACGATATCCAAACAACAGACTCCCCATAAAATATCCCAGCAAAATAAATGCCAGCTGCATTTTTCTTTTCCTCCTGCCTCGTTTTCTTATTCAAAAGGCAGTTCAAAAGAAATATCACTTTCTATATTCTCAGAATATCCCTCTAATTCCTGTTCGTATTTCTGCAGAGCTTCCGTAACTGCCGTTCTTTCTTTTTCCTTTCCATTTACAAGATACAGATCTGCAGCCGCCATAAACAAAATGTCATTCTCGTCGGTACAAGGAGTATCTTCTGAAATATATTTTCTTATAATGGCTTCCGCTCCCTCCAAATCTTTCAGGGCTATTTTCGCATATACAAGAGCCGTTGCAGCCAGTTCATTCTGATCTTCTGCATACCATTTCTCACAGAACTCCAGAGCCTCTCCCTTCTTACCTTCCGCAGCCAGAGCTGAAGCGATCCGAAACTTCATCTCACCCGGATAATCTTCCTTCCACTTAAACAGACTCAACAATTCCTCACATTTTTCAATCAGCTTCTCATGTTCTTCCCTTGCATCCAGCTCATCCAGATAATCCTCTATCCAGTCAGCAACCACATACTCAAAATCCGTAACGTCATCCATTTTCAGAATTTCATCTGCAAACTGCGGATCCCTTTCTCTTCCCTTTGCAACAAGTTCTTTGAAGACTTCATAAGCCTCATCCCACTCCGGACATTCATCATCCAGTTCACTCATATAACAAATTTCCGTTAATTTATCAAATTTTTTCCATAATTGCTTCATTTTCCTTCTCCTGTTCTTTTGCATAGTTTATTTTTACGTTTTATTCACGTTTCTATTTTCTTCATTTTACACATACAGTATTTTTACGTCAAGAATATTCGTCTTACATTTCTTAACAAATCTATCTCTCATTTTACGTTTATCTCCTATCTTCCTACACGGCATGTTTTATCAGCATAAGTATAAAAATAGCACGCATCTCTGCGTACTATACTCCTTTAATCAAATACAGTTATTTTCATAAATTCTATCATATACTTTCTAAGCTTCTCATCCAAACTCATTGTAATCATAATAATCTGGTGGTGCAAATCCTTTTCTATCAATACAATCCCCAATAGCATCCAATAATTGTTTAAACAAACTATATCAATATAAAACAAAAAGTCCCAAATTTTGGGACTTTTGGGCTGCCGCAGACCGGAATCGAACCGGTACGGGTATCACTACCCACGGGATTTTAAGT
>URUU01000052.1 GCA_900551235.1 uncultured Lachnospiraceae bacterium
GAACACCCGGCATTTCAACACCTTACACCTGCCAGGAAATCACCGTAAATTCTTAATGGTCCTCTCCCTTACTTCTCATCCACTACCTGAAAAATGTAGAACTTCAGATAATAAGACTCTTCTGCCGCCCACAGGATCGGGTGATCCGGTGCCTGGGTGCGGTACTCGACCTGACGCAGGCGTTTGTGGACATTTCTTGCTGCCTGATGGATGGTCTGTGTAAACAGTTCATAGGTCATAAAGTGTGAACAGGAGCAGGTTGCAAGGAAACCGCCGTCACGCACCAGCTTCATCGCACGCAGGTTGATCTCACGGTAGCCTTTTACGGCATTTTTTACGGAATTTCTGGACTTGGTGAAAGCCGGCGGGTCAAGGATGACTACATCGAATTTTTCCCCTTTTTCTTCCAGTACCGGGAGCAGTTCAAAGACATCTCGGCAGATAAATTTCACGCGGTCCTCCATGCCGTTTAACTTGGAGTTCAGTGTTGCCTGCTCTACCGCAAGTTCAGAAGCATCGACTCCGGTCACTTCTTTCGCCCCGCCGTATCCGGCATTTAAGGCAAAGGAACCGGTGTGTGTAAAGCAGTCGAGCACTTTTGCATTTTTGCAGAGACGCTGGATCGCTTTTCGGTTGTATTTCTGGTCGAGGAAGAATCCTGTTTTCTGTCCGTCTTTGACATCGACCATATAGCGGACACCATTCTCTTCGATCTCCACGTTTGTATCAAACGGCTCTCCGATAAATCCTTTGTACAGCTCCATGCCTTCCTGGCGGCGTACTTTTGCATCGCTTCGCTCATAGACACCGCGGATCTCGATTCCGTCCGCTGCCAGCACTTCTTTTAACAGTTCTACAATCTGATCTTTCAGGCGGTCGATGCCAAGTGCCAGGGACTGCACGACAAGTACATCGGAAAATTTATCCACGACAAGTCCCGGCAGAAAGTCTGCCTCGCCGAAGATCACGCGGCAGCTTCCGGTATCGCTGACTTTTTTGCGGTAATTCCATGCCTCCTGCACACGCATCTTCAGAAATGCCTCATCAATCTCCTGATGACGGTTTCTTGTCATCATCCGCACACGGATTTTGGAATTGCGGTTGATAAAGCCTTTGCCAAGTCCGTAGCCGTCAAAATCATGTACTGCCACGATATCTCCGTCCTCAAAGCTTCCGAGGATACTTGCGATCTCATTGTCAAAGATCCACAGTCCGCCTGCTTTTAACATTCTTCCTTCGCCCTTTTTCAGGGTAACGATTGCTTCGCTCATTCTTTTTCTCCTTATCTATCCTACCAGATCAAACAGCGACAGCTGATTGCTCTCTGGCAGATCGCCCAGAATTCCCAGATCATCCATCAGGTCGATGACTGTCTTGCTGACTTTTGTCCGGTCTCTGAAATCATCTTTTGATAAAAATTTTCCTTCTTTTGCCGCATCCATAACGGCATCCGCAGCCTTCTCTCCAAGACCCTCGATCGTACTTAACGCCGGCATCAGCTTGCCGTCGATGATCTTAAAACGTCTCGCATCTGCCTGATAGAGATCGAGCGGCAGAAAATCATAACCTCTGGCATACATTTCCTGCACGATTTTCATATCTTTCATGGAATCCTGCTCTTTTTTGGAGAGTGCATCGCCTTTTTTGCGGTATTCGTCCATGTAGTGAAGCAGTTTTTCCTGTCCCTGACACATCAGCTCATAGCTGAAGGCAGAAGCTCGTATACTAAAATATGCCGCATAATATGCCAGCGGATAAAAAATCTTGTACCAGGCAATGCGGAATGCCATCATAACATAAGCTGCCGCATGTGCTTTCGGGAACATGTACTTGATCTTTTTACACGACCAGATATACCAGTCCGGCACATCATGTGCCAGCATCTCTTCTTCCCACTCCGGTTTCAGTCCTTTCCCCTTTCGCACACTCTCCATGATCGTGAACGACTGCTCACTGTCCAGCCCTTTTCCGATCAGGTAGGTCATGATATCATCACGCGTACAAATTGCCGTAGAAATGGTTGCCTTGCCTTCTTCGATCAGGGTCTGTGCATTTCCAAGCCATACGTCTGTTCCATGGGACAGACCGGAAATGCGGACCAGATCTGAAAAGCTCTGCGGTTTGGTATCTACAAGCATCTGGATAACGAAATCGGTTCCAAACTCCGGAATACCAAGCGAACCGAGCGGACAGCCTCCAAGCTGCTCCGGTGTAACGCCAAGTGCCTCCGTGCTGACAAAAAGCGACATGACTTCTTTATTGTCCAGCGGAATGTCCTGTGCATTGATGTCTGTTAAATCCTCCAGCATACGGATCATCGTCGGATCATCGTGTCCGAGAATATCGAGCTTCAAGAGGTTGTGGTCGATGGAATGGTAGTCGAAATGTGTTGTTATAATATCCGTTGTCATATCGTTTGCCGGGTGCTGCACCGGTGTGAACGAATCAATCTCTTCGCCCAGCGGCAGAACAATGATACCGCCCGGATGCTGTCCCGTTGTCCTTCGCACGCCGGTACATCCTTTTACGATACGGTTGATCTCGCAGGTACGCTTCCGCTCGCCGCGTTCTTCGTAATAATTTTTCACATACCCAAACGCCGTCTTGTCCGCAAGCGTACCGATCGTTCCGGCACGGTAAGTCTGACCTTTTCCGAAAATAACCTCGGTATAGCGATGGGCATTTCCCTGATAGTCACCGGAAAAGTTCAGGTCGATATCCGGCTCTTTGTTTCCTTTAAATCCAAGGAATGTTTCAAACGGAATGTCAAATCCTTCTTTTCGAAGCTTCGCTCCGCAGACCGGGCAGTTCTTATCCGGCATGTCACACCCGGCTCTTCCGGCATAGGCTTTCACATCGTCTGAATCAAAATCGCTGTAGTGGCATTTTTCACAGTAATAGTGCGGACGCAGCGGATTTACCTCGGTGATCCCTGCCATCGTCGCTACAAAAGAAGATCCGACCGAACCTCGTGATCCTACCAGATAGCCGTCCTCGTTCGACTTCCACACCAGTTTCTGTGCGATGATGTACATAACGGCAAATCCATTGGAAATGATGGAGTTCAACTCTCTCTCCAGCCGCTCGACAACGACTTCCGGAAGATCCCCGCCATAAATCTCATGGGCACGGTTGTAGCAGATCTCACGCAGGTTCTTATCCGAATCCGGGATGACCGGCGGACATTTATCCGGTCTTACCGGAGATATTTTTTCGCACATATCGGCGATCTTGTTCGGGTTTGTGATCACGACTTCTTCTGCTTTTTCACTGCCAAGATATTCAAACTCTTTGAGCATCTCTTCTGTGGTACGCAGGTAAAGCGGTGCCTGTTCGTCGGCATCGGTAAATCCTTTGCCCGCCATAATGATGCGGCGGTAAACTTCATCCTCCGGATTTAAGAAATGCACATCGCAGGTCGCCACGACCATTTTGTTGAACTGTTCTCCGAGTTTTACGATCTTGCGGTTGATCTCCTGAAGATCTTCGATCGTCTCCACATCAGTCCTGTCGCTTCGCAGCATAAAAGCATTGTTGCCGATCGGCTGGATCTCCAGATAATCATAGAAATTGACCAGTCTTGCGATCTCCTGATCCGAGCGATGGTTTAACACAGCCTGATACAGTTCGCCCGCCTCACAGGCAGAACCAAGCAGCAGTCCCTCTCTGTAACGCACAAATTCGCTCTTCGGGATCAGCGGTCTTCGGTTATAATATTTCAAATGTGAACAGGAAACCAGGCGGTAGAGATTGATACGTCCAAGATCGTTTGTCGCCAGCAAAATTGCATGGTGCGACGGACTCTTGCGGATCTTATCCACGGAAGTACGACCCAGTTCATTGACTCCATCCAGCGTTGTAATATCTCTCTGCTGAAGCATCTCAATAAATTTCACAAAAATCTCTGCCGTACATCCGGCATCATCAACTGCCCGATGATGGTTCTCCAATGATACTTTCAGTGCTTTTGCAACCGTATCCAGCTTGAAACGGTTCAACTGCGGCATCAGCACTCTTGCCAGGGCAACGGTATCGACTATGGTAAATTCTTTTTCAATACCCTGTCGTTTGCAGTTTGCCTCGATAAATCCCATATCAAACGATGCATTGTGTGCAACCATCACGCATCCTTCCGAAAATTCCAGAAATTTTGGAAGGATTTCTTCAATCGTTGGTGCATCCAGCACCATGTTGTCGTTGATACTGGTCAGTTCCTCGATTTTATATGGAATCGGCACTTCGGGATTGACAAAGGTGCTGAATTTATCTGTGATCTTTCCATTTAGCACTTTGACAGCACCGATCTCGATGATCTTGTTTGCCGCCGTACTGAAACCGGTCGTCTCCAGGTCGAATACCACATAGGCATCCTCCAGGCTCTGATTTTGGGAATTGACAACGAGATCCTGCAGGTCATCCACCAGATAGGCTTCACATCCGTAAATAATCTTGAAATCCTCATCCGGCGAAACTGCATGATTGGCATCCGGAAATGCCTGCACGACACCATGGTCCGTGATGGCGATCGCCTTATGACCCCAGGATTTTGCACGTTTGATGATATCTTTTACATCGGAAACACCGTCCATGTCACTCATTTTTGTATGACAATGTAGTTCCACTCGTTTTTCCGGCCAGGTATCCACCCTCTGTCTGCGGAAATCCTGGATTTTTTTGATACCAGACACAGAACCGATACTGAGCTGTCCGTCAAACCGGTCGATCGTCGTCACGCCGCGGATTTTCAGGAACACACCTTCCTTAATCTCTTTTAAAATCTCCGCTACCTGCTCTGTCTGTGCAAAGATTTTGATCACGATAGTGTCTGTAAAATCGGTCACTTCCATCATAATAATTGTTTTATTATTACGAATGTCACGCGTCTCCAGCATCTGAACCTGACCACGGACCGTCACTTCACCCATCTCACCCTGGATCTGCTCGATGGCCAGCGATTCTCCTTCAAAATCACGTCCGTAAAGCACATCCGGATTGTCCGAGCGGCGCACACTTCGAGGTCCGTCTCCTCTTGAAAATCCGGAACGGGATCCTCCCTTTCCCTGAAAATTTCCTCTGCCTTTTGGCATATCTGCTGCTTGTTTCTCGACTTTTTTCTCGCTCTTTCCGTCGTTTTTCTTTTCTGGCTTTGCTTTTTCCTTTTTCGCTGCTTCTGCCTTTCTTTCTGCTTTTGCAGACTCCGGCAGTTGTCCGTTTTCTTCCGGCAGATTCTGAGGCTCTTCCGGATTGCCAAGCACGGCATTCTGCAGGATCGCATCGACTTCCTGCTGGATACGCAGCTCGCTGTTTTTATGCGACTTGCTCTCCACCGGATCTTTGAAAACGGTCTGCACTTTAAAATGCATGCCGCAGCGTTCGCAGAAGATCTTCTCCAGAATCTGCAGAAGCTCCTCCAGACGTTCTTCCGCCACCACGTTTTTCTCGATGGTCAGCGTCATCTCATCATCTGCCGTAAACGTACATTCTGCCTGACGCAGGATGCTGTAAAGGAAGATATTATAATCTCTGATTTCGGATAAAATACTACTTTCATACTCCTGCATCAGGGTTCTCGGTGTATATTGTCTGGATAACTGAAATTTGACAATGATCTTTACGTCCATTGACGCATTGTCAAAAATCTGTCTCTTTATCTCCCTCTCCGTATCCTGCACGGACTGCCAGTACAGAAGCCTCGGGCTTTCCAGATATACACGCATCCGGTCTCTTGCAGAAGTGACGGTTACTCTCGTAACCGTCGCCTGAGAAAGTAATCCTCTTAAGTTGTCATTTACCTTTAAAGTCGGAAATACATCAAAAAACTCTTTAGGCATGAATCTCATTCCAGTGAAGAAGCTCTTCTCTGAGAGCATCCAGAAGTTCACTCTCAGGCACTTTCTTCACCACTTCCCCCTTTCTGATCAAAAGACCTTCGCCTTTTCCGCCGGCGATCCCGATATCCGCTTCTCTTGCCTCTCCAGGGCCATTTACCACACATCCCATAACAGCAACTTTGATATCCAGTGGAATATCTTCTACCATATTTTCTACTTTATTTGCCAGAGAGATCAGATCGATCTGTGTGCGCCCACAGGTAGGACAGGACACAACCTCAATACCGCCTTTTCGAAGTCCCAGCGTACGCAGGATCAGTTTGGCTGATTTGATCTCTTCTTTCGGGTCTCCGGTCAGAGATACACGGATCGTATCACCGATGCCCTGCGAAAGAATGATACCAAGTCCGACAGCGGATTTGATGTTTCCGGATAAAACTGTTCCGGACTCTGTGATACCGACATGGAGCGGATGACCGGTCTTTGGTGCGATCAGCTCATGTGCTTTTGCACACATCAGTACATCGGAAGATTTGATGCTGATGACCAGATTGTCATAGCCCATATCTTCGATCATATGCACTTTATCCAGGGCACTCTCCACGATCCCTTCTGCCGTCACGCCGCCGTATTTTTTCACCAGGTCTTTTTCCAGAGAACCACTGTTTACACCGACACGAATCGGAATGTTTCGCTCTTTTGCCGCATCAACCACTGCCTGTACACGCTCTCTGCTGCCAATGTTGCCAGGATTGATACGGATCTTGTCCGCGCCATTTTCGATCGCTGCGATCGCCAGTTTATGATCAAAATGAATATCTGCAACAAGTGGTATCGCAATCTGCTTTTTAATCTCCTTCAATGCCCTCGCAGCTTCCTGCGTCGGAACTGCACATCTTATAATATCGCATCCTGCCGCGGTCAGAGCCTGGATCTGTGCCACGGTAGCCTGCACATCTTCTGTTTTTGTATTTGTCATCGACTGGATCAGGATTGGATTTCCGCCTCCGATCACCCGGCCGCCGATCTTCACCGCTTTTGTATGTTCTCTGTACATAAATCAGACCTCCCTAATGTCAGCAAAGCTGACCAGAATCACATACCAAGTCTCACGTATGTTCGACTTGAATTCACTGCACCTTTTTTTCGTATTTCACAAAATAGTATTCCAGATCAAAGTATGTCTGCTCATCACTGGTCGCCGTGATCTTCCATTCATCCCTCTCATCCAGATTCGGAAAATACGCATCTGCTTCGTATGCATGATCGATCCTGGTCATATGCGCCGTGTCGCAGTATGGAAGCATCTGACGGTAGATCTGCTCTCCGCCGATCACGTAAACATCTTCGCTGTCATATTTTTTCAGCTCTTCCATCACTTCCTCGACACTGTGCACGATGATGGCACCTTTGACCTGATAATTCTGATTTTTCGTCAGGACAATGTTGACTCTGTTTTTGAGCGGCAGTCCGTTCGGAAAACTCTCCAGTGTCTTTCTGCCCATCACTACCACTTTTCCGGTTGTCATCTGACGAAACATCTTCATATCATTCGGAATGCTGACCAGCAGTTCGTTATTCTTACCGATCGCCCAGTTCTTATCCACAGCAGCAATCAAATTCATCTTACTTATCCTCCTCTTTTCTCATTTTTTACACTTTTTTATCCGGTAAATGTATTCTGTCATGCCAGCTTTTACACTGCAACCGGTATATGTTTGACCTGCGGTCCGGTCACATAATCTTCTACATGCAGATCATCCACGGTAAATCCATAGAAATCTTTTTTCTCCGGGTTCAGCCATACTTTCGGAGCCGGATGCTCTTCTCTTGTGATCAGCTCCTCGATCAGCGGGATATGTCGGTCATAAATATGGGCATCTGCGATCACATGCACCAGCTCGCCGACATACATATCACATACCTGTGCCAGCATATGCACAAGAAGCGCATACTGTGCCACGTTCCAGTTGTTTGCTGTCAGCACATCATTTGATCTCTGATTCAGGATGGCATTGAGTGTCAGCTTATCTTCACCCTTTCTCTGTGTCACATTGAACGTCATGCTGTAGGCACACGGATAAAGGTTCATCTCATGCAGATCCTGATGTACATAAATGTTCGTCATGATCCTGCGGCTGTACGGATTATTTTTCAGGTCGTAGATCACACGGTCTACCTGATCCATCTCACCTTCTTTGTACTGATGTTTTACACCAAGCTGATAGCCGTAAGCCTTGCCGATCGAGCCGTCCTCATCTGCCCATGCATCCCAGATGTGGGAATTCAGATCATGCACATTGCTGGACTTTTTCTGCCAGATCCACAGAAGCTCGTCAAATGCACTTTTCAGTGCCGTTTTGCGAAGTGTCAGTGCCGGAAATTCTCTTCGCAGGTCATAGCGGTTGACCACGCCGAATTTCTTGATCGTGTATGCCGACTCGTTCGTATCCTCCCAGATCGGGCGCACCTTTTCTCCTTCTGTACTCACTCCATTGTCCAGAATGTCTCTGCACATTTCCTTAAATACTTTATCTGCATAGCTCATGCTGCTTTCTCCTCTCTTTTACCCCGTTTTTAGTTGCCAAGCTTGATCAGACTGGTGTCCTCTGCAAATCCGGCTGCATTATACAGAAACAGAACATCTGTATAATCACCTTTTTCCATATATTCTTTCAGACTTTCATTATAATAACGAAGATCCACAAAATCTACTTCTGAAAAATCATGCAGTGTAAACGGAATAAAGCAGTGTGCATAAGAATCCTGCACGACCAAAAGTTTCCGTTTGCTTTTGCTGTTTGTCTTTACTTCCACCAGACTCTGGTTTCCGCCAAAATAAACACTGTATTTGTCGCGTGTATTCAGATAATCATACTGATAAATATCATCTGCTGTCTCATTTTTTGTTACATAATTTACCTGATACTCTGCTTTCTTTTTCGGTTTATAAACATGGATCGCATCACTTTTATTTTTCCCGCCGACTTTTGCATCGATTGTACCATAGAAATCCTCAGTGACAGTTTCTTTCGTATAACCAGAAAGTGAAAGTGGCGAAAAACCTTTTTCAAAAGCCCAGGCTGCATATACATAATAAGCTGCCTCAGTCGTCCAGTGATGATCTGTACGGTAATAAAGCTGAATATCCATATGGTCACGAAGAACACTGCTGCTGTCAAACCAGGTCCCCTGCGGCATGGCATCTGCAATGCTTTGCAGATAGACTTCCTCATCATAAGGGGCTGCATGTTTGGGAAGCAGGTTTCTCAGGATATCCACTGCATTTGGCACGATCATTGCCGTTACATGTTCTTTGCCATACTTTTCCACACAGGTTTCCATAAAATTCTTCAGATATCCAATATTCGCCGCAGCCTGTGGTCCTCTGAAACTTTGGGAATGTGCCTCGATCAGATAATCTTCTTTTGCAAAATAAATATCTTTTGTCTCCGTTTTAAACGAAGCCCTCTCAATCGCTGTTTTCATGCCAATCCATCCATCACGCCATGGAAACTGATCTGTCAGATATGTCTCGTAATCTTTTTCGAATTTTCCGGAAAAACAACGTTCCACAGATGGAGCAGGAATCATTGCCAGTGCCCGGTTTTCACGCTCTGAAAACTCTTTTTTCGGTGAAACCAGCGTCCAGATTGCTGTACCGAAGACCAGAACCAGGAAAACCACGATTGTTGCCAAATTCTGTTTTTTTGTACTCATATATTCTTATCTCCCTATCATTATCAGGTTTTAACCCTGGCATCGTTTGATGTTAATCAAAAGATGCCATACGAATTGTTCCGTACTTCGTACTCCCACAATTCTTCCCGCTATTCGCATATCGTGAAGCTTACGCTCCACTTTTATGCTCATATCGGGCGGGTCATTAAGCCATAAAACCACTCCTGTGCAAGCACATCGTGGTTTCAGGCTTTTGACCCTTGTATCATCAAAAATTCAGGAAAAATGGAAAATCCTCTTGACAGAATCGTAAGAAAGGATATAATAGAATCAAACATATGAATAATTGTTCATATGAATGAGAAAAAATAATATACTTATAAAGAGAGGGCTATCACTATGAAAAAGACGTATAAGATCGATGTAGACTGCGCAAACTGTGCAAATAAAATGGAGGAGGCAGCAAAGGCTACTACCGGTGTAAAGGATGCTACCGTGAACTTCATGATGCTGAAAATGATCGTAGAGTTTGAGGATGGTCAGGATCCGAAGGCTGTGATGAAGGAAGTTCTGAAGAACTGTAAAAAGGTTGAGGACGACTGCGAGATTTATCTGTAAGGCGCATTCACTGAAAAGCCGGAGCGGCAGATATGGGATATCTGCATCGTAAACAGAAAAAGGACAGAGAATACCTCCGGCATTTGCAGTATATGTCGGAGGCATTCTTTACAGAAAACTGCGTCCTGTAAAGCAAAGGACTTGTCTGATTCGGGTCAAGCGGATGTTCGCAATCCGCTTCGCTACTTGCTCATAACCGAATGCTGGGACAAAGATAACGGGAGGGTATGCTATGAATAAGAAGCAGAAAAAGATGCTGGCGAGGATCATTATTTCCGCTGTACTGATTGTCTTGTTTTCCATGCTTCCGATTGACGGATATGTACAGTTTGGGCTGTTTATGATTCCATATCTGGTCATCGGTTATGATATTCTGAAAAAAGCGTGGAAGGGTATTCTGAACCGCCAGGTATTTGATGAGAATTTCCTGATGGCTGTTGCGACCATCGGTGCAATTCTTTTAAGAGACTACAAAGAAGGCGTAGCCGTAATGCTGTTTTATCAGATCGGCGAGCTGTTCCAGAGCTATGCGGTCGGCAAGAGCCGCCGGAATATCAGTGATCTGATGGATATTCGGCCGGATTACGCAAACATTGAGCAGGATGGAAAGCTGGAAAAGGTCGATCCGGACGAGGTGGCAGTCGGAACGATCATCGTTGTACAGCCGGGTGAAAAGATACCGATCGACGGTATCGTGACCGAAGGAAAGACTTCTCTGAATACAAGCGCACTGACCGGAGAGAGCCTGCCGCGTGAGGTTGCAGAAGGTGATGAGGTCATCAGCGGATGCATCAATATGAGCGGTCTGATCCGCATTCGGACGACAAAGGAGTTCGGCGAGTCCACGGTATCCAAGATCCTGGAGCTTATGGAAAATTCCAGTTCCTTAAAATCCCGATCTGAGAACTTTATCTCAAAATTTGCAAGGTATTATACACCGGCGGTCTGCTATGGCGCACTGGCGCTGGCGATTCTCCCGCCGCTTGCTCGGATGAGCTTTATGGGGCTGTCTCCGATGTGGGGGGACTGGGTTTACCGCGCACTGACATTCCTTGTTATCAGCTGCCCGTGTGCGCTCGTCATCAGTATCCCGCTCGGATTTTTTGCCGGTATCGGCGGAGCAAGTAAGGCCGGGGTGCTTGTGAAGGGTTCGAACTATCTGGAAGCACTCTCACAGACGAAGACCGTTGTATTTGACAAGACCGGTACGATGACGGAGGGCGTCTTTGAAGTGACCGGCGTGCATCACAACAGTATGGAGGATCAGAAGCTGCTGGAGTATGCGGCGCTGGCTGAGAGCGCATCTTCACATCCGATCAGTAAGAGTCTGCAGAAGGCCTGCGGAAAGCCGCTGGACCGAAGCAGAGTATCAGATATTGAGGAGATCGGCGGCAATGGTATTACCGCAAAGGTGGACGGAACCGCAGTTGCGGTCGGCAATACAAAGCTGATGGAACGGCTCGGTATCCATGCGGTGGAGTGCCACCAGGTCGGAACGGTCGTACATGTGGCGATAGATGGCGCATATGCCGGACACATCCTGATCTCTGACCGGATCAAGCCGCATGCAAAGCAGGCGATTGAGAATTTGAAAAAGGCAGGTGTTACCCGTACTGTTATGTTGACAGGCGACCGGAAGCAGGTCGCAGATACGGTGGCAAAAGAGCTCGGTATTGATGAAGTGCACAGTGAACTGCTCCCGGCAGACAAGGTATCCCGCGTCGAAGAGCTGCTCTTGAAGAAAGGCAAAAACGAAACACTGGCATTTGTCGGAGACGGCATCAATGATGCACCGGTATTATCCCGTGCAGATATCGGTATCGCGATGGGGGCAATGGGAAGCGATGCGGCGATCGAGGCTGCCGATATCGTGCTGATGGATGACGATCCGATGAAGATTGCGACTGCAATCCGAATTTCGAAAAGATGTATCCGCATTGTCTATGAAAACATTTATTTTGCGATCGGTATCAAGCTTCTTTGCCTTCTGCTCGGCGCACTCGGTATCGCAAACATGTGGATGGCGATCTTTGCGGATGTCGGAGTCATGATTCTGGCCGTGCTGAATGCGATCCGTACGCTGTTTGTGAAGAATTTATAGAAAGGATACAGCATTATGGAAGAAAAGGAAATCGGATGCTGTGAAGTGACAGAGGTGCATGAAAATCTCCTGAAAATTGTACGAGAGACGATTCCGGAGGAGACGGAGCTGTATGATCTGGCAGAGCTGTTTAAGATTTTTGGGGACTCAACGCGGATCCGGATTCTGTTCGTCCTCTTTGAGGCAGAAGTGTGCGTCTGCGATCTGGCAGCAGCATTAAACATGACACAGTCGGCAATCTCCCACCAGCTTAGGATCCTGAAGCAGAGCCGCCTGGTGAAGAGCCGCAGGGAAGGAAAATCGGTATTTTATTCTCTGGCGGATGAGCATGTCCGCACAATCATCTCACAGGGACAGGAGCACATAGAAGAAAATTAGTCAGTGAATGCGTTTTAGTACCTCTTCCGTCAGAAGACCGATGATTAGTCCGGTCAGAAGTCCAGAGAGGAGCAGTACCGGAGTATAAAAAAGAAGGGTCGTGCGTCCTACCAGCCACATGGCGAGAAGGAGCTGCCCGATGTTATGCGAAATGCCGCCGAGTACGCTGATCATCCGTGTGGATGCATCGGTATGTGCTTTGGCGGCATTCATGCATAGAAGGCTGAGTGCGGCTCCACAGAGGCTGTAGAAGATCCCGAAGGCATTTCCGAACAGCATGCCGACGATCAGAATGCGCAATGCAGAGACAAGTGTTGCCTCTTTCAGAGAATAACGCATCAGAATATAGAGCACGGAAAGATTTGCCAGTCCGAGCTTTACCCCGGGGATTCCGGCAAAGACCGGGAGCAGTGATTCAACATAGCCGAAAATTGCACCGAGAGCAGTAAAAAGCCCCATACGGGCGAGCTTTTGATTCAGGGGTTCTTTTTTTTGAATCATATAAATTCTCCATGGTGATGATGTTTGTAGAATTGCGGGAGCTGCTTTACGGCTGAGCAATTCATAGGCAATTGTACCATGCTGATCAAAAAAACACAACGTCGACCACATATTTACAGCTTGCGTTTGCAGGCTGTTTTCTTTATACTGAGGATGATATATGAGAAATGGGAGGTTTACATTTATGGACAAATTAT
>URUU01000053.1 GCA_900551235.1 uncultured Lachnospiraceae bacterium
TCAAGGTTTTAAAGGATTTAGAACAATAAAAAACAGGTAGTTTTTGACACTACCATATCATAAGAGGGGGCATTCAAAATGACGATCCACGCATACCAAGAAATTTATCTGAGTAATGCACAGGCGGCACTGAGAGATGCTATTGATTATGCGGTTAATATTTGTAATATTCCGGGAGAAGATTTTATAAAGCTGTTTGTTGTAAGTTCTGTGAGTAAACGTATAGAAAATGGAGAGCCGGCTTATCTGGCCGGGAAAAGTGGAATTGAGATTGTAAATCAGGTGCTTGAAGAAACCATGGGACGGACCCGGATGACTGAGGCGGTGGCAAGATACGAACGTTCCTGTGAATATTGGATTGGCTGGGCAGTTGCTTATTATCAGTGGTATTCCGGAAGAAGATTCAGGGAGATATTTCAGGCAATCTCTTTTGAAGATTTTCAGAAAATGTACTATACACTCCACGAAGCTGATATCAGCAAATTTACGGATATTGCAGATGCAAGAGTTCGAGAGTATTTTTCGGAAACGAATCTGAAACGTATTCGTATGCTTGGCAGCTGTACACAGGCAGAATTGGCGAAGCGTTCCGGTGTCGGTCTGCGTTCCATCCAGATGTATGAGCAGCGAAATAAGAATATCAATAAGGCAAGTGCGGAAACATTATATCGTCTTTCAAAAGTCCTCGGATGTACGATGGAGGATTTGATTGAAAAGTGACTTCATGATGATTGCTATATATACCGAAATGGAATATATATGCGGCGGATGCAATTTGTGGAGAAGAATATTTTTACAAGAAAATCAAACTTTTTATGACAAAACAGAATCGGAAAATGGATAGGAAGCCCCGAGATGATGTCAAATATCTGAAAAATCAATCTTTTAAGATATAACAAAAAGGAATATGTGTTTCGTTGACAAAATATAAAAAAGGTGTGAATATAAAACTATATGTTCATATAGTCGGCGTTTAAGCCGCAGAAAATAAGTTCGAATATACATTCGATGAAAAGGGAATCCGGTGAGAGTCCGGAACGATCCCGTCACTGTGATAGCTGGTTCAGAGCGGATACCACTGGAAATTTTTGGGAAGGTGCTTTGGGTGTGAATGCTGAAGTCAGGAGACCTGCTTATTTTTTGTCACAGAGAATTCTTGCGGAAGACGAGAAATTCTTACCTGAAAAATTCCATGTTATATTTATGGGAATAGTATACCTGCTGAGGGGTGAGAATAAAGTCGGATGTATATCCGGCTTTTTTTGCGCGGAATTTTATCTTAGTCGGAGCAGATGAAAGGAGAAAGGATAAAAAATTATGAGAAACAAAAAGAAATGTATCAGTTTAACTCTTGCAGCAGTACTTTTACTGACGGGCTGCGGCGGTGGAACTTCCAATAACAACAGCAGCGATACTTCTGCCGCAAACAGCAGCAGCGACACTTCCGCGGCAAGCACCGGAGATAAGAAAGTACTTACTTTCGGATGTCAGATGTATACCGATGGTATTGTAAATACCGTTACGGATGAGAATGGCGGATGGAACGCTATGCGTTACGGTATCACCGAGGGTCTGTTCAAATTCAACGACAGCATGGAAGTTGAGCCATGGCTGGCAGAGAGTTATACGGTAAATGACGAGCATACCGAGTGGGTCATCACTCTGAAAGACGGTATCAAATTCTCTGATGGCTGCGATCTGACTCCGACAAAAGTAAAAGAGTATTTTGAGTATCTGAAAGAGATGGGACCGAGTGGTTCTGCAAAACCTCAGAAATATCTGGAGTTTGAGGCAACGGTAACTGCTGATGATGAGGCAAACACTCTGACCATCCAGACCACTCAGCCGTATGCAAACCTTCCGGGACAGCTGGCACATCCGACCATGGGAATTGTTGATGTGGCAGATACCGAAAACTTTGATAATGGTACGATCGGAACAGGTCCGTACATGATCGATACCTTTAATGGCGTAGGTGTTGGATACGATCTGGTGGCGAACCCGAACTACCGTGAGGAAGTTCCGTATGATGAAGTAAAACTGATGTACATGGGTGATGCTTCTGCTAAGACCATGGCTCTGCAGAGCGGACAGGTTGATCTGGTAGAGAACATCACCAACGTATCGGATATTCAGGATTTCAAAGACAACCCTGATTTCACCGTAGACATCGCTTCCGGTGTTCGCTGTGGTTTCAGCTGGATGAATTTTGACGGTGTTCTTGGCAATAAGACTCTGCGTCAGGCAATCCTGATGGCGATTGATTATGACACCATCTGTCATTCCAAGACGATCGGAGATCTGTATACGCCGGGATTCTCCGTACTGCCGTCTACGTTAAATTATGGATACGACAAACTGAACAACCCATATACCTATGATCCGGAAGGTGCGAAAAAGCTCCTTGACGATGCCGGTATCGTAGATACGGACGGAGACGGAATCCGTGAGATCGACGGAGAAAACATCAACCTGCACTACGTTTCTTATGAGAACCGTCTGCTGAATGATTTCTCCAATGCACATATCCAGTATCTGGCAGAGATCGGTATCGGATGCACCGCAGATTACGGCAGTTCCGATGACCAGTGGAGCAAACTTGCTGCCGGAGACTATGATTTCAACAATAATAACTGGATCACCGTAGGTACCGGAGACCCATATGCATACATGGCAAACTGGGCAACGGACACTACTTACTGCGGATATTCCAATCCGGAATATGATAAGCTGTTTGAACAGCTGAAGAGCGAGATGGATGAGGACAAGCGTGCAGATCTGATTTTCCAGATGCAGCAGATCCTGGTAGATGATGCAGCTGTTCTGATCGACGGTTACTACAACTCTTCCATGATCTACTCTAAAAATGTGGGAAATGCACATATCCATACTGCAGACTATTACTGGCTGACCACCGAGATTACCCCGGCTCAGTAAGTTTAAGAACTGATTACCCCCATCCGTGCCCCTTACGGCGGCAGTGTGGGGGTATTTCCGCACGTAGGGGTTCATGCGTTTGGCTTGAATTTTAACAGAAAGGAGCTATTGTTTTGAATAAGAAACAGATTCTTCGCCGAATCTTTCAGATTGTGATCGTGCTGATCGGTATCAGTTTCGTGACGTTTTTGCTGACCTACCTGTCTCCGGGAGATCCGGTTCGTAACATGTTTTCCGCTACCGGTGTCATGCCGACAGAAGAGCTGGTACAGCAGACCAGAGACGAGATGGGTCTGAATGATCCGTTTTTCACCCAGTATTTCCGCTGGCTGTTTAACTGTCTGCATGGCAATTTTGGAAAATCCTACAGCTTGAACAAACCGGTTGTAGAGCTGCTGGCAGCCCGTGTAATTCCGACGCTGAAACTGACACTGATGTCATTGATCCTGATGTTGGTTATATCCGTGCCGCTTGGCGTTGCTTCTGCATTGCATAAAGATGGAATTATCGATTATATTTGCCGTGCGGTAACCTTCGTTGGATGTGCCATGCCAAACTTCTGGGTAGGTCTTCTTCTGATGCTGCTTTTGTGTGTAAAGATTCAGATTTTCCCGGTTATCGCTTCCGGCGGTGACTTCAAGAGTCTGTTTTTGCCGGCACTGACGCTGGCCATTGCAATGGCATCCAAATATACAAGACAGGTCCGGACAGCAGTTCTGGAGGAACTGAGTCAGGACTATGTCATCGGTGCAGAAGCCAGAGGTGTAAAACGTTCTACCATCATCTGGAAAAATGTATTTCCGAATGCATTGCTTCCGCTGATTACGATGCTTGGTCTGTCCATCGGAAGTCTTCTTGGCGGTACCAGTGTTGTAGAGGTAATTTTCTCTTATCCTGGACTTGGAAATCTGGCCGTTACTGCCATTACTTCCAGTGATTATAACCTGATTCAGGGTTATGTGCTCTGGATGGCGTTGATTTATATGGTCATTAACCTGATTGTGGATGCATCCTATGTTTATATTGATCCGCGGATGAGATTGAAGAGGTGAGAACATGAAAAAGACGTTAAAATTTATGAAAGAACATAAGCAGTTTACCTTTTTTGGGATTCTTGCCGTTCTGATCATCCTGGCAGCTGTTTTTGCACCGGTACTGACAGGAGGCGTTGATCCGCTGAAAGGATCTCTTACAGAAGCACTGGAAGCACCGAGTAAAGAGCATATTTTCGGAACGGACAAAATGGGCCGTGATATTTATGCACGTGTTATTTACGGAGCACGTGCTTCCCTGACTTCTACGTTTGGCGTGGTTATCCTGATCTTCCTGGTAGGAAGTGTAGTAGGTGTTATTGCCGGGTATTTTGGCGGTAAGATTGATGCGATTCTCATGCGTATTGCAGATATGATGCTGGCATTCCCGGGATTGGTTCTTGCTCTGGCCGTTGCAGGTATCATGGGTGCAAGTATCCGAAATGCCATTATTGCGATCGTGGCCGTTAACTGGACAAAATATGCCCGTCTGGCACGAAGTCTGGTCATGAAGATCCGTGACCGTGACTATGTGGCAGCGGCAGTTGTGACAGGTTCGAAAACACCGTATATGCTGCTTCGTTATATGCTTCCGAACGCACTGCCGACGCTGATCATTACAGCGGCTACGGATGTTGGTGGTATGATGCTGGAGATCGCAGCTCTGTCTTTCCTCGGATTTGGTGCAAAGCCGCCGACACCGGAATGGGGCTATATGCTGAATGAAGGACGTGCCTGCATGCAGTCTGCACCGTGGATGATGCTCTATCCGGGACTTGCTATTTTCCTGGTCGTTGTTGTATTTAATATGCTGGGAGATTCCATCCGGGATATCCTGGATCCGAGAGATGAGTAAGGAGGCAGGAAGATGCTGAAAATTGATAATATTACAATCGCTTATAAAGACGTTCCTACCGTTGTGGATTTCAGTCTCGATATGGCCGGGGGTCAGATCGTCAGTCTGGTAGGAGAGAGCGGAAGCGGCAAGACTACTGTGATCCGTGCGGTTCTCGGACTTCTTGCCGGAGGCGGTAAAGTAACCAGAGGAGATATCCTTTTTAATGGGAAATCTCTCCTTAAGAATACACAGGAGCAGTGGAGGAATCTGCGAGGCAGTGAAATCTCCATGATTTTTCAGGACAGTGGTGCCATGATGAACCCGACCAGGAAAATCGGTGCGGTCTTTACTGAATATCTTCAGACTCACGAGAAGATTTCGAAAAAGGATGCATGGGCAAAAGGAGAGGAAATGCTTGAAAAGATGCGTCTTCCAAGTCCGGATAATATTATGAGATCCTATCCGTTCCAGTTATCCGGCGGTATGCGTCAGCGTGTAGGTATTGCTATGGGAATGACCTATCAGCCGAAGCTTCTGCTGGCGGATGAGCCGACGAGTGCACTTGATGTAACGACTCAGGCACAGATCGTACGTCAGATGATGGAACTGAGGGATGATTACGGAACCGGTATTATTGTTGTTACCCACAACCTGGGTGTGGCAGCTTATATGTCTGACTACATCGTGGTTATGAAAGACGGTCATATTGAAGATCAGGGTGACCGCGACCATATCCTGCATCACTCGGAAAATGATTATACCCGCAGACTGTTAAGTGCGGTACCTTCTATGGGAGGGGAATCTTATGTTTGAACATGATGAAGTTGTTCTGGAAGCGAAGCATGTTACCCGCCGTTTCCCGGCGTCCGGCGGACGTACTTTGGTTGCCAATGATGATATTAATCTGAAATTTTACAAAGGAAAGACACTGGGACTGGTAGGTGAATCCGGCTGCGGTAAATCTACGTTTATGCGATTTCTGGTATCACTGGATACTCCTTCCGAGGGAGAGATCCTTTACCGCGGCAAGGATATTACCAAACTGAAGGGGGAAGAACTGCGTCAGAACCGTCAGAATATCCAGATGGTATTTCAGGATCCGACCTCTTCTTTCAACCCGAAAATGAAGATCCGTGATATTGTATGCGAACCTCTTATGAACTTTAACCGTATCAGGAAGAGTGAGAAGGATGCAGCCTGCCGCCGTCTTCTGGAAATGGTAGAGCTGCCGGGAGATTTTGCAGACCGTTATCCGCACAATATGTCCGGCGGACAGCGTCAGCGTGTAGCCATCGCCCGTGCTCTGGCTCTGGAACCGGAGATTCTGATTCTTGATGAGGCAACTTCCGCACTGGATGTATCTGTACAGCAGACGATCATTGAACTGATCGTAAAACTTCAGAAAGAAAAAAATATTACCATCGGTTTTATCTGCCATGATATTTCACTGATCCAGTCCTGTGCACATGAAGTGGCAGTTATGTATCTGGGAAATGTAGTGGAAGTGCTCCCTGCAAAAAATCTGTCAGAACATGCCGTACATCCGTATACGAGAGCACTGATCGGCTCCATTTTTGATATCGGCATGGATTTTGGCAAACCGATTGAAGAGATCAAGGGCGAGGCACCAAGCCCGCTGGATGTGCCGGCAGGCTGCCCGTTTCGGGGACGTTGTCCGAAAGCAACCGAAAAATGTGCGGCGGAAAAACCGAAACTCCATCAGATCGGAGCAGATCACGAAGTGGCCTGTCATCTGTTTGATAAGGAGGATAAATAACGGTGAAAAAAATGAAAAAAATTGCAACATTATTGCCGGCACTGATTATAGTGTTAGCAATAGCTTCCTGCGGACACAAAAATGAGCAGCAACCTATTCACAAGATCGGTGTTATCGTTTATGATCTGAAGGATGAACAGGTACAGGCCTTCCGTCAGTATATGGAAGGTTATCTTGGGAAAAATTTTTCAGATGTGGACTTCCTGTATTCTGCGGGGATAACTACAGAAGAAGAGGAGATGGAGTTCCTGAAGGATGCCATTGAGGAAGGTGTGGAAGGAATTATCGCATTTAACAGCTTTGATCTGGAAAAGGAAGTAGAACTTTGTGCATCCGGCGGAGTGTATTATCTCCGTCCGTCCAGTACCACAGATCCGGAAGATTTTGACAAGGTTGCTGACAATCCATATTTCCTGGGATATTTCGGACCGGGGAACGAGATGGAGTATCAGGCAGGATATGATATGGCCGCTTATTTTGCGGAAGAGAAAATTTCTGACAGCTACTTTATCTTAAGCGGAGGGGCAGGCAGCAATGTCATGCACGAACAGCGTACAGAAGGTATGCTTGATGCCCTGCAGAAAGCATACGGCGTACAGTTTGACCAGAGCAGCACAGAGCTTGCGTCTGCTTCCGAACCGGTCAGCATGGAGGCCGGAGCTTTGAAAGTAACGGTATTTCCGGGTTACATCGGCGTGACGGATGTGGGAGAGAAGGCAGTTGCAGCGTTTGAAAAAGACCCGGCAGGTGTGGTCATGAGTACGATTCCGGTGCAGACCATTGCAGACTCTCTGAAAGATGCCAGTCTTGGAACGATTGACTGTTATACGCAGGCCAATGGAAGACTCTTTAAAAACGGCAGTCTGAAGTATCTGTGCGGTAAATATGAGTCTATCATCGGACCGGCATTTGCAGCCATGTACAATGCAGTGACAGGATACAGTGAGGATTTCCGGGAGGATGGAAAGGCTTTTACGATTCAGCAGGGATTCTGGGTTTCTACCAGTTATCAGGATTTTCAGAAAAAATATGAACTGTCTTCCGGCATTACCTTAAATGCTTACAGCTATGAAGACCTTCTGGAAGTGTGCAAAGCACATAATTCGAATGCAACTTTAGATGATTTGAAAAAACTTGCAGGTGCGTGGGATTTTGATTCTGCGGTACAGAGAAGGAAATAGATATGAAGGAACATACACTCACGAAAGGCAGCGTTGGAAAAGGTATTTTGCTGTTCGTACTGCCTATTATTGTGGGCAGTCTGATCCAGCAGCTTTATGTGACCATTGATGCAGTGGTGGTTGGACAGTTTACAGGAAAACTGGGACTGGCAGCGATCGATTCCGTGCATACGCTATTTAAATTTCCATTGAATTTCATGAATGGTCTGGCTTCCGGTGCGACAATCATCATTTCCGGACATTGCGGTTCCAAAGATGAGAAGCAGATGCACTGCTCCATCCGTACGGCCTGCACGGTGGCAGTGATCCTTGGTGTGATCTGCTCTGTTGGCGGCGTTCTTCTGACTCCGTGGATGTTAAACGTTATGTCCGTGCCGGAGACGGTTTATGGCAGAGCTTTTGCGTATACCTGCATTTATTTTGGCGGTATCTGGTCCATGGTACTTTATAATATGGCAGCCGGAATCCTGCGTGCATACGGAGATTCCAAACGTCCGCTGTATGTGTTGATCTGCTGTGCGGTTATCAACATTGTGGGAGATCTTCTGCTGGTGGGTGTGCTGCATCTGGGAGTGGCCGGTGCAGCTCTGGCAACGGTATTCTCACAGATTGTCAGCGTGGTACTTACGTTTTATATGCTCCGGAAAACGCTTCATATCAGCAAAGAAGAAAAGCCACTCTGGTGGCCGCATTTCTGTGCAGAGCATATGAGCCAGATGATCAGACTGGGATTTCCGCTGGCACTGCAGTCTATGCTGTTTCCGATTGCGAACAGTATTGTGCAGGCCGGTGTCAACACGATGGGTACAGATCAGATTGCAGCCTGGGGAATTTGTGATAAAATGAATATGTTGATCTGGCTTATATCTGATTCCATGGGCCCGGCACTGACCACCTTTGTGGCACAGAACCTGGGAGCCAGAAATCCGGAGCGGATCCGAAAAGGAGTCAGGGCAGGAACAGCCATGTCTGCCGGTGCCGTAATACTGATCAGTGTGGGACTGTTTTTCTTTGCACAGATGCTGACACCTTTGTTTGTATCTTCTCAGGATGCAGCATCCCTTTCAGAACTGGTTGGAACTTACAGCCGGATGATGGCACCGTTCTTCTGTTTCTATGCCCTTGCAGAAGCATTTTCCGGTGCCTGCTGCGGCACGGGAGATACGATACGGCCTATGATCACCACGCTGCTGGCCATCTGCCTGCTGCGAGTGCTTGGTATCCTGCTGGTACTTCCGGTCTATGGAACGATGGAATGTATTGTTATGATTTATATTGCTTCATGGATTGCGGCAGGAGTTTCTTTTCTGCTGCTCTGGCACCGGGATGCGGCACATATTTCGAGATAACAGAATGACGGAAAGGTGGGGGAATTATGGATCTGAAACAGCTGCAGTATTTTGTGGTCAGTGTGGAGAGCGGAAGTTTTAAGAAAGCAGCAGAGATGCTGTATACCACACAGCCGCATATCAGTAAATCCATCAAAAATCTGGAAACAGAACTGAACGTGCAGCTTCTGGAACGAAAAGCACGTGGTGTGGAAGTGACAGAGTCCGGTAAAAAGATTTATGAATATGCCTGCAATATGCTGGTGGATGCGTCCAGAATTCATGCAGCAGTGGAAGAAGACGAGAAAGTGCTGCGTGTGATTTCTGCCGCAGGTGACCGGTTTGCAACACTTTTTGGTGCCTACTGTGAAGGCAGAGCAGAGAAAAATCTGAAAGTCTGGTATCGGGACAGTACAGTGGAAGAAATTTTCCCGTCGCTGCATCATCGTACGTTCGACATAGGATTTTTCTATGCAGATCAGAGACAGATGATCGCCTATCTTCAGATGATCAAACGAAAACATTTGGAATTCACAGCTCTTGGCCAGACGGAACCCATTCTCTATGTAGGACCACAAAATCCGCTTTACGGTGCAGAAAGTGTGGCTGAGCGGGAGTTGAAATCTCTGAAATATGTGCAGATCCAGGACTTTTACAACAGACCTGAGATGCATCTGATGGAAGGCGGAATGGATTATCTTGATTATCAGAACCAGAGGCAGGTGATGGTGACCAATAACCGCAGTCTTCTGACACAGATCATTTTGACGACATCCCTTGCCAATATCAGCAGTGCACGCTTCCCGGATATTCTGACCGGATCGAAAGATATCCATGCAATCCCTATCCGAGGCATGAAAAACAGAATGACGTTTGCTTATGTAAAACGACTTCATGGCGATCTGCCGGAAGAAGCAAAACAGTTTGTGGAGTATGTGAAAGCACATATTATTTAGAAGGAAGAAGCTATCATACGGTAGCTTCTTTTTTGATGCGATGGGATCATAAAATTGGCAAGGTGAGAGGTGCTGTCTGGTTGTTCGGTTATTCTAAATGTGATTGATTTAAGGAATAGAAAAGCGGCATGTAAAGGAAATGACGAACAAACGTTTACTTTTGCTGATGCGTATGGTAAAATAAAAAAACATAGAAAAAGATACGTTTCATATACAAAAGATGGAGAGGATAATAGAGTGCTGAAAATAGGAAGAGTTTACAGAATGCCAAGGCCGCCGCAGCAGGACTCGCCACAAGTTGATGGGCTTGATAATTTTTATTATGAATCGAGAACACCGGGGATTGGATTTCAGTTTCAAAAGGGGATTCACAATGTTCAGAGTATTACGGGTCCGAATGGTGAGTCTCGCTGCCCGCTGATTATTATCTCCAGTACGCCAAGAAAGGCGGAAAGTGAAGAAACACCATGGTATGATCGCTATGACTCTGAGCATGGATATGTAAAATATTATGGTGATAATAAACCAAATAAAGGACGACCAGAAAATGCACCAGGGAATAAAATAATACATGATAAAGTATATACGACGTATACTGTATTTGATGCAGCTGGAAATAGATATGTACAGATAGATACATATGGAAAAATTGATCGTGAAAATCCAGAAAAGATAAGTCAATCGATTCAGTTTGATAAACAGACAGCAGAATTTTTTGTAGATCTGCTGAAAAAAGAATTTGATATTTGATGAGCAGCAGATATTCGGATTATTGGGGATTCTTCAAGAGAAGGGAAATAGATACAGATTGCAAAGGATAGAAGAAAGGATTTCATGGAAAGGGTGATGAAGGATGATAACACAGAAGGAAATGGCTGAATTATAAAAGAAAGCTAATGATTCGAAAATCTGCCAGATTATTTGGCGGTTACATTTCATAGGTATGTGGTGAAATAATCAAAAAAACAATCACAAAATTTTGTGATTGTTTTTTTGACTGTTTCTGGGTATAATATAATCAAAAAATTGAAAAGGATGTGCTCAATATGCGTGAAACAAGAATAGTAGAATTCAAGGAAACGATTACGAATACTTTTTTAAAAACAGTCAGTGCCTTTTCAAATTACGATGGCGGAACAATCTTTTTTGGAATTGATGATAATGGAGATATCAAAGGATTGCTGGATGTGAAGCAGGCCTGCCTTGACATTGAAAATAAAATCAATGACAGTATTTCACCTCAACCAAACTATATGCTTGAAATCCAGAACAATGATCAGATAATAAAACTGACGATAAAAAGTGGACTCCAGAAACCGTATTTATATAAATCGAAAGCATACAAACGAAATGATACTGCAACGATAGAGGTAGATACACTGGAATTTTCAAGGCTTATTTTAGAGGGAAAAAATATCAGATTTGAGGAATTAACGTGTAAAGATCAAGCATTGTCCTTTGAAGTTTTGCATTGCAAATTAAAAGAAATGATTCAGCTTGAAACTTTTAATCAGGATACATTAAAAACATTGAATTTATATGACAACATAAATGGTTATAATAATACAGCAGGTCTTTTGGCAGATAAAAATCATTTTCCGGGAATTGATATTGTTAAATTTGGAGAAAGTATCAGTATCATTCAGAGAAGAATAACATTTGAAAACATCTCCGTATTAGAAGTATACAAAAAGGCAATCTCTGTATTCCGGGAGTATTATCAGTACGAAGTGATACAAAGTGCTGATAGGAAGAAAGTGGAAAAAATACCGGAAGCTGCATTCAGAGAAGCGATTGCAAATGCGTTGATTCACAGGGCATGGGACGTGGCATCGCAGATCAGAGTTTCTATGTTTGATGACAGAATTGAAATCGTATCTCCAGGAGGACTTCCATCAGGAATAACAGAGGAGGAATATTTGTCTGGGAAACTTTCAATTTTGAGAAACAGAAATCTTGCAAACGTATTTTACAGATTGGGTTTTGTAGAAATATTCGGAACAGGAATTATAAGAATAAAACAACTTTATGAAAAAGCTTTGGTCAAACCAGGTTTTGAAGTATCTGAGAACGCAATAAAGATTGTGCTTCCTATATTTGAAGATAATGTTGATTTAACTGAAGACGAAAAAATTGTTTACCAAATTTTAAGTGAGACTATGTTAAAACCAATAAGCGAAATTGCACCATATGTACCGTTTGGCAAATCAAAGACAACACAGTTGCTGAAAAATATGATAAAAAGAGGTTTAGTAGTTGTTGAAGGGAAAGGAAGAGGTACTAAATATATAATTAAATAAAAAATCTATTTATTGCTCCTTTATTATGATATCGAGGATTGAAAGAATGGAATAATGAAAAAGGGTATCTGACTGATACTTGCTTGACAGCACAAGATAGATATAAAGCATACCTGGATTATTTTAGAATTGCATATTAAGAGAAAAAATAATGATAAGAATTATGCGAAAGCGAGGCGATGAGTATGTTAATGAATACGGCTGAGTATCTTTCCATTATCGAAAATATCAAGAGCGAAATTACTGCGGCACAATACCGTGCAGCTGTTCATGTAAATGCAGACATGCTGCTTCTTTATTATGATATTGGTTGCGTAATCAATGAACATAAATCATGGG
>URUU01000054.1 GCA_900551235.1 uncultured Lachnospiraceae bacterium
GACCCGCCCCGATATGAGCATAAAAGTGGGATGATAATCCCACGATATGCGAATATTGGGGGAGGATTGTGCGAGTGCGAAGCACGGAACAATCCGTAGGCATCATAGTTGGGGGCTTTTGCCCCCAACATCATACAATAAAAAACAATAAAAACAACAAAAAGACTTGCCTGTCTTGAAAATATGTGATAAAATATCCAACCGTGAGTGACTGTACAACCAGTTGCCATGGAACATTGAATTCCTTGCTCACGAAGGTAATAGTGGGCCAGAGACCATAAGGAGGTGCGAAGAGCATGAACAAATACGAATTAACCGTTGTTGTTAACGCAAAAATTGAGGATGACGCAAGAGTAGCAACTGTAGAAAAAGTAAAAGAGTACGTTGCACGTTACGGCGGAACCATCACAAATGTTGACGAATGGGGTAAAAAGAGATTAGCTTACGAAATTCAGAAAATGAAAGAAGGATTTTATTACTTCATCCAGTTCGAAGCTGATGCTACTGCTCCGGCAGAGATCGAAAGACATGTCCGTATCATGGAAAATGTTATCAGATATTTATGCGTAAGACAGGAAGCATAAATAAGGAGATTTAGCATGAATAAAGTTATTTTAATGGGACGTTTGACCAGAGATCCGGATGTTCGTTATTCCGCAGGGGAGAACGGTACATCGGTTGCAAGATACACATTGGCTGTAGACCGCAGATTCAGCAGACGTGACGGTGAAGCGACCGCTGATTTTATCAGTTGCGTTGCCTTTGGCCGCAGTGCAGAATTTGCAGAGAAGTATTTTCATCAGGGACTGAAAGTAGTCGTAACCGGTCGTATCCAGACTGGAAGCTATACAAACAGAGATGGAAATAAGGTTTACACTACAGATGTAGTGGTTGAGGATCAGGAGTTTGCTGAAAGCAAAGCGGCGTCTCAGGCAGGCGGAAGCAGCTATGCATCTGCACCTGCAAGACCAGAACCAAGTGCAGCCAGCGGCGATGGATTTATGAATATTCCTGACGGTATTGACGAAGAATTACCGTTTAATTAGAACATTTAAAGGAGGTTTACAGCAATGGCTTACAATAAATCTGAAAGACCAGATTCTCCGATGAAGAGAAGAGGCGGACGCAGAAGAAAAAAAGTTTGCGTTTTCTGTGGTAAAGAAAACAACGAAATCGATTACAAGGACGTAAACAAACTGAAAAGATATGTCTCAGAAAGAGGAAAAATCCTTCCGAGAAGAATCACAGGAAACTGTGCAAAACATCAGAGAGCTCTGACAGTAGCAATCAAGAGAGCACGTCATATCGCTCTTATGCCATACGTACAGGACTAAGATAAGACATAATCAATCCCGGCATTTGCCGGGATTTTTTTGCTTTACAGGAAATTGCTTTCCTGTAAAGTGAAAAAACGCTCCGCGAGGATGTGCACTGCGGCGTATAAGGTAGATATCGCAAGCGACCGCCGCAGGCGCGAGAATGTGGAAAGGCACATTCTTTGTTTTTGTTGAATGAAAATGAATGAAAATGAACGTTTGTGAAAAGTATACAAAAATAGAAACAAAATTTTGTGAACTAATGTGATTGAAATTGAATGAATTTGATTGTATAATACAATCATAAAACAGAGAGGCACACGAAAGTGCAAAAGAAAGAGGTAAGATATATGATTTATACGGTAACATTTAATCCTTGTCTGGATTATATAGTAGGTGTGGAAGATTTTCAACTGGGGATGACAAACCGCACCTGTTCAGAGCAGATGTTTGCCGGAGGAAAGGGGATCAACGTCTCTGTCGTTTTGAAGAATCTCGGCATTGAGAGTACGGCACTTGGATTTATTGCCGGTTTTACCGGAGAGGAGATCCGAAGAAAAGTTGAGAAGATGGGCATCACATCTGAATTTATCCAGCTTGCGAGTGGCTTTTCCCGGATCAACATCAAACTCAAATCCATTGATGGGACGGAGATCAACGGCACAGGTCCTTCGATCGGAAGCGAAGAGCTTGAAAGATTGCAGGGGAAACTGGATACACTGAAAAAGGGAGATGTGCTGATCCTGGCAGGCAGCATCCCGGCAAGCCTTCCGGATTCCATTTACAGCGATATTATGGAACGTCTGGAAGGAAAAGGAGTCATGATCGTGGTGGATGCGACAAAAGATCTTCTGGTCAATGTACTGAAGTATCATCCGTTCCTTATCAAACCGAACAACCATGAACTGGGCGATATCTTTGGGGCAGAGATCAAAGAGCGTGACCAGGCAGCACCATATGCAAAGAAGCTGCAGGAGATGGGAGCGAGAAATGTTCTGGTTTCCATGGCAGGCAAAGGAGCGGTGCTTCTTGCTGAGGACGGAAGCATATACGAAAGTCCGGCACCGAAAGGAAAACTGATCAATGCAGTCGGGGCCGGCGATTCCATGGTGGCTGGTTTTACTGCCGGTTATATACAGAAAGGCAGTTACGAACATGCATTTAAAATGGGCGTTTCCACCGGAAGTGCCAGTGCATTTTCCGAAGGATTTGCCACAAAAGAAGAAGTAGAAGCAATCTATAAGACACTTTAAGAATGTGTAGAGGCAAAAAGATACTATACAAATTAGTCTGTACTTCACAGTCTGACAATTTTGCCTGGCATCGTTATAAATGGAATGTAAGAAAGGAGAACTTATGAGAATCACAGAACTGCTGGATAAGAGAAGCATCCGGATCAACGGTGCTCCGAAATCCAAAAACGAAGCTCTCGACCAGATGGTCGAACTGATGGCAAAGAGCGGAAAGATCAATGATCTGGAAGCTTACCGCCAGGAAGTATACCGCCGTGAAGAGGAGGGAACGACAGGTGTCGGCGAAGGTATTGCGATCCCTCACGGAAAGGGTGCATTTGTAGACAAACCGGGACTGGCAGCTATGGTTGTAAAAGACGGTGTGGATTACGATTCTCTTGACGGAGAGCCGGTACATCTGATCTTCCTGATCGCAGCGCCGAACACCAAAGATAACGTGCATCTGGATGTACTGAGCAAACTTTCTGTACTTCTGATGGATGAGAATTTTTCCAGGGCACTGCAGAATGCAAAAAGCCCGGAAGAATTTATGAAGATCGTCGATGAAGCAGATCAGGAAGCACCGGATCTGGATGAAAAACTGAAAGCAGACGAAGCAGTATCAGAAGATCAGTTCCGTATCCTGGCTGTTACAGCATGCCCGACCGGCATCGCACATACTTACATGGCAGCAGAAGGTCTGGAAAAAGCTGCAAAAGCAAAAGGATGTTTTATTAAAGTAGAGACAAGAGGTTCCGGCGGAGCGAAAAACGTGCTGACTGCAGAAGAGATCAAAAATGCAGACTGCATCATCGTAGCGGCTGATACAAAAGTTCCGATGGATCGATTCAATGGCAAAAAGCTGATCGAAGTTCAGGTTTCTGACGGTATCAGCAAAGCGGATAAACTGGTAGAGCAGGCAATGTCCGGAAATGCAGCGGTTTATCAGGCATCAGAAAATGCAGAAGTTTCCGAGAAAAAAGCAGGAGGCTCCAAAGGCCATCAGATTTATATGCAGTTGATGAATGGTGTTTCACACATGCTGCCATTTGTCGTAGGCGGCGGTATTTTGATCGCTCTTGCATTCCTGATCGATGGACTTTGTGTAGATATGACATCATTGACGGCAGAAGCACGACAGAGTTTCGGTTCGATCACACCGGTGGCGGCAACACTGAAATCCATAGGAGATCTTGCATTTGGATTTATGCTTCCGGTTCTGGCAGGATTTATTGCTATGAGCATTGCAGACAGACCTGGTCTGGCAGTCGGATTTGTGGGTGGTGCAATTGCAGCAAACGGCAAGTCTGGTTTTCTCGGTGCATTAGTAGCAGGTTTCCTGGCAGGCTATCTTATCCTTCTCTTAAAAAAATTGTTCGAAAAACTTCCGGAAGCACTGGAAAAAATTGCCCCGGTCCTTCTCTATCCGGTATTCGGCATTCTGATCGTGGGACTTGTTATGACGTTTGTCGTAGAGCCTCCGATCGGAGCATTGAACACGGCACTGAACACAGCTCTTACAAACATGAGTGGTTCCAGTAAGGTTCTTCTTGGTATCATCGTAGCAGGTATGATGGCAGTTGACATGGGTGGCCCGTTCAACAAAGCGGCCTATGTATTTGGAACGGCATCCATCGCAGCAGGAAATTACGGAATCATGGCAGCAGTTATGATCGGTGGTATGGTTCCTCCGTGTGCGATCGCTCTGGCATCTCTTCTGTTTAAAGATAAATTTACAAAAACAGAAAGAGAATCCGCTCCGACAAACTTTATCATGGGACTTGCATTTATCACAGAAGGTGCGATTCCGTTTGCAGCATCCGATCCGCTGCATGTCATCCCGGCATGCGTGATAGGTTCCGGACTTGCAGGAGCACTTTCCATGGCATTCAACTGTACACTGATGGCACCGCACGGCGGAATCTTCGTATTCCCGGTTGTCGGCAGTCCTCTGATGTACCTCGCTGCACTGGCAGCAGGAACCGTAGTCGGCGCATTAATGCTCGGTGTGCTTAAGAAAAAAACAGCCGAGTAAACCAAAACTTCATCATAGAACTTTTCCTCAGAAAACCGCAGTGACTTTAAAGGTGTAAAGCACTGCGGTTTTGCTTTACTTTCTTATCTGCTATGAGCTATAATGAGAAAGAATCAAAGGACACAGCTATGTAATTTTTTACAGTATGAAAAGGGGTGGGGTAATATGCTTACAAAAACACGACAGAAAGAGATCTTAAAACTTCTGGAAAACAGAGGAAGTGTAACGCTTCAGGAGTTAAAAGATCATTTAAATACTTCAGAATCTACAATTCGCCGGGATCTGAATACATTGGACGCACAGGGAAAACTGGTCAAGGTTTTCGGTGGGGCGGTCGCAGCGGACAATATGAGCATACGTGATGAACAGGTGTCACGCAGAGAAGAAAAGAATTCAGAAGAAAAAAGAATGATCGCACGTTACGCAGCATCACTGATACAGGACGATGATTTTGTGTATCTCGATGCCGGAACGACAACCGGATGTATGCTTGATTATATTTCCGATACAACAACCGCAGTTTTCGTGACGAATGCACCGTCACATGCACAGAAACTGGCACGCAAAGGTATGGAAGTCATTCTGATCGGCGGCAGACTCAAACAGTCCACCGAGGCAGTGGTCGGAGAAGAGGCATGCAGACAGATTGAGAAATTTAATTTCAGCCTCGGTTTCCTGGGCAGCAACGGTGTTTCCGAACGCTCCGGATTTTCCACACCGGATCCGGATGAAGCGATGGTCAAAAAAAGGGCGATCGAACGCATCCACCGGTGCTTTGTTCTGTGTGACCACACGAAATTTTATAAAGTCAGTCCGATCAGCTTTGCAAAATTAGAAGATGCCGTCGTGCTGACGGATTCAGCACCGCAGGGCAATTTCCAGGAGATGCCGAACATCGTGGAAATTTCCGTAGATGAGTAGATAGAAATGCCAAAAACAGCAAAAATGTAAAGAGTGAAATTTTAACAAAATAAAGGAGGAAGAAAACATGGGATGGTTGATACTGATCGTAATTCTTTTGATCGTGCTGATCATTTTACTTTCCAGCGTGAAGATCGTGCCGCAGGCAACCGCAATGGTTGTGGAACGTCTCGGCGGATACCGTGCGACCTGGTCGGTCGGACTTCATGTGAAAGCACCGTTTATTGACCGTGTTGCCAGGAAAGTTATTTTAAAAGAGCAGGTGGTGGATTTTGCACCGCAGCCGGTTATCACAAAGGATAACGTAACAATGCGGATCGATACGGTTGTATTTTTCCAGATCACAGATCCGAAGCTGTTTGCATACGGCGTGGAAAATCCGATCATGGCAATCGAAAATCTGACTGCAACGACACTGCGAAATATCATCGGTGATCTGGAGCTGGATCAGACCCTGACATCCAGAGAGACGATCAACACAAAAATGCGAGCATCGCTTGATATTGCCACCGATCCATGGGGTATCAAAGTCAACCGTGTGGAGCTGAAAAATATCATTCCGCCGGCTGCAATCCAGGATGCGATGGAGAAGCAGATGAAAGCAGAGCGTGAGCGAAGAGAAGCGATCCTGCGTGCAGAAGGTGAGAAAAAATCCACCGTGCTTGTGGCAGAAGGTAAAAAAGAATCGGCAATCCTGGATGCAGAGGCAGAAAAGACCGCAGCGATCCTGCGTGCAGAAGCACAGAAGGAAAAGATGATCCGCGAAGCCGAAGGTCAGGCGGAAGCGATCCTGAAAGTACAGAAAGCAAATGCAGACGGTCTGCGTTTCTTAAAAGAAGCAGGAGCAGATGAAACGGTTCTGGCACTGAAGAGCTTTGAAGCACTGACCAAAGTGGCAGACGGCAAAGCAACCAAGATCATCATACCATCAGAACTGCAGAATGTTGCCGGCACACTGACGGCACTTGCAGAAACTGTAAAAAAAGATAAACCTGAAGATGTCGATTGAGAGAGTATGGAACAAGGAACGGTTAGTGTGACATTTTTGATAACGATATGGAGGATAAAACAATGGATTTAAAAGGACGCGATTTTCTGACTTTAAAAGATTTCACGGCAGAGGAGATCATTTATCTGGTCGATCTGGCAGCAGAACTGAAAGAGAAAAAGAAAAAAGGAATCCCGGTTGATACGTTAAGAGGAAAAAACGTGGCCCTGATCTTTGAAAAAACAAGTACCAGAACACGCTGTGCATTTGAAGTGGCAGCACATGACCTTGGCATGGGAACGACTTATCTGGATCCTTCCGGTTCCCAGATCGGCAAAAAAGAAAGCATCCGCGACACAGCACGCGTACTGGGCAGAATGTTCGAAGGTATCGAGTATCGCGGATTCGGACAGGAAATTGTGGAAGAACTGGCAAAATATGCAGGTGTTCCGGTATGGAATGGCCTGACAAACGAATACCACCCAACACAGATGCTGGCTGATATGCTGACGATCCGCGAACATCTCGGACATCTCAAAGGCGTAAAACTGGTATACATGGGTGATGCACGTTACAACATGGGGAACTCTTTGATGATCGCATGTGCAAAACTCGGTATGCATTTCGTAGCATGTGCACCGGAAAAATATTTCCCGAATGCAGCACTGGTTGAGGAATGCCAGGGTTATGCAAAAGAGAGCGGCGGAAGCATCACATTGACAGAAGACGTCAAGGCCGGAACCAAAGCTGCAGATGTTATCTACACCGATGTATGGGTTTCCATGGGTGAGCCGGAGGAAGTCTGGGAAGAGCGTATCCGTGAATTAACCCCATATAAAGTAACAAAAGAAGTGATGGAAAACGCAGGAGAGAAAGCTGTTTTCCTGCACTGCCTGCCGGCATTCCATGACTGGGAGACAAAGATCGGAAAAGAAATGGGCGAACGTTTCAACCTCAAAGAAATGGAAGTTACCGATGAGGTATTTGAGTATGAACAGTCTGTTGTATTTGACGAGGCAGAAAACAGAATGCACACCATAAAAGCAGTTATGGCGGCAACACTTGGAGCATAAAATTTATGTCAAGAGAAGAAGAAAAATGGATCAAACGGCTGGAGATCTTAGGTGCCTCCGCTGCTGTGATCGTGATCGTATCCGCAGTCGGAATCTTTTTGCTGGATGGTATTGCCATGCAGATGATGGCACTGGCTGTCGGATGCGGAATCATAGTCAATGCAGTACTTATGGTGCTTTGCTATTATAAAAAGAAGACCATACCAAGTATTTTTTTCATGATTTTTACATTGCTTCTCATAGCGACATTTATTATGCAGATCATGTCGATGTAAAGATGCCGGAAGTGTGGGAGTACGAAGTACGGAACAATCCGCAGGGCATCTTTTGACTTTAACATCATTGGAAGTATGAAGATACAAAGCAGTTTTGAACAGAGGTAAAAAATGAAGAGTAAAATACTGAATCGTCTGCGTGGTGCAGAAGAATTTGTTTCCGGACAGCAGCTCTGTGAAGAATTCGGGGTATCCAGAACGGCAGTATGGAAAGCAATCAATCAGCTCAAAGAAGAAGGCTATGAGATCGAGGCGGTACACAATAAAGGGTATCGCCTTTTAGGATGTCCGGATATTATTTCAGCAGAAGAAGTAAAAAGCAGACTGCATACGACATGGGCGGGCTGTGAAGTGAACTATTTTAATACACTTGATTCCACCAATATCTGTGCAAAAAGAATGGCGGAAGAAGGGGCATTAAACGGAACACTGGTGATTGCAGATGAACAGACAGCAGGCCGTGGAAGATGCGGGAGAGCCTGGAAGACACCAAAAGGCACGGCAATCGCCATGACACTGCTGATGCGTCCCAATCTCCGCCCGGAAAAAGCAAGCATGCTGACTCTGGTCATGGGTATGGCAGTGACAAAAGCAGTCAACGAACTTTATGGCCTGAACTGCCAGATCAAGTGGCCAAATGATGTGGTCTGGGAAGGCAAAAAAATCTGCGGTATCCTGGTAGAAATGAGTGCTGAGATGAATGCGATCCATTATCTGGTGATCGGATGTGGTATCAATGCAAATGTGACAGAGTTTCCGGAAGAACTGAAAGAAAAAGCCATTTCCCTGCGAATGATCACAGGTCATGAAGTGGACCGTGCACAGATCATACAGAGATCTCTGGAATGGCTGGAAGAATACTATCAAAAATTTGAGGAGACGAACGATATGTCCGGGCTGATGGAAGAATATAATCAGATGCTGGTCAATATCGGAAACAAAGTCTGCGTTCTGGATCCGTGCGGCGAGTACCGCGGCATGGCACTTGGCATCAACGATGCCGGAGAGCTGCGGGTAGAAAAAGAAGATGGAACGATTGAAAATGTCTATGCCGGCGAAGTATCTGTGCGTGGCGTGTATGGGTATATTTAAAGAAAGGAACAACATCATGAAAAAAGCAAACGAGACAGTCGTTCTGTGCGGAGCGAGTGCCTATGAAGAAAAATATTATCTGAATCCGCAATTTTCCAAACTGCCGGAGCATATCCGTCAGGAACTGCAGATCATGTGTGTACTGTATACGCAGAAAGTGGGCGGAATCCTGATGCTGGAATTTACACCGGAAGGTCATCTGGAATTTAAAACCGAAGCGAAAGAAAACGACTTCTTTTATGATGAGATCGGAAGCGTATTGGAGATAAAAAAACTTCAGAGTGAAAAAAGAGAACTGATGGAAGCACTGGAAATGTTTTATCGCGTAGTATTTTTGGGTGAGGAATTCGATTACGATGAAGCTTAAGATAGGAAATGTGGAAATTGCCAATCCGTGTGTACTGGCGCCGATGGCGGGTGTTACCGATCTGCCGTTTCGGCTGCTCTGTAAAGAGCAGGGTGTTGGGCTTCTGAGTATGGAAATGGTCAGTGCGAAAGCGATTTCCTTTCATAATAAAAATACGCTGGATCTGATGCAGATTGCAGAAGGAGAGAATCCCATCGCTTTGCAGATCTTTGGCTCAGATCCGGAGATTATGGCGCAGTCTGCCGCCGAGATCGAAGAGCGTCCGTTTGATATCCTGGATATCAATATGGGGTGCCCGGTTCCCAAAGTAGTCAATAACGGCGAAGGTTCCGCACTGATGAAAAATCCAAAACTGGCAGGTGAGATCGTAGAAAAGGTCTCACGTGCAGTGAAAAAACCGGTGACGGTCAAGATCCGCAAAGGATTTCAGGAGTCCAGTGTCAATGCTGTTGAGATGGCAAAGATTCTTGAGGCATCCGGGGCAGCGGCGATCGCCGTACATGGAAGAACGAGAGAACAGTATTATTCCGGAGAGGCAGACTGGGACATTATACGTCAGGTCAAAGAAGCTGTCTGCGTTCCGGTGATCGGAAACGGAGATATCACCTGTGCAGAAGATGCCGCACGTATGATGGAGCAGACAGGATGTGACGCTGTGATGATCGGAAGAGCTTCCCGCGGAAACCCATGGATCTTCCGTCAGGTGGGCGAATATCTGGAAAATGGAAAAATCATTGAGCCGCCGGCCATTGCAGAAGTCAAAAAAATGATGCTGCGCCATGCAAAACTGCAGATGGAATATCGGGGAGAATACACAGGAATCCGTGAGATGCGGAAACACGTCGCATGGTATACGGCAGGATTTCCACATTCTGCAAAACTGAGAAAAAGAGTCAATGAAGTCGAATCCATGGAAGCACTGGAAGAACTGCTGCAAAGCTGGGAGTAATATAAGAAAATTTACAAAAGTACAAAACACTAACAATGGGGAGGTTCCCCTCCCCATAAAAATTTTTCTTAAAACTTGTATAAAAAATTTGACAAACCCTGTTTTGCAGCCTCATTTAACATACAGCTTCAGTAAATGAATTATTTCTGATCAAGTGCGGACTGAATTTGTTTCATTAATTGATCGTAGTTTGATGGATCATCGATTCCGCCCATGAAAGGTTCGCCAATGATATTTCCGTCTTTATCTACGAGAACTGTTGTCGGGAATGCCATAATGTTTCCAATATAGTTCCCAACTGCTGAATTGGAATCAAAAGTCAGGTTTTTGTAGGAAGCACCTTTGGTTTTCAGGATTTCTTTCGCTTCTTTGATTCCCTCCTGATTATCATCTAATGTATCTGTGTTGATACCAACAACTTCGCCGCCCATTTCCTTAAGTTTATCATTTAATTCATTCAGTTTAGAAAGTTCTTCAACGCAAGGTTTGCATCCGCTGAACCAGAAGTTTACAACCGTAACTTTATTTTGGGCGAACAGGCTTTCATCTACATCGTTACCATCCAGGTCTTTTCCTTTGAACCCGTGGAACACACCTGTAGAGTCAACTGAGCTGGAGGAACTGCTGCCGGAAGAATCAGATGCGGCAATTTCTTTTTCAAGTTTCATAATTTCTTCTTCAATGCCTCGAATCGTTTCAATGTCTTTACTCAGAGTAGCATGTTCTTCTTCGGAGAAAGAATCTTTGTTTGCTTCTATTGTATTTGCAAGAAAGTTCGCATAATTTTTATCCATACTACCATCGTCAATGTTCTTGCTCATAAAACCAAATACTTTGTCCCATACATTTTTGTGATCTGCAAAGATCTGGTTTTCCTGTTGGTAAAGATCATTCAGCTTTTCATTCGGATCAACCGAACTGCTTGAAGCTGTTGCGGAAGTATCTTCCTGTTTTGAGCTTTCAGTTGTTGCAGAACCAGATGAAGTTCCGCAGCCTGTGAATGAAAAAAGAATGGAAATGGCAAGAGATGCCGCGATTGCTTTTTTTAATTTCATTGATTTTGCTCTGCTTGTTTTGTTTTTCATGATTTTTACTCTCCTTTTGAATATTATTTGATTTATTTTAGCTTATTTATTGCCGGCCTGTTTCTTGTCTGAAAATCCGTAATGATAGCAGATTGCATTTGTCGGACAGACTTTCATACATGCTCCACATCGGATACATTCCGGGTGATTTGGTGTGTCTGTTACATTTACATCCATTTTGCAGGCATGACTGCATTTTTGACAGTTGACACATTTTTCAGAATCTACCCTGATCTTAAGAAATGATATTTTGTTAAACAGCGAGTAGACAGCACCAAGTGGGCAGATCCACTTACAGAATGGACGGTAAAACAAAATGCTTAAGATGATTACAAGTACAAGGATCGTAAACTTAAACGTAAATAAATGTCCGAGTGCTGCACGGATTCCTGAATTAGCAAGTGAAAGTGGAATTGCGCCTTCAAGTACGCCTTGTGGGCATATGTACTTGCAGAAGAACGGATCGCCCATACCCAGCGAATTAGTTACAAGTGCCGGAAGCAGTATAACAAAGACGACCAGAACTGCGTATTTCAGATAGCGCAGAGGTTTTAGTTTTGCAGTAGATAGTTTCTTGCCTGGAATTTTATGCAGCAGATCCTGAAACCATCCAAACGGACAGAGAAAACCGCAGATAAAACGTCCTAACAGAACTCCAAGCAAGATAAAGAATCCTGTGATGTAGTAGGTGAACTTGAATTTTGATGAACCGACTACAGCCTGGAAAGCTC
>URUU01000055.1 GCA_900551235.1 uncultured Lachnospiraceae bacterium
CATCCACCTATGAGCAAGCTCATGTGGATTTAGACCTTTTGACCCTGGCATCATAAAATAAAATGCATAGAAAAACCGTTCGGAGATTTGAGTTTCCGGACGGTTTTTGATTCAGGAAAGCAATTTACAGGTGGCGGTTTATCCTTTGAAATAGTGTTCTTTGATTGGTTCTGTCGGCATTTCTTTTCCGGTCCACAGGCGGAAAGCCTCTGCACCTTGGAAAAGCAGCATATAGAGTCCGTTAAAGGCCGCACATCCATTTGCGGCAGCCATCTGCAAAAGTCGTGTCTGCTTCGGATTGTAAATGATATCTGATACGATCAGTTCCGGGCGAAGCAGGGATGCATCCGGAACCGGACAGGTATCCTCATGCGGTGCCATGCCAAGAGATGTGGCATTGGTAAGGATGGTGCTTGTCTGCAGTGCATGGCGCATGGCTGTTTCATCAGCAAGATCAGAAACGTCAGCGACACAGGAAGTGCCGGCATTGATCGTATCGGCAAGTTTTTTTGCACGTTCCCAGGAACGGCCTCTGCGGTTGAAAATGTGCAGTTTGGACACACCATCCAGGGCAGCCTGGACTGCAATGGCAGTGGCAGCACCACCGGCTCCGAGCAGAGTCATTTCTTTTCCGATGATATCGTGTCCTGCTTCCTTTACTGCCTGCATATAACCGATGCCGTCGGTGTTGTGTCCGATCAGTTTTCCGTTTTCATTTACTACGGTATTGACTGCTCCGATCATGCGGGCAGCATCGGAAAGATCATCGATCAGCTCACAGATTTTCGTTTTATCCGGCATGGTACAGTTAAAACCGGCAATGTTCATGCAGCGAAGACCTTTTACGGTATCGGCAAGCCGTTCCTCTGGTACATCAAAACAGAGATAAACGTAATTAAGATTAAGAAGACGGAAAGCCTCGTTGTGCATCAGCGGAGAAATGCTGTGTGCAACCGGACTTCCCAAAAGCCCAGTCAGTCTGGTATCTCCGTCAATGACCGGAAACATATCTGATGTGTTATTCATAAAGTGTCACCTCGTATCTTTTTTATAGTGTGATATAAGTGTCAAAAGTCTGAATCATAGTTGACAATCTTTGACTCTGGCATCATCCTTGTTATAATGGTACGAAATGTCGGGGCGTCTGTCAAGTGCTGGACTTCACTGGAGAAATATAGTATACTGTATGGAAAGTGAGAGGTATTGGAGGAAAAGATATGAGCAAAACAGTAACAGCAGGGAATCTGGTCATCGGAGAAGGTCGTCCGAAGATCTGTATCCCGATTATGGGAAAGACGATAGAAGAACTGGAAAATGCTGCAAGATCCGCAGTTGCAGGATGTCCGGATCTGGTTGAATGGAGAGCGGATTTTTTTACGGATATTGAAAACAAAGATAAGAGAAAAAAAGCTGGTGAAAGAATCCGGACGGTTCTGGGGGAGATTCCGCTGCTTTTTACAATACGTACCAGAAGAGAGGGCGGAGAGGCAGACTTTACAGCAGAGAAGTATCTGAAAGTCATGACAGAAGTGCTGCAGGAAGAAAAGATGGAGCTGGCGGATGTGGAAATTTCACATGGGGATGATATTGCTTATGTTCTGATCTCGATGGCACATGAACGGGGAATCAAGGTCATTGCCTCCAGTCATGACTTTGAGAAGACACCGAAAAAAGAACAGATCATTATGCTTTTGTGCAAGATGCAGGAACTGGAAGCAGATATAGCAAAAGCAGCAGTCATGCCGCAAAGTGAGCGTGATGTCCTGAATTTGCTGGATGCAACACTTAGTATGAAAGAACTTCACGGTGATACCCCGGTGATCACGATGTCGATGGGGAAGCTGGGAACAGTGTCGAGGCTGGCGGGCGAAATATTTGGCTCAGCCATTACTTTTGGAACGGCAGGTGTGGCATCTGCACCAGGTCAGATCGATGCGGGACAGTTAAGGAATGTCTTAGAGATTTTAAAAGTCGAGTGATGTCGATGAAAAACATGATATAGGGTTGTGCTTTTGACAAAATCTGCACCCCCTGTCACCTATAATGGAAAGTGCTTAAGCGGCACTCCATGCAGGAGACAGGGGGTGTTTTGTGTACTATGAAATTTATCTGGATTTCTATTTTTTAGAAAATTTGTTTACGGACTGTGCCATGCTGGTGCTTACGGCAGAGATGCTGCGGCAGAACTGGAATCGGAAAAGTATTTTTCTGGCAGGCTTTTTGGAAAGTGTGGTTTCCTGTATACTTTTATTCTTTTCTGTAAAAAACATGGTACTGATACGGAGCTGCCAGACGGGTATGGCATTTTTTATGATCCGGATGGGACTTGGAAAAAAGAAATGCAGGGATCTTTTTTTAGAAGTGTCTGTGTTTTATCTGATCAGTTTCTGTTTTGGCGGAGCGGTGCTGGCAGTGGCAGGCGCAAAAAAACTGCCGGTGTTTCCGGTAAAAGCAGTGCTGTTTCTGATTCTGAGGCTTGCGCTGCAGATTCTGTGGAAGGAAAAGAACAGGCAGGAACATATTTATGATGCAGAAGTTTTCCGGAAGGGAAAAAGCAGCAGGGTAAAAGCACTGTATGATACGGGAAACCGTTTACGGGAACCATATCAGAAACGTCCGGTAAATATCATAGAATACGATGCAGTAAAAGAATTACTGACAGGAGACGAGAAAATATTTCTGATCCCATACCGAACTGTAAACGGAGGCGGAAAAATGTTTACCGGTCTGACGTTTGACCGTATGAGGATCAGTAAGGGAAGAAAAACCGAGATTTATGAACATCCGGTGATAGCGCTGGCAAAAGAAAAGCTGAGCAGTGATGACAGTTATCAGATGATACTGCACCCGGAAAACCGGAAAGATCAGGAGGAGAAGAATCATGTTTAAAATAGCAGCCCCACAGAAATTTCAGTTTAAAGTAACAAGAAGATGGCAGAATGTATGGTTTCAGAGAACAAATGAAGTGCATTACATTGGTGGAAGCGATGTGCTTCCGGCACCGCTTTCGGTGCAGGAAGAGGCAAGAATGCTGGAAAGTCTGGAACAGGAGACAGAAAATCAGGAAGAGGCAAAGAAAATCCTGATCGAACACAATCTGCGTCTGGTGGTATACATAGCGAAAAAATTTGATAATACGGGAGTTGGTGTGGAAGATCTGATTTCAATCGGAACGATCGGACTGATCAAGGCTGTCAATACGTTTAACAGCGGGAAAAATATCAAGCTTGCGACTTATGCGTCCAGATGCATCGAAAACGAGATCCTGATGTATTTACGAAGAAACAGCAAGACCAGGCTGGAGGTTTCCATCGATGAACCGTTAAATGTGGACTGGGATGGAAATGAACTGCTGCTGTCAGATATTTTAGGAACGGATGAAGATGTGATCTACCGTGATATGGAAACGGAAGTAGAATACAAGCTGCTCTTTCGGGCGATTGCAAAACTTTCTGACAGAGAACAGACGATCGTCAATCTGCGCTATGGTTTGAACAGAGGTGACGGAAAAGAAAAGACACAGAAAGAAGTGGCAGATATCCTCGGCATTTCGCAGTCTTATATCTCAAGACTGGAGAAAAAGATCATGAAACGTCTGAAAAGAGAAATGATACGCTACGAGCAGTGACAAAAAACTTGCTTTATAGAAAATGATAGACTATAATAAATTGCGGAATAACAGAAGAAAGTCGTATCTGTGAAGGTACTGAACAGATACGAAAAGTTTTGATGGAAACCACGGAAAGGAAATCAGATGAACGAGAATTTGCATATTCAGAGAGAAATGGATGACAAACCAGGCGAGGAATGTGGTGTATTCGGCATCTATGATTTTGACGGGAACGATATTGCACAGACCATATATTATGGTCTGTTTGCTTTACAGCACCGAGGACAGGAGAGTTGTGGTATCGCCGTCAGTGATACGGAAGGACCAAAAGGGAAAGTGGATTCCTGCAAGGGAATGGGACTTGTAAACGAAGTGTTTGACGCAGAAAAACTGGAGAATCTTCATGGAAACATCGGTGTCGGCCATGTGCGTTATTCTACGGCGGGAGCCAGCACAAGAGAGAATGCACAGCCTCTGGTACTGAATTATATCAAAGGCACACTTGCACTTGCACACAATGGAAACCTGATCAATGCCCCACAGCTGCGGGAAGAGCTGGCATATGGCGGAGCGATTTTTCAGACGACCATTGACTCTGAAGTGATCGCATATCACATTGCGAGAGAACGTGTCAGAAGCAAGACGGCAGAAGAGGCAGTTGCCCGTGCCATGCAGAAGATCAAAGGAGCCTATTCTCTTGTGATCATGTCTCCGAGAAAACTGATGGGAGCAAGAGATCCGCAGGGGTTCCGCCCGCTGTGCATCGGCAAAAGGGGAAATGCCTATGTACTTGCGAGTGAAACCTGTGCACTGGATACGATCGGTGCCGAGTTTGTAAGGGATGTACTGCCGGGTGAGATCGTTACGATCACACAGGAAGGCATCAAATCTGACACACGTCTGTGCCAAAAGCAGCAGACGGCACACTGCGTTTTTGAGTACATTTACTTTGCAAGACCGGACAGCGTGATCGACGGTGTGAGCGTCTATCATTCCAGACTGATGGCAGGAAGGTATCTGGCGATGGATTCACCGGTGGATGCGGATATCGTAGTCGGTGTCCCGGAATCCGGAAATGCAGCAGCACTTGGCTATTCCCTTCAGTCCGGCATTCCATACGGTACTGCTTTTGTGAAAAACGGCTATGTCGGCCGTACCTTTATCAAACCGAAACAGAGCAGCCGTGAGTCCAGCGTCCGTGTGAAACTGAATGTACTGCGTGAAGCAGTAGAAGGCAAACGAGTGATCATGATCGATGATTCGATCGTCCGTGGAACAACCAGTGACCGCATTGTGCATATGCTGCGTGAGGCAGGAGCCAAAGAAGTGCATATGCGTGTCAGTTCACCGCCATTTTTATGGCCGTGCTACTTCGGTACCGATGTGCCTGCAAGAGAGCAGCTGATTGCATACAACCGTACCGTGGAGGAGATCAGACAGGTGATAGGAGCAGACAGTCTTGGATATCTGGACTGCAGTCGCCTGCGTCAGATGGCAGGAGACCTGCCGATCTGCACCGGATGTTTTACCGGAAACTATCCGCTGGATCCGCCGATGGAGGATATCAGAGGAGAATTCGAACAGTAAGATACAGGAGGAAAATATGAGTACAGACAGATACGTAAGCCCATTATCAGAGCGTTATGCAAGCAAGGAAATGCAGTACATTTTTTCACCGGATATGAAATTCCGTACCTGGAGAAAACTCTGGATCGCACTTGCCGAGACAGAAAAAGAGCTTGGACTGAACATTACAGACGAGCAGATCGAGGAACTGAAAGCACATGCAGAGGACATCAACTATGATGTGGCAAAAGAAAGAGAACGTCTTGTCCGCCACGACGTTATGTCCCATGTGTATGCATATGGCGTACAGTGCCCGAAAGCAAAAGGCATCATCCATCTGGGAGCAACCTCCTGCTATGTTGGTGACAACACTGATATTATCGTGATGACAGAAGCACTGAAGCTGGTGAAAAAGAAACTGGTCAATGTACTGGCAGAGCTGGCAAAATTTGCAGATGAATACAAAAACCAGCCGACCCTGGCGTTTACCCATTTCCAGCCGGCACAGCCGACAACCGTCGGAAAACGTGCAACGCTTTGGATGCAGGAGTTCTGTCTGGACCTTGAAGATCTGGACTATGTACTTGGCAGCATGAAACTGCTCGGTTCCAAGGGAACAACAGGGACACAGGCAAGCTTTCTGGAACTGTTTGACGGAGATCAGGAGACCATCGACAAGATCGATCCGATGATCGCAAAGAAGATGGGATTCAAAGAGTGCTATCCGGTATCCGGCCAGACTTACTCCAGAAAAGTCGATACCAGAGTGATCAATGTACTGGCAGGCATCGCTGCAAGTGCACACAAATTCTCCAACGATATCCGGCTGCTTCAGCATTTAAAAGAAGTAGAAGAACCGTTTGAAAAGACCCAGATCGGATCTTCCGCCATGGCTTACAAACGTAACCCGATGAGAAGTGAGCGTATCGCATCTCTTTCCCGCTATGTGATGGTAGATGCACTGAATCCGGCAATTACATCTGCGACTCAGTGGTTTGAGAGAACCCTGGATGATTCTGCAAACAAGAGACTTTCCGTTCCGGAAGGATTTCTGGCAATCGACGGTATCCTGGATCTGTGCCTGAATGTGGTAGACGGTCTGGTTGTATATCCGAAAGTTATTGAAAAACACATGATGGCAGAACTGCCGTTCATGGCAACCGAGAACATTATGATGGATGCTGTAAAGGCTGGCGGTGACCGTCAGGAACTGCATGAACGTATCCGTGTACTTTCCATGGAAGCAGGCAAACATGTCAAAGAAGAAGGGAAAGAAAACAACCTTCTGGAACTGATCGCCGCAGATCCGGCATTCAACATGACACTGGAAGAGCTGCAGAAGAGCATGGAGCCGTCCAGATATGTAGGCCGTGCACCAAGGCAGGTGGACAACTTCCTGAAAAACGTGGTGAATCCGATTCTGGAAGAGAACAAAGAACTGCTGGGCGTAAAAGCAGAGATACTGGTTTAAATAAAAAAGAAGGATATGGTTTCCAAAATGGATTCCATATCCTTTTTGCTTTTTGATAAAGTATCTTCCGACAGATCGGATCTTGTTAAATTAGTTGTCCTCTAAAGTCCCCTCTGTACTGTAAACCTGACGTTTCTTTGCCATTTCGTCACTTGCCAGGTATTCGTCATAGGAGGTGATCTTGTCGATCAGTTTGCCGTTTGGCAGGATTTCCATGATACGGTTTGCCGTTGTCTGCACGATCTGATGGTCGTGGGAAGCAAACAGGATCACACCCGGAAATTTGATCATGCCGTTGTTCAGGGCGGTGATGGATTCCATATCCAGGTGGTTGGTCGGTTCGTCAAAGATCAGGATGTTTGCACCGGAGATCATCATCTTGGAGAGAAGGCAGCGGACTTTCTCACCACCGGAGAGTACGCGGACCTGTTTTACACCGTCATCACCTGCAAAGAGCATACGTCCGAGGAAGCCACGTACATAAGTTGCATCTTTGATCTCGGAGAACTGTGTCAGCCAGTCTACGATCGTCAGATCGTTGTCAAATTCTTTGGTGCTGTCTTTTGGGAAGTAAGCCTGAGATGTGGTGACACCCCATTTGAAAGAACCTTCGTCCGGCTCCAGTTCGCCCATCAGGATTTTGAAGAATACCGTTTTTGCAAGTTCATTGCCGCCGACAAAGGCAACTTTGTCATTTCTTCCCAGTGTGAAAGAAATATCATCGAGTACTTTTACCCCGTCAACGGTCTTGGAAAGGTTTTCCACCATCAGTACTTCGTTGCCGATCTCACGTTCCGGACGGAAATCAATGTACGGATATTTACGGCTGGAAGGACGGATCTCATCGAGCTGGATTTTTTCCAGAGCACGTTTTCTGGAAGTAGCCTGTTTGGATTTGGAAGCATTGGCACTGAATCTGGAAATAAAGTCCTGTAATTCCTTGATTTTTTCTTCTTTCTTCTTGTTTGCTTCTTTCATCTGGCGGATCATCAGCTGACTGGACTCGTACCAGAAATCATAGTTGCCGGCATAAAGCTGGATTTTGCCGTAGTCAATATCTGCGGTATGTGTGCAGACCTTATTCAGGAAATAACGGTCATGAGATACCACGATAACAGTATTTTCGAAGTTGATCAGGAATTCTTCCAGCCATTCGATCGCACCGAGATCCAAATGGTTGGTCGGCTCGTCGAGCAGCAGGATGTCCGGATTGCCGAACAGGGCTCTTGCAAGCAGGACTTTGACCTTTTCGTTGCCGTTTAAGTCACCCATCAGGGTATAATGCAGATCCGGTTCGATGCCAAGACCGTTTAACAGTGTGGCTGCATCAGATTCCGCTTCCCAGCCGTTCATCTCAGCAAATTCGCCTTCTAGTTCGCTGGCACGGATACCGTCTTCTTCACTGAAATCTTCTTTTGCATAAATGGCATCTTTTTCTTTCATAATATCATAGAGACGCTGATTTCCCATGATAACCGTGTCCATGACCGTGAACGCATCGTATTTGAAGTGGTCCTGCTCCAGGACGGAGAGACGCTGTCCGGGTGTAATGACAATATTGCCGTTGGTAGTGTCGAGCTGACCGGAAAGAATCTTCAGGAATGTAGATTTGCCGGCACCGTTGGCACCGATCAGACCATAGCAGTTTCCCTCTGTAAATTTGATATTTACATCTTCAAATAATGCTTTCTTACCGATACGCAGAGTCACATTGTTTGCACTAATCATTTTTAACCTCCAGAAAGTATATTGTATACAAAATAATCGAACGAAATACACTCACTCATATGTGTGTATTCTGGTCAGTATGACTGACATTTTACCTGTTCTATTGTAACCGAAAACGGGAAAAAAGCAAGAGCCAGAACGAAATAACTGAATATAAGAAGTAAAATATTTGGCTCATGTGAAAAAATAAGAAAAAATAACTGGATATTCTTGAAATTTTGTAGTATCTTTGCATGGTATGTTGTTAAATTAAGTGGTATATTATGGAGTAAATCAAATGTTTTTGCGATTTTGAGCCAATCTGATGCGAAAATTGGTAATCGTTTAACCACAGCGTTCAAATTGCAAAATGTAGGATGGCAAAAAAGAATGCATGAAAGTAGGTGTAGATTATGTGTGGAATTTGTGGAATAGCAGGAAAATACGACAAACAGAAGCCGGTAATCGAAAATATGATGAAAAGTATTTATCACAGAGGTCCGGACGGCGGCGGAAGTTATATCGATGAAGACGTGGCACTGGGCTTTCGAAGACTGAGCATCATCGATCTGGACTGCGGCAACCAACCGATGTACAATGAGACAGGCGAAGTGGTGATCGTATTTAATGGTGAAATTTATAATTATCAGGAACTTACAAAAGAACTTCAGGAAAAAGGGCATGTATTTGCGAACCATTCCGATACTGAGTGTCTGATCCATGCATATGAAGAATATCACGAGAAAATGCTGAAAAAGCTTCGTGGAATGTTTGGCTTTGCCATCTGGGACAGCAAAGAGAAAACTTTATTTGCGGCCAGAGACTTTTTTGGTATCAAACCATTTTATTATGCGGAAGTAAACGGAAATCTGGTCTTTGCATCCGAGATCAAAGCAATCCTGGAATATCCGGAATACAAACGTGAGCTGAATGAAGAGGCTCTGAGCCATTATCTGAGTTTCCAGTATTCCGCTATGGATGAAACCTTTTTTAAAGGCATCTATAAATTAAATCCGGGATGCTGCCTGAAATACAAAGACGGCAAATTAAAAGTTTCCCGCTATTTTGATCCAACTCTGGCACCGGAGAAAAAACAGGATGAGAAAGCAATCGTACAGGAAATCAAAGAACGTGTTGCTGAATCGATCGAAGCACATAAGGTCAGTGATGTAGAGGTAGGTTCTCTGCTTTCCGGCGGTGTGGATTCCAACTACATTGCAGCACAGGGACATTTCCAGAATACGTTTACCGTGGGATTTGCAGAAGACAACGGCAGATACAGCGAGATGGAGCGTGCAAGAGAAATTGCAGACTATGCAGGAAGTACCTGCCATCAGAAGGTAATCACACCGGAAGAATACTGGGCAGTGCTGCCGAAAGTGCAGTATCATATGGATGAGCCTTTGGCAGATCCGTCCGCAGTTGCCCTTTGGTTTGTAGACGAACTGGCAGCAAGCAAGCTGAAGGTAGTCATGTCCGGAGAAGGTGCGGACGAGCTGTTCGGCGGCTATGTGATCTACCATGAACCAGTTTCCCTGCGTCCGTTTAAAGCACTGCCGGCAGGTCTGAAAAAGAAGATCAAAGAAAAACTGGAAGACAACAAAAAAAATTTCAAGGGAAAGAATTATCTGATCCGCGGATGTACACCGATTGAGGAGCGTTTTATCGGAAATGCCTATCTGTTCCATCCGAAGGAAAAAGCGAAAGTCTTAAAGGGCAGCATTCTGGCAGAAGATCCGAAGACCCTGACGGCAGCCTGTTATCAGAAAACCAGAAAACTGGATGATACCGCACGTATGCAGTATATCGACCTGAAATTCTGGCTGATCGGCGATATCCTTCAGAAAGCTGACAAGATGAGCATGGCACATTCTCTGGAGACGCGTGTGCCGTATCTGGATATTGAAGTCTACAAGACAGCAAAGAAACTTTCTTTTGATAATAAGATCCGCAAGACACAGACCAAATATGCTTTCCGTGAGGCTGCACACAGCATTCTTCCTGAGGAAGTGGCAGCACGTAAAAAACTGGGATTTCCGGTACCGACGCGTGTATGGCTCAAAGAAAAGAAGTATTATGATAAAGTGCGTGCTGCATTTGAAAGTGAAGCATCAAAAAAATTCTTCCAGACTGATTATCTGATCAAACTGATGGACGATCATTACAATGGGCTGTCAGATAACAGCCGTAAAATATGGGCGGTCTATACCTTCCTGGTATGGTACGATGTTTATTTTGGTGAGCGGCAGAGTGCTTAAAAGATAGGAGAGCTACTTATGATAAAGAAAAAAGGTGCGATTTTTGATATGGATGGCACACTTCTGGACTCTATGTGGGTCTGGAGGCAGATAGATGTGGATTTTCTTGGGCGAAGAGGATTTGAAGTACCGTCCGATTATCTTGAGATGATCACGCCAATGGGATATTACCGGGCAGCGCAGTATACGGTCGAACGGTTTGGACTGAATGAAAAACCGGAAGATCTGGTGCAGGAATGGCATAGTATGGCAGCAGAAGCCTATGCAAAGAAGGTGGAACTTAAGCCTCACGCAAAAGCATATTTGCAGGAACTGAAAAAGGCCGGTACACATATCGCAGCGGCAACATCCTCAGCGTACGAGCTGATTGCACCTTGCCTTGAGAGAAATGGTGTACTGGAATGCTTTGATGCATTTGTGACTACGATGGAAGTGCCGCGCGGCAAAGATTTTCCGGATGTTTATCTGGAAGCAGCAAAAAGACTGAAGCTTTCACCAGGAGACTGCCTTGTATATGAAGATATCTATAAGGGAATCTGTGCGGCAAAAAGCGCAGGGTTTGAGGTAGCAGCCATGCGGGAAGAAGCATCTGTCGATGCCCAGGAGAAAATCCGGCAGGCGGCAGATTATTACATAGAAGATTTTGAGGAACTCTTCAAATAAGAATTTACGGAGGTTTTAGAATGTGCAAAGGAATCCGAAAACAGAATAGAAGCAGCAGGAACCAGAACGCCAGAACCTTCAGAAAGAAAATCTTCTGACCCCCTGCGTTTTCTGTTCGGTTCGAGCGTTTGTTATCCGCCATTCGCGAAAACTCGCCGCCTTGCGGCTCAGACAATCGCTCGGTGG
>URUU01000056.1 GCA_900551235.1 uncultured Lachnospiraceae bacterium
ACCAGATCAGGTTGGAGAGAATGTCCCCGAAGGTGCAGTAGAACGCCAGCAGCGGAAGGCCGAATGCAGGCGCAAGCCATGCCCTGCGGCAGCGGAAACTGCGTTCCTCCGGTGTGGAGAGCGTCGCCTGCAAAATGCGCAGGAAAATTACGCTCGCCACCCAGCCGAACTCCGACACATAAAAGACGCGCGGCGTGGTATCGAACAGCAGCAGATACAGCGTCCAGTAGAGCGCGCCGAGGGCAAAGCAGCCATAGAAGCACAGCAGCAGAAAATACGCCTGCCTGCGGCTTTTCCGGTAGGAGATACCCGAAAGCAGCGCACCCACGAACGTGACCAGCAGTTGCAGCAGGTTCTCAATCAGCTCCATGCGCATCCTCGCTTTCTTTGTGCTGCTCGTCCTCCCGGTTCATCTGACGCAGCCGGAAGCACAGAACGGTCACGCACACGCCGAGTAAAAACGCCAAAAGTCCGATGACAATGTATCCCAAAGCCGCGCCGCCGCCGTACATGCTGGCCGCCGTTTCAAAGCCGGAATAATCGCCTGTCTGTATCCGCGCAGCAATGCCGGGCATGGCGAGGGACGCGCCGATGAGCAGTACAAGGCACGCCGCCACTGCGGAAGCCATGGTGATCGTATTGCGCCGCCGCTGTTTTTCTCGTTCCATTTTGGCGATGCGCCGCTTCGTCTCCGCAACGCGCTCCTCATGACTCCGCATTTGTGATCCCCTCCCGTTCTAAGAGCCTTCGCAGGCTCTCTTTTCCGCGATACACCATGTTGGTGATCTGTTTTACCGTTTTTCCCGTGACCTCCGCCGCCTGTGCGTAGCTCATATCCTCAAAATAGGTGAGATACAGGACTTCCCGATAGTCCGGGTTCATTTCGCTCATGCAGAAATGCAGAATGCGGTTTCGCTCCTCCGTCCGGATGACCTCCTCCGTCAGCAGCCGTCCGTCCGGCTCGTCGGTCAGCGCATCAAGGCTGAACAGCGGCTTTCGTTTGCTCTTATGGCGCAGTGCCATGTGCCGCGCCGCCTTATAGAGATACGCCTTGAAGCCGCCGTCCCGTATCTTCGGCTTTTTGGTGAACAGATAGGCGAAAACGTCCAGCATCAACTCCTCCGCCTCGTGAACGTCGTGCAGATAGCCGTCGATATACAAGGTCAGGGGGTCGCCGTATTTTTTCATCAGGGCCTCCATCCCCGCGTCGTCGCCGCTAAGATATTGGCGGTATAAGGTTTCGTCGCAAGTCATAGCGTTCACTTCCTTTTTGCGGATGCTTCCAATGTAGCCGGGTGTCTGTCAGGTGCTTGTCCTGCCGGAATCGCGGTGCTGCCCCTTGAAGCGCGGGTCAGATGGCTTTTCCGCGTTTTCCGGGATCGCCCATGAACGCCCGAACCGGGACGCGCCGGGGATCCGCCCTTCGGCGCAATACTGGTTGACCCGCCGCTCTGACACGCCCCAACGGTAGGACGCCTCCCGAATGGAGATATAGCCCTTGATCCCGTTCATACCGCACCTCCGCATGGATAATACTCAATACAATACATTCTATACGAATATCTGAATAAAAGCAAGTCCACACGGACGACTTTGCCCGAAGTTTTTTCGGGGTTGTCAAATTCATCTGCGATCAATAATCGGGAGACTGTGTTGCATATCCGTCCGGCAGTATCCGAAACAGAGGATATATTTGCAGATTTTTCTCCATGATCAGGGCTGTGTCATATTTGAGTGAAGTCAATTCATGCAGTTTTGTTCAGCCTGTACATATCCTGCATTTGGTGGTCACTCTCGGCTGTTTTCGCGGCAGGAAGAAAAAGCAACGGTCGACTTTCTTCTTATATCTTTAAAATAATTTCCTCAACATCGTCTATTTCCGGAACTTCTTTTTGTTTCATAATTGCTGTTGCCATTTATTCTTCACTTCCTGTCTTTTTTAGTGCTAGTGTTTTTTCTTATATCATATCTCAAATCCAGATAAAAATTTAGGATGTCGATGCAGACAAAATCTGCCTGATCAACACCCTGTTTTTTATTGTTCCAAGTTATCGAGCCAGTCATCGAAACTCTTCTTAGAGATGCGATACTTTCCGCCATCCAACTGGATCCACCGGAATTCCTTTTTCTTTAAAAGGTTATAAATAGTATCTGGAAAAGCATGAAAACCATTCATACTAACTACAATATCATAAGTTTCATCTTCCATAGGTAAGTTCCCAACATCGCCTTGGATAAATGAAATATGTTGACATTCTGCCAAACGAGCTTGAGCCTGTGCAAGCATATCCTCGCTATAATCAAGACAGGTAATCTTCGCATTTGCAAGTGCTTCCCATTTTGCTTCTGTAAATACTGCTGTACCGACAGGAACATCTAACAACTCACCGTCAAAGTCATTTGGAATGTATGATAAAACTTTCCTTGCAATTTCATTGTCATCCGTTCCACTCCAAAACAATTTAATATAGAGCTTACTAAAGATATTTCCCTGCGTTAATACACCATCGTATATATTTTTAGAATCATGATAAGCATTTTGTATTTTATCTGCCACTATAGTTCCTCCATAAAATTCAAATCTTATGTTGCTTTCAATCTCTCCGTAAGACTGGAAGTTATCTTCCTGCCAAGGATTTTCCGACAGCAAAAACACCAACTAACATTTCACCAATTGATAATCCTAACAGTAATCCTGAGATAAAATCCTTAAAATCCGAACCGCCAATGGCATACGAAAGTGCTTGCAATGCAATCCCCATTACAATAAGCATAATTCCATATAGCATATTTTTTTGCTTTTCTAACTCTTGTGTTCTTCTAAGCAAATCTATAGCAATTCCATTTAATCTGGCGTAGTAGATCTCCTTGATACGTTCCGGTGGAAATTCATTACGTGGCAGATGGAATTTCCGGGTGAGCAATAATAGTCAGCTGATGAGAAAGAGGGTGTACTGAAATAAGTGCAGGTCGAACCATCGGCAGCCAGAAAGCGGTATTTGTCATCGCTTAAAATATTGGGGAGCAATGCCGTGGCAGATGAATTAAAATGTTTGAACACAGCTTCCAGGGCAGCCGGTTTCAGCTTTTGCCGCTACTGATCAAGAGCGGAAGAAGTAGGCATGGAAGAAGCATCCAATCCCCAAAAGTCCAGCATTTCAACTTTTGTGGATGAAGAACCCTGCGAAACGAGAAACGAAATAAGTTTTTGCGGTGAGAGCTTTCGATTCCTTTGGAATCGCAAACTCCACCCAGACCGACTGAAGGGTATCTGCCTTTATGTCGATTGGTGTACTCTGCCAGAGAATATCCGATGCTTCCGCCCGGTTGTCTTCCGTTGCCGCCGGAACATCATTTCCATAGACATATCCATACACATAAGCTTTTGTGGAACGGATAAAGGTTGCCGTCACGTTTTCTTTTGCAATCTTCTTTTTGCCGTCCATCAGATCTCTTGTCTGAATTGTCACATTTGTAAAATCACCGTTCGCGGCACTTAAGACCAGTTCACTGACTGCACGGTCATTTTTCTATGCCATAAGTGTCTTACTGCATTTTTTCTCTGCGGATACTTCTGCGAAATGTTTCTGCGTGTACTGCGTGTTGGTATCCACGATCGTTCCGCCATCCACGTGGTATTTCACTTTACCGTGGTTGTAACTCTTGTTTGCAAAAACCTCAATAGCATTTCCCGTAAACGTTATCTTATAAAAGCATTCTTCCGCTTTTTCATTAGATGCTCTGAGGTCTATATATGCCTCGTCATCGTTGTACGTCCATTATTCCGGCTGTTTGAAAATGATATCGGCAAACTCTCCCCTGCTTGCCTTTTTCAGATCCTCCGGCTTCAGCTCGATCTGTACACCGAGGCGTCCTCCGCTGACGATCATCTTATCCAGTTTCTGTGCGCTTTCATCAATTCTCGTCACATACTGTTTCTTCATGCCAACCGCTGTGCAGCCTCCGCGGATATAGCCGGTCACCTGATTGATGTCTTTGACATGGATCATAGAAACGGATTTCTCACCGACCGATTTTGCTGCCTTTTTCATATCCAGTTCTTCAGCGATCGGTATGACAAACACAAAATAATTTTTGCTGTTTCCAATCGTGACCAGAGTCTTGTAGAGCAGCTCGTATGGCTGACCAAGTGTATCTGCCACTTTCAGGGCATCCACGAATTCATCACATTCATAAGTATATTCTTTGTATGGAATCTTGTTTCGTTCCAGTATGCGCATGGCATTTGTTTTTACTTCTTTTGATTTTCCCATATTTTTCAGAACAGGCTCTTTACAAAATCGGATGCTGCTTTAAGATCTTTCCGGTCCGGATGCAGAAGCGCCTCATCAAAATTGCGGATCATGCGGTCAATCTGTTCTGTATCCGAAACACCCCGCATGGATTCATAGCGCTGTCGTACCTGGATCGGCATTTTCCCCTGGCACAAAAATCCGCCAAGATATTCGCTGTCCTCCGGGATAAATGCTGCCACACCATTCAAAATTCTTTTATAATACTGCGGATCATTGCCCATGCCGCAGGTTCCAAACAGTGCTACCTTCTTTCCATGAAGACTTCCCAGCAGATCCAGAATCTCACTGCCTGCCGTTCCCCGATCTGTCCAGAAGCCAACCAGGTACAGATCTCCGTCATCCCGCTCTGTTCTCTCCTCGATTCTTTTTACATTTTTTTCTTTTACCGGCACTGCAGCAAAAACTGCTTCTGCCAGCTTTTCCGTATTTCCGGTACGACTTGTATATATAATCTGTACATCCATGATAATCTCTCCTTTTCACACATTTTAAAAATGATGTTAAGATCAAAAGATACCATACGAATTGTTCCGTACTTCGTACTCCCATAATTCTGTATCTTAAGAATTATCATAACATACTTGTATATACATAAAAATAGACTAACTCTAAACAATTATAAAGTTTTTATAACTCATTGTGCACTCTGGATCTTCAGAACCTCCACCGCTTCTGCTTTGTCAGCACCCTTCAGATCTCCTCTGTAGGTCACCTCCACCTTTGTACCTTTGGCAAGCCCATTTTCCAGATAGAGCGGCACATTGATAATAGGAAGCGTATAGTTCTTTCCATCTGCATCTTTGAGTGTAAGGCTGGTCATGGACAGTTTTTCCATTGTCCCCTGTAATGTTTTTTTCTTTCCTGATGCCTGTACCTTTTCAGTTACGTTCTCAGTTGTTTCTTCTGTTGCGGCTTCCAGATCGTTTTCTTCGTTTTCTTCTTTTTCTGTTTCCCCCACATTTACGGTATCTGCCGATCCTGCAATGCGGATCGCTGCCGCCTTTTTTGTGCCTTTTTTGTTGATTTTTCCGGTATAATCCACCGCGATCAGATTCCCGATGCGGATACCGGAAGGAAGATCGATCTTTACCCCTTCTACGGAAAATATCAGTTCATTTCCATTATCGGATAACAGCATCACCTGATCCATTCCCAGTTCTTCCAGTGTTCCGATCACCGTATGGAGCTCTTCGTCACCTGTCTGTTCTCCGGCAGTCTGTTCTGATTCTTTGCTGGTCTTATCCTGTGTCTCTTCTGACTGTTTGTTTTTTCCGTCACTCTGTTTCGTTTCGATATCAGTTTCTTTCACACCGGAAGCCGGCTCTGTCTGTTCTGTCTGTGTGCTCTCCCCTGTGGCACTCTCCGTTACTGCCTGTGTTGTTTTTTCTGTGTTTTGAGTGGCATGGTTACTGCATCCAGATACAAGCAGAACCGCTGCCAGCATACCTGCTGCCAAAAATCTTCGGTACATTTTTTTCCTCCATTTCTTTTACGTTTGCGATACCCCTGTCTTTTTGTGAAAAATGCCGTTTCATCATCTCCCGGATGATAAAACGACATTCTGGATTTTCTGTTGCTTTTATGCGTTCGCTGCGATCACATCCTGCATATCATACAGTCCCGGTTCTTTGCCTGCCAAGAATTTTGCTGCCTGAACAGCACCTTTTCCGAAGACTGCTTTTGAATATGCCGTATGTTTAAATTCGATCACTTCGTCTGTTCCGGCGAAGATCACTTCATGTTCACCTACGATATTGCCGCCGCGTACTGCTGAAATACCAATTTCCTTCGGATCACGTTCTTCTCTGCGGTCACTTCTGTCATAAGTATAATGATAGGCATTTCCCAGTGCTTCATTCATACTGTCTGCCAGTGCCAGTGCAGTTCCGCTCGGTGCATCCAGTTTATGTCTGTGATGCTTTTCTACGATCTCCATGTCAAATCCTGCCTCTGCCAGCACTTTTGCGGCACTCTTTAACAGATTCAGCAGTGTGTTGATACCAAGAGACATATTTGCAGACTTGAGGACTGCTGTTTTCTTCGCAGTATCTGCCACCTTTTGAAGCTGTTTCTTTGAAAGACCTGTGGTGCAGACTACCACCGGAAGCTTGTTTGCTCCGCAGTAGTCAAGCAGTGCATCCTCAGCTTTTGCAGATGCGAAATCGATCACAACATCTGCTTCTTCTTTGCACTCCTCCAGGCATTTATATACGGGATATTCCATTTTTCCATTATCAAACGGATCGATACCTGCTACGATCTGTGCATCTTCATCCTCTTTTACGAGCTGTGAAATGACCTGACCCATGTGTCCGCAGCAGCCATGCATAATGATTTTTACCATTGCTTTTTCCTCTCTTTCATGTAAGGATAATTCCTGCGAATTGCTCCGTTATATACTAACTCTCGCAATTCTATATCAATTATTCAGCCAGTGTAATGCCGAACTTCTTCATCTCTTCTGCCAGTTTTGCTGCATGTCCCTCTTCCATCTCGGAGAGCGGTCCGCGAAGCGGTCCGACTTCTTTTCCCATCAGATTGAGTGCTTTTTTCACAGGGATCGGGTTTACTTCGCTGAACAGCGCATGGATCATCGGCAGTGCTTTCAACTGCAGATCACAGCTTTCTTTTACTTTTCCTTCATTATAAAGAGCAACGATGTCATGTGCTTCTTTTGGTGCTACATTGGAAAGTACAGAAATCACACCTTTGGCTCCAAGAGACATCAGCGGTACGATCTGGTCATCATTTCCGGAATACAGATCAATGCATCCGTCTGCCATCTGCATCAGGGTTGCTACCTGTGAAATATCTCCGCTTGCTTCTTTGATCGCTACGATATTTTCTACATTTTTTGCAAGATATACAGCAGTCTGCGGCTGAATGTTGCAGCCGGTTCTGCTCGGTACGTTATAAAGAACGATCGGCAGTTTTACGGATTCTGCGATCGCTGTATAATGCGCGATCAGTCCGTTCTGTGTTGCTTTATTATAATAAGGTGTTACCAGAAGAAGTGCATCTGCTCCTGCTTTCTCTGCTTCCTGTGAAAGATAGATGGCAGTTGCTGTGCAGTTGGAACCGGTTCCGGCGATAACCGGGATTCTCTTTGCCACTTTTTCAACTGTATAACGGATCACATCCAGATGTTCTTCGTGTGTCAGTGTAGATGATTCTCCGGTGGTCCCGCAGATAATGATGGCGTCTGTTCCGCCTGCGATCTGCTCTTCCAGAATCTCACTTAATTTTTCGTAGTTTACGTCTCCGTTTTCATGCATCGGTGTTACAATCGCTACACCTGCTCCTGTAAAAATAGCCATAATTATTCCTCCTACTCTGAAATGGCTGAAACGCTGTAAAAAAGGGCAAACCCGATCAGGTCTGCCCCAAAGAATCCATAAATAATAAATAACTGTATTCTTTCAGATAGCGCCCCATCGTCTCTCGATGACAGTCATAGAGTTCTTAGCTCCATGCCCAAGCTGCAAGCTTCAGGTGCAATCCAGCTTTCGGCGTTTTCCCCTTTTGGCCACCTTCGCCTGTACCTGAATACATCGGATGGCTTACTCTTGAAACACGCAACCTCTATCAAATATTATCGCAATCGCTTGTTATACCACGATCACGATTCGCAGATCTTGAAAATCTGCTCACATTTATTTATTATCTTATCATTGTCAAAATATATTGTCAACTGCTGAACGGTTACTTTTTATATGCCGTCACCATTTCCGTCACTTCATCTGCATACTTCCACAATTCTTTTGCCGGATAAATCCCGGTCAGAATCAGAGTTGTCAACTCACCTTTTGCCTCAAACAATGCATGCAGTTCTTCTGCTTCTATGACACCTGCCTCCACAAGTCCCAGAACTTCATCCAGGATCAGCACATCACACTCTTCCGTAACCAGTACTTTTCGTGCAAAGTTAAGTGCATTTCTGAGATTCTTGATTTCTTCTGCTTTTTCTGAATCCGGAAGCTGTTCGAAAGCTTCCTCCGATTTCTGAAACCGAAACAGTTTGATTTCCGGCTCCAGTCTCTGTACGAACCCTATCTCTTCTGCATTTCTTTCTTTCATGAACTGTATAATGATAACGCTTCTCCCCTGACTTGCCTCTCGTATCCCCTGGCCCATCGCTGCGGTGGTTTTCCCCTTCCCTTCACCACAGTAAATATGTATCGAACCTTTATCCATTATGCACCTCGTTAAAAATATTTCACGCATCTTTGATAAGTTATACACCATTTCTTTCTAAAAAGCAAGAAAATCTATCTTTCAACCCTTGCATCAGATGTACTCAAGTTTGCTTACGGAAACTTCATAGGCCACGCGCTTCTGCGCTTCTTCTCCCTCCAGTTTTTTCACATATTCACGGCTCTGGATGCGGCCCCAGATCTGTACATGACCTCCGACTTCAAATCCCGCTGCAAATCGGGCATTCCTGCCCCAGCAGATACACGGAATATAATCTGATTTTCCATATGGACGGTTGACCGCGATCAGCATATCTGCAATCTCCCTGCCAAGTGGTGTCTTGCGGTAAACCGGTGTTTTGCAGATATAACCATCCAGAAAGATCTGATTCGTTTTAGCCTTATCGGTCTCTTCTTCCACAAAACTGATCTCTCTTGCAAAAACAGAAAGCACCAGACGGTTTCTTTTTTCTTCATGCCGGTTGTAAGAACGGAACTGTCCGCTGATCTGTACAAACTCACCGCGGTAATCTTTGTTCACGTCAATCAGTCGCTCCGAGATCATAACCGGTATGCAGTCGGAACAGTCACTGAGTCTTTTCACCAGGATATCTACCATATAAAAGCCTTCTCCAAAGACTTCATGGCTGAAAACAAAAGAGGATGCCACCTCTCCAATGATCGATACCTGGTTGTTTTCAATAATCTTATCTGCCATAAATAATTGTTCTCCCTTCCCTATGAAGCTTCTTTTTGTATTTTTCCGGTTCTCCCATCTGAGATACCGTATATCTTTTATATATTCGTTTTCCTATTTTAATATGTCTGTTTTTCGGTTTTTCTTCAAAAATTTTTTAAATCCCTTGTAATCTGGGAAAAATGTGATAAACTCTGTAGTGGTTTAGACACGAAAAACGATAAAACAACATATACAAAAGGAAGAGTGTATTATTTATGATTAGAGAAGATGTACGCAACATTGCCATTATCGCACACGTTGACCACGGCAAGACTACATTAGTAGATGAACTGCTCAAACAGAGCGGTGTATTCCGTGCAAATCAGGAAGTAGCCGAGCGTGTCATGGACAGCAACGACATTGAACGTGAACGTGGTATTACTATTTTATCCAAAAATACCGCTGTATTTTACAAAGATACAAAAATCAATATCATTGACACTCCGGGACATGCAGATTTCGGCGGTGAGGTGGAACGTGTACTGAAAATGGTAAACGGCGTTATCCTCGTGGTAGATGCTTTCGAGGGTGCCATGCCTCAGACAAAATTCGTTCTGCGTAAGGCACTGGATCTGGATCTGCCTGTTATTGTCTGTATCAACAAAATTGACCGTCCGGAAGCAAGACCGGATGAAGTCATCGATGAAATCCTGGAACTGTTCATGGATCTGGATGCTTCCGACGAACAGCTTGACTGCCCGTTTGTTTATGCTTCTGCAAAAGGCGGTTATGCAACTTTAAGTCTGGATGACGAGCCAAAAGACATGGTTCCGCTGTTCGAGACGATCTTAAATTATATTCCTGCTCCGCAGGGTGATGAAACTGCAGGAACTCAGGTTCTGATCAGTACCATCGATTACAATGAATACGTTGGACGTATCGGTGTTGGTAAAGTAGATAACGGAACCATCCGTGTCAACCAGGACTGCGTTCTTGTCAACCACCACGATCCGGACAAACAGAAAAAAGTAAAGATCAGCAAGCTGTATGAGTTTGATGGTCTGAATAAAGTAGAAGTAACCGAAGCAACGATCGGTTCGATCGTAGCGATCTCCGGTATCGCTGATCTGCACATCGGTGATACACTCTGCTCCCCGGATCATGTAGAAGCAATCCCGTTCCAGAAGATCTCTGAGCCGACGATCGCCATGCATTTCATCGTAAATGACAGTCCTCTCGCCGGAAGAGACGGTAAATTTATCACTTCCCGCCACCTGCGCGACCGTCTGTTCAAGGAATTGAACACAGACGTCAGCCTGCGTGTAGAGGAAACAGAGACAACCGAATCCTTCAAGGTTTCCGGCCGTGGTGAGCTTCATCTTTCCGTACTGATCGAGAATATGCGCCGTGAAGGTTATGAATTTGCCGTAAGCAAAGCAGAAGTTCTGTACAAAACAGATGAACGCGGCAAGAAATTAGAGCCAATGGAGCTGGTTTATGTGGATGTTCCGGAAGAATTCTCCGGTACCGTTATCCAGAAACTGTCTCTTAGAAAAGGTGAACTGCAGGGTATGAGCGTTGCCAGCAGCGGCTACACAAGACTGGAATTCTGCATCCCTTCCCGCGGACTGATCGGTTACCGCGGAGAATTTATGACCGATACAAAAGGTAACGGCATCATGAATACCATGTTTGACGGCTATGCACCTTATAAAGGTGATATCCAGTACCGCAAGCAGGGCTCCCTGATCGCATTCGAGGACGGCGAATCCGTAACTTACGGTCTGTTCAGTGCTCAGGAACGTGGCACCCTGTTCATCGGACCTGGTGAAAAAGTTTACTCCGGTATGGTCATCGGACAGAACGGTAAGGCAGAGGACATCGAGCTGAATGTCTGCAAGAGCAAACATCTGACCAACACCCGTGCTTCCGGATCTGACGATGCCCTGAAACTGACACCGCCTAAGATCCTCAGTCTGGAAGAAGCCCTGGACTTCATCGATACTGACGAACTTCTGGAAGTAACACCGAACCATCTGCGCATCCGTAAGAAGATCCTCGATCCGAAGCTGAGGAAGAGAGCTTCCTTTAAAAAATAAAAATTTACGGTGATTTCCTGGCAGGTGTAAGGTGTTGAAATGCCGAGCATTTTATCAGGATGCTGTCT
>URUU01000057.1 GCA_900551235.1 uncultured Lachnospiraceae bacterium
TGTTTCATTGTAATATCCTCCTTCTTTGCTCATTATGTGATACAGTATAGCACATTTTCCAGCTTACCGTCAACGCAAAAATCCAATCTAAAACTAATGACAGGAGGTATTTTCCCTAGAATTTGCTGCCTCCGCCACCGTGAGTTCTTCCTGATGAAGAAGTATGTGTACTGCTGCCGCCGGAAGAGCTCTTCTTTTCTTTCGCCGTTTTCGAAGTCGTTTCATAAAGGAACATATCTCTGCTTTCTGTAATATCCAGACTATCGTCTTTTACATAGCTGCCTGCCGCTGACTGGAAACGCACTGTTTTAAGCTGTGCCTTCATCCTGCCGACAATGATAAGTGACAGAACAACTCCTACCCCAAGGGAGATCAAAATCCAGATTGGGGATAATGGCTCCTTTGGAAGACTTTTCCTGTCATACGGCTTTCCGTTTCTTGCCTGTGTAATGAATTCGTCACACAGCTCTGAAAAAGTCTGAAATGCCGAAAAATAATTTTCATCCTTCAGATCACTCGTCATTTCTTTTGAAATGTATTTGATCCCTGCATCGGTAAAAGCTGTGATTCCGTAACCACAGGTTGAAATATAACAGTCATTCTCTTCTCCCAGACTAATGAGAAGAAGGATTCCATCCTTATCCTGTCCATATCCGAAGTTTCCGTAATCATAAATATCATCGGCGTATTCTTGCACCGTTTTTTTATCCAGCGTATTTGTTGTCACAACGACAACATCCATTTTCTGTCGGATACTCAGTTCATCAAGTATGTCATTTAATTTTGCTTCCTCACTATCCGTCATAAGTCCCGCCATGTCCTGCACACGACAATAATCATTTGCAAATCCTTCTGCATCTTCGGCTGAAACCGAAAACGTCATCCCCAGGCAAAGGGCCAGAACAAGCAGAAGTGATATTATTTTCTTTTTCATTCCGTCACCCCCTAAAACAGTCCGAGAAAGTGCAGAAGTGTTGCTGCACCGTATGTTAATGCAGTGAACGCACCTGCCAGTACCAGTGTCCAACGGGTTGCTGTCGCCTTATCTACCGGCAGGTCGCCGACGAATTTTCCGGTCTGTCCGTTCATTGCAAATGTATATTTGTTACCATTCCATGTGGTATTTAAAAGCCACACCGGATATAAAGCATACTTGGCTTTTCCGCCATGGAACTGTACACTGGTATTTTCAGCTACTACAGTATCGTAACCAATGACTATTTCGGCAAATGCCTGCTCCGTAGATTTTTTCACACGCTCATTCGCCCGGTCAATGCTTTCTTCTGCAGTCACATCATACTTATCTGCCAGGTAACCGGCAAGATAAGCCGTCTGGAAATCCACTGCCTCCCTACAGTTAAACGGTTCGATGGATTCCATCAGATCATCCGCCATTTTTGTAGAACCGTCTACCGGAACGTATTCAAATCCAACACTTCCGCCTCTGTGCACCATATAATAACTGGTCTGGGTATAATTGTAATCACTGTCACTCCAAGTACGGATCTTGGTTGCCTTATAACGGACCTTAGCGTCTACATCGGTATCAAATAGCCAGAACGGTACATAGACTCCTTTGATCTCGTCAATATGGTTCTGATCCTTAAAAATCTTCGGCAGAAGACGTTTTCCTGTAAGATGCTTCATGAGCCCTTCTTTTGCTGCTTTTTTATCCAGTTTAAACGGAATGACCAGATCCGGTTTCAGGGAGCCGGAGAATTGTCCCATCATAACGATTGGATTATCACAGAATGGGCAGGATGTTGCCGCTGTATTTGCGTCACCTACAATTTCTCCTCCACAGGATTTACACACATAAGTACGCAGACCATCCGTTTCTCCTTCTCCCCATTCACCGCCTGCTGCGGTTTCCCATTCCATGCTGTCTGTTTCTTCGTCCTGCAGTTCGGCATCATATCCCTTCAATGCGTCCATTTCGAACTCTGTGTCGCAATACGGACACTTCATCTTCTGGATCGTACTGTCAAAGGCTATCGCACCGCCACAGCAGGGACATTTATATTCCTGCAAGCCTGCCATAAAAATCCTCCTCTCTTAATGCGCCTGTCGATCAAATTCCGCAAGTTCTTCGTCCGCTCTCCGGATCCACTCTGTACGGTCTCCGTAGATTGCACATTTGTTTGCCATAATTCATCCTCCTTTCAGCCAATATCGGATTTCCGGACATTTTCTTTTCTTGTTTATGATTCTCCTGTTGCTTTTACGACCCATTTGGCATTGTCTACCTGGAAGCTATAACCACAGAAGGAACAACAATTGTGTTCATCCGGTATGAAATTGGCTCCACAGGATGGGCAATCTTTTTCCTTGAAAAATGCTCCGTCCGTCTTCCTTCTTTCTGGATATCTCGCCCTCTGCAAAACGAGTGTCGTTTTTGTTTTCTTTGTATACGGTTTTCCACTCTCAGGCAGGTAGGTTTCACTTCCATATGCCGTAGCGGTGATTTCTGTTGTTTTGTCTGTATTTACAACATTTTTAAGTATGATCGAGCCGATTCCATAATCCATCAGGTCCGGCTTATTTACATCCTTATGAAGTGCATCATTGATGCAGGACCTCAGATAATTTTCCGAGTATCTTACGATCTCCTTTGGCAGCTTTTCCTGTTTTTCTTTCTTGGATTGGAAAATTTTCGCAATTCCCAGAAGTATAAGCAGTGTAGCAATTACACCTATGGTAAGAGAAATATCCGTGTCTTTAATCAGATAAAGGCACAATGTCAGACACAGGAACATGATGCCCGAGTAAGCAAGCAATAACAATCCATATTGCATGTTCGCACCCATTTTCTCATAAATTTCGAATACCTCTGTCTGCCAGTCGTAGAATTCACTTTGTATCACACCGCCACAATATGGACAGATGACTTGCTGACTGCTCAGTTCCACCTCAGCTCCACAGGATGGACAGATGATCGTCCCTTTATCGGAATAAAATTCCTTGTTCTTACCCTGACGGTCAGAATGACGGATATGCCTTGACTGAAGAATCCGAAGGTAACTGTTTTTCCGATAGATCTGATGCACTGTCTTACCAGATTGAGGAGAAATAAGACGTTCCAAAGAACTACATTGCAGGATAGACTCCCTCCACTCCCGTCCGTCATCATTCCATCTTTTGAAATTATTTTTTGGAAGTGGTACAACGTCCGTCACCTGGATATCTCGGCAAAGCTTACGCTTTCCCAGCAGTTCCACCTGATGAACCATCTTTCTGCGAAATGTAAGATCCATTCTCTTTGGAAGATAACCCTTATCTGCTTTTCCAAGTGGAAGTAATACATTTTCAAAGGAATCCTTGATGTCCTTCTGAAGCCTTGCCCCTTGCAACGGTGTTTCACGCTTTGCAAGAATTCTTTTCATTTTTGCTTTTTTCAAATTCTTTGGCATAAACTGTTCAAAGTCTATGTCAATGATTTTCTCAGCAATGGCAAACGCACAGATTATGGTGGCTGCAAACGCAAACAGCATCGCCTCTGACAATCCCATATTTATCCCTCCTCATCTATCATTCTATCTGGTTGACCTATTGTTCCTCTTGTTCCTTCTCTTTGCTCTTACCAAATATTTCATAGATCAGGAATATGGAGATAATGATTCCCGCCGGGATCATCATAACAGAGGTAATGTTATCACCTATATCGCCTGTGTAAAGCTTGTATTCTCCATTCAAAGCCCGGTAAGCCTTCTCTGTCACTTCATCCCCCCGGGATATATCTCTGGAAAATACATCTTTTCCTGTATAAGTTTTTCCATCCACTTCAAAGGACAGAATTGCGTGATACTTTACATCTTCATCGCCATTTTCATCGGTCTTAACACTTATCTGATAATCTTTTACAACGGCGGTTACCTGACGAACATCGGAAGATAGTTTATATTCTATACTGGAAAAAATATGAGTAACTCCATATACAACGAGCCCAATCGAACCAATCAGTAAGAATACACATATCACCTTATTTTGTGCTTTATCTGAAAGTACCTTCACGCAACTCCCTCCTTCCATACTTACAGTCTTCTACCCTCTTTTTCTTCCCGGTGATACTTGATAAGATCTTTACTTAATCCAATGAAACCAATGAGACCTAGCGGAATCATTGCAGCAAATGCAAAAAAGTAAATCGGAGTTGGTCCCGGTTCCAATTTGTATTTTCCTTTAGAGTTCCGGTAAACAGTGATCAGTACAGTATCCCCTTTCCTGATTTCTTTATAGTAAGTATCAAAATCATCATATGTCGTTCCATCGATTTCATAAGTAAACCTTACTTTATATTTTTCTTTTCGGTCTCCCTTATCATCTTTTTCTTTCGTTTGTTCACAACTGTAAACGGTTGCATGAAGCGTTCGAACATCCGTGGAATTCTTAAACTCACTGCTTTCATGCTTCGTATATATCATGCCGCCGATTCCTGCGATAATAATGAAGATACTTAAAATCAAAGCACCGATTGTGGTCTTATGTTCCTCTTTTTCTGATGGGAGTCTAAACATAGAATTCCCTCCTCTCCCGCGAATTACTGTCTGTCGTTCTCGTCAAAGATGTCGCCACATTCTGGGCAGAATTTCGGTGGGTGTGTCGGGTCTTCCGGTTCCCATCCACATTTATCACAACGGTAAAGCGGTGCGCCTTCCGGTTTCTTTGCTCCACAGTTCTGGCAGAATTTTCCTTTATTCACTGAACCGCAAGAACAGGTCCATCCTTCTTCCTCTACCGGTTTTGGTGATCCGCATTCCGGACAGAACTTACCGGTTGCTGTGGCTCCGCATTTACATTTCCATGCACCCGGTGCCGGCTGTGGTTCCGGTTTCTTGCTTCCGCATTCCGGACAGAACTTGCCGGTAACAAAGTTTCCGCAGCTGCACTTCCATCCGTCTGCCTGCGGTGCCGGCTGCTGAACGGCCTGTTGTGCAGCCTGCTGCGCCGCCATCTGCTGTGCCTGTTGCTCCTGCTGTTGCTGACCCATTGCAAATAAATTCTGTGCGTTCATACCGCCGCCCTGATTCATTGCCATGCCCATGCCCATGAAGCCTGTCATTGCACCGGCCTGATTACCGGCTGCAGTCTTCATTGCATCAGCCTGTGCTCCGACCAGCGTTGCTGCTGCCATTGTAGGATCGCGCATGATCGCTGTACGCTGAGCCTGTTTTATAAGTTCTGCATCTTCATCCGGAAGTGTCACAGATCCAAGGGCAATACTTACAACCTTCAGTCCGCGAAGTGCGCCCCATTTTTCTGAGAGTGCCGTATTCATCGCATTTTCAAGATCTGTATTATGTGTCACGATCTGATTCGGACGAAGCTCCAGTTCAGACAAATGTCCGAATGCCGGCTGAAGAGCAGAGATAAACTCTGTCTTAAGAGTAGCATCCAGTTCCTCTCTGGAATATTCCTGCTCCACATTTCCGCAAACATTAGAGTAGAACAAAAGCGGATCGGCAATCTTGTAAGAATAGACACCTGAACAGCGGATCGATACGTCGATATCAAGTCCGATCTTGGAATCCACAACACGGAACGGAACCGGATTCGGCGTTCCGAAGCGATTTTCCAGAATCTCCTTGGTATTAAAATAATAGATTCTCTGATCCTTTCCGGTATCTCCTCCGTAAGTAAAACGTTTTCCTACAGTTTTAAAGGTTTCTTTGATACTCTCTCCAAGGCTGCCTGCAAAAATAGACGGTTCGGAAGAAGTATCATAAGTAAATTCTCCCGGTTCTGCACAGACTTCTACGATCTTGCCCTGTTCTACGATGATCATACACTGTCCGTCTGCTACAGCAATTCCAGAGCCGTTCGAGATAATATTGTCATTTCCTTTGGTGTTCGCTGAACGTCCGGTGACACGTTTTTGTCCTTTTGTAACGAGTACCTCCTTTGGCATCGATTCACAGTAGAAAAATTCCTTCCATTGATCTGCAAAAGTACCTCCAAGAGCACCCATACCTGCTTTAATAAGTCCCATAATATTTTCTCCTTTCCTTTTTGAAATGATCTTCCTCTATGTTATCCGGTTACACCGGAAGAACACGGTTTAATATGCGGCATTCCATGTGTCTGTAAAAACATCATAAATATAAATGAGATTATCACAAACGCCGTAAAGCTGTTCCTGCACAAACTGTTCTCCATTATCAGTTCCTAATACAAAAAGCATACAGCTGCCTCCGTTTATGATCTCTGATTCTCCTGTATACATAAGCTTCATTCCATTTTCCAGTCCCTGTCTGACCTCTCCATACTCCAGCAGGATCTCTGTTGCGATTTCAACTGAACGTTCATCCGGTGTTTCCTCATAGACTGAGAAATCATATACTCCGGCAAGTTCCGCCAGATGGCCGTCCATTAATGAAATCGACGGATGGAAATCTATGGCATCGCCACCATCTGTCACCGAAACCAGTACATTGGAATAGATCTCACTGAAATTACAACGTAGCACAAGCGCCTCTCCTGGTTTTCCTTCAAATAACGGCTGACTCTTATCATCTGCATATTCACCATTTTCCGTGATATCAGAAGGATAGACGGTCACTCTGCCTTTTTCATTTGGCGGAACGATGGCATACAGCTCCTGCCCATCCGCCATGTAACAGGCTGCTTCTGACAAAAACGGATACTCTTTTGTTAAATGATGAAATTCCAGGTAAAATGAAAGATCTGTCCTTGTAAATTCACTGTCCACATACCCGAAAAGTGCAACCCCTGCACCGCAGCTGTTTTGATTGATCTGTTTTTTGAGAAGTGACAGTTCCGTATCTTCCGTCTCGACGATTTCTGTCTTCCCCGGCTCTTCTTTTCCCTTCTCTTTTTCTTCCTTCTTCTCTTCTTTTTTATCATCCTGCACTTTCACAAGACCGCTTTTATTCTCGCCTTCCACAGGCTTTTGCGGACTGCTCTTATGAGGCAGTCTGCATCCGCATAATAAGCCGGCCTGCAGGATTATCAAACAAAACAGTAATGATATTTTCTTCATATTACATTTCTCCTTGTAAAGACTGAACCTTTTTTCTTTCTCCAAAACGGCAAGAATCATTGTAGTCCAGATAACCATCAGGCTGTCGTTACCGGTCTTAGGAGATTTCATTTTATCGTCCGGAGCCTTCTTCTGTACCGGAGCTACTGCTTTCTTCGCATTATAACTGTTTGTGAAAACAGCTTTTTTCACCTCTCTTTTCTTCTTTCTGTCAGTCGGATATATACGCAGTTTCTTCTCGGTGGTTCTTCCATTTCCTTACATCGCATAAATCTGATCCATCAGATATTCAGCAGTCATGGATCCATAGAAGAACTGGTCGATAAGACCGTTTTTCTTCGCATCCCGAATGTCTTTTGCCGCCTGTTTTTCTGTATTGGAATCCACGATGAAAGCAATTTTACAGTCAGGACACACCCTCTTTACTTCATCCCGAAGCTTCATTCTTTCACAAAGCTTCCACGGAGTATAGCCCGTCACCTCCATGATAAGAACAAACGGTTTATAAAGCTTACAAAGTTCAACCGTATCTTTTGGAGACTCCGTACGGACTACATCAATCTCATAATCCGATTTTTTGAAGGCAGTCGCTACGGAATCCGCAAACAGAAAATTCTGCATATCAACCACTATTTTTCGCATCGAACCATCCTCCTTTCTTTCAGCGATATATCCGATGTGTCTGCTATATTTCTTTTTTTCTTTAGTCTAACAGAGAAAAATAGCTCTGTCTGTCCTCATAAATGTGGACAAATAAGCATTTTACACAAAAAAATCGCTCTACCTAATAAAAAGCAGAGCAATTTTCACATCTAAATCCTATTTTATTTTCTTCTTATACGTCGAGCTGACTGCTCGGTACGACCAAGCGTTTGCTTACCGCCGCAACCATCAGGCGATTGCGGTTTGTGTATCCTGTTTTCTCTAACATCCGGTTGATATAGGTACGAACCGATGATTCTGCCACATGAAGCTTAGCCGCAATCTCGGCATTCGTCTTCCCTTCACACAACAAACGTAAGGTTTCCATTTCCTGATCGGAAAGGTCACAGGAAAGTGCTTTTCCAAGCTGCACAGCCGGCACCTTGTCCGGCCAGAAATTTTTACCTGCAAGTGTCCCTTCGATCACGCTAATAAGATCACCGGAAGGAGAATCCTTATACCAGAAGCTGTCCGCTCCTATTTTCCTTGCACGATCCAAAAATCGTCCTTCTAACATGGAGGTCACCATTACGATCTTGATCCGTGGATAGTATTTTTTGATTGCTTCAGCCGCATCTAATCCATCCGAATCATTTTCTGTACAAATATCCATCACCACCAGGTCAATATGCCCCTCACCACATCTCTGCAATGCTGCATCTGCCCGGGTCAGGGCAGATGCCACTTCACATTCTGTGCTTTTTTCTATGCAAGAGCACAAATACTTACGGGCAAGCATCTGATCTTCAACAATTAGTATTTTTTTCACTTTCATTCCTCCCTAACGTGTTAAATCTTAGGAATTTCTATTACCAAAGCAAACTCCGGAAAACTCTGTACGAGCATCCTTCCGCCTTCCGTTTCAATCCGGTGACGCAGATTGGTAAGTCCTCCACCTTCCCGGATTTCTCTTTCCGGAGGCTGTCCGTTATTATAGATCATCACGGTATAGCCGGTTTCATTTTCAAAAACATTTGCCTCCAGTTCTGTCGCTCTCGCATATTGAAGGGCATTATTCAGACATACCTGCATAGCAGCATACATCATCTCTGCTGCTTTTCCCGGTGGTTCCTTTCCTTCTATCTGCACAAGGACACCACTGCTTCTTGCACTGGCAAACAATTTCTCTTTTTCTGATAAATGTTCGACCTCCCGAAAAACAATATTCTTCTCCCATTCCCGCAGAACTGTTTCCACATCGATCCCGCCGAAATCTCCAGAAAGATACTGCTTCATTACAATAATACTGGCTGCAAGATTATCATGCATAGCAGATTTTGCCGTCAAAAGTTCTTTCTCCCGGGCAATCTTCTCCACATTTTCAGATAACCTTTGCAGATGTTCTTCATCCTCGGCAAGCCTCTTATTTTCCTCAAAAAGCAGTCCGAGCACATGGCACAATTCCGTAACATCCGCAGCTGTAAGCTGGATATAGGTTTCTCCATATCGATCCGTTACTTCTGTTTTCTCAAACTGCCATATGGTATTATCCGGAAAGCGATAGGTACCCTCCATATTCGAAAGCTGCAGAATTCCTTCCGGGGGGTCGCAAGTGCCCGCTCAACTTCACCGAGATACTGCATATCACTTTCAAATAAATAATGACTCAGACGATACATCTGCCTGTTGCAAAGAACAATACTTCCTCTGCTGTCAAAAAAGCAGATCGCCGTAGGAAGCTGGTCAAATCCTTCCTTGATACGATTAAACCCAAAGCGCCTCAACCTACGCATTATCCTCTCCTTCTATTGCTGTACGTATCAGCCACAATCCATCCTCCCTGTCGGCCGTTACCTCAGAAGAGATAATTGGGGACAAATCAGCCGCGCATTCTACAGACAGATTCATCTCCTGATCGGACACAGAAATAAACAGCGAATGCAGCTCATTTATCGTCATTTCCGTTACCGTTTTTAGCAGTTCGAACAAACGCACAACCTCTTTTGATGCTATCGGTTTTGTGGTTAAATAGACCGCACCACATTCAATTTTGCAGGAATTCATTGCACGTACCAGTTCATCGATCGTCAGCCTGAGTTCCTGCTGTGGAAGCTTTTCGTATTCCTGAGAAAGAAAATACAGATTCGCACTTCGCTTGATATAAGTACCGAGCAACAGAATCTCTTTCATACACGCCTGCATTACCTCAGGCTTTGCATTCTTACACTGTTCAAGAAGTTCCTTTATCCTCCTCGCCTGGGTTTTGTGTTTTTCTTCCAGTTCATCATAAATACGGTTCTTTTCCGTTAGTTCGTATAGCTCCTTCTGCACAAGATAAGCATCCTTTAATTTCTTTTTGTTACTCTCTCTTTTTCTTTTATTCTCATCAAGCTGCTTGCGAAGCTTGGTAAGGTGCTGCAAGTTATCTCCCCAGATGACAAAACCATCTTTAATCGGTGCCGAAGAGATGCGCATTCCATCCGGATAAACGATACTCTCCCCATCTTTTGGACATACCATATCCTCTCCTGCTGTGCGGGAACGAAGCAAAATCCGCCCATTTTGATCTGCAATGCAGGAGGCAAGCGTTGTCGCCTCATATAACTCGACATACCCTGTGTTTGACTGTATCATACGGCAATGGATACAGCTTTCGTATATTGCAGCATAAAAGAGACAAAACATTACATTCATATCTCCAAAAACATCACGGATGACCTGAAATCCCAAAAGATAAAGTGCTCCATACAAGAGCATCACGCAGCTCAAAACAAAAGGCATCATTCTCCGCTTTCCAATACTTGGAAGCCTTGTTTTTTTCAGCAGCTGAAATACTGAAAAAAATACACAGCCTATCATCCATCCAACACTCACAAAATAAAGCGGACGATGGAAAAAGACTTTGTTATCCGGCACCCCAGGAATTCCGCTCGCAAACGAAAATACTTGCTGGTGGAAATCATTTGTGATAACAGCCAGAAACAATGCTGTCGGAATCAGCGATAACAACCAGCTTTTTCTGGAAAGCTGATAATCTTCGGATTTTCCCAGAAAAATTGCAGTATATGCACCAAGCAGCGGAATAAAAAGAATCGGCAGGTAATAAAGATACCACAAATAACGTGCCACGGTCAGATCTGTAACCACCTCATATTTCAAAGTACGCAAAGTCAACCAGATAAGCATCAGAACATCCATCAAGCGAAGACAGTGCAGCACCGGTTTCTGAATAATCCGCTGATCCAGAGAATACCCCCACAAGACAAATAATAATAAATACAATGCGGCACGCACATAGCTTGGACAGTTCCCTCCTATATCAAACCATGCCAGCAGCCGGCAGGAATATGCTGCTATGATTATCGCAAAAACAAAAAACATCAAATAAAGCTGTCTGGTGTTCCTTTTCACGAGTTCCTCCCTCTTGCCCGGCTCATCACCTCCGGGCATTTTTATCACCTATAGTATAGTATAAGCTTCCTTTTGGCGCAACTGCTTCCCCCGGATTAAAAAATAAAAGTATCGCCCATATCCCTTGATACCGTCAATGCAAAAATTACATCTCCTCCCCTTCAGGACACCATACCACCGAGCATTCCGCCTGCCCCACAGAGGATCCAGG
>URUU01000058.1 GCA_900551235.1 uncultured Lachnospiraceae bacterium
AGACAGCATCCTGATAAAACACCCGGCATTTCAATTCCTTACACCTGCCAGGAAACCTCCGTAAATTTCTATTTGGATGTTTTTTTGAACAGAAGAAATAAAAAGGTTGACATATATCACATACATATCTATAATAATCACAAACACATTCAAAACATCAAATTTTAACTATCATTCTATGCCATTCGGCAGGAAAATCCAAACATCAAAGACCTGCGCGAAGCGGCATCAAACAGCAGCATTTCAGCCATAGCAGCTTCGTGCCAAAAACAAAAGAAAAGGAGCGAAGCCTATGGGACAAAAAGACATTACAGAAAAAATCCTGGAAGATCATAATGATGTGTTTGCAGATATCATAAATGTCTTATTATTTGATGGAGCTCAGGAGATTAAACCGGAAGCTCTGGAAAATACAAACGTTCATGCACAGTACAAAGCAGAGGATGACAAGGTTCACGAACTGGAGCGTGACATTGCAAAATACTGGAAAGAGGAAAAGGTAGAACTGGCAATCTGTGGGATTGAGAACCAGAGCAAGGTGGAGAAGCATATGCCGTTTCGCATCATTGGATACGATGGGGCGGCATACCGAAGTCAGTTGCAGCAGGAAAGAAAAAAGATGCTGCCGGTGGTGACGATCGTGTTATATTTTGGGACGGACAGACATTGGAACAGCAGGAAAAAGATCAAAGAACTGATGGAAGTCCCGCAATGTCTGGATAGTTATGTAAATGATTACCAGATGCATGTTTTTGAGGTTGCGTGGCTGACGGAAGAGCAGATCAGTCACTTCCGCAGTGACTTCAAAGTAGTGGCGAATTTTTTTGTACAGAAAAGAAAAAACAAAGATTATATACCGGATGATCCAACAGAGATCAGGCATGTGGATGAAGTATTGAAGCTTTTGCAGGTCATGACAGGAGATAGACGTTATGAGGAAATTTTCAGGAAAAAGAAGGAAGGAGTGCACAGTATGTGTGATGTGGCAGAAAGGTTAGAACAAATGGGCATTGCCAAGGGAATCGAGATTGGCAGGAGTGAAGGAAGAACGGAGGGCAAAATCGAGGGCAAAATAGAAGGCAAAATCGAGGGCAAAATACTGGTATATAGGAATTTGTGCAGAGAAGGTTTTGATGAGAAAGAAGCCAGGAGACTTGCGGAGTTGCCGGAAGATATGAGTTTGGAACAGTAAGATTTTTTGCACTGAAAGTTGATGATAGAGAAATCAATGGATTCAATGATGAAATAGAATTGCTTTATTGGAAGAGCGGATCAGGAAAACCATATCCCTGATCTGCTTTTTGCATTTTCATAGAGAAGAGAAAAGATAATGTTTTAAAAATTATCTTACAGCAGAGGCTTTTTTTTGTTTTGTGTCCGGTTTCGGCTGCGGAGTGTCTGGCTTGTTGGAGTCAGTTTCTTCAGAATTTTATCATCTTTCAGACTCTCATTCGCTTCGTCCAGATTGTTCCAAAGGTTCAAGGTTTTGCTTGTGAAAAAATCCGCCAGCGGTTAAAATAGATACAAAAGAAAAAGGAACAGAGCAGACAATGGGAAAAATATTTTATATGATGGGGAAAAGCTCATCTGGCAAAGATACAATTTTTGAAAAGATCATACAGAAAAAAGAACTGGAACTGCATCAGATCGTGCTGTATACAACAAGACCGGCAAGGGCAAATGAGACGGATGGTGTACAGTATCATTTTGTGGATGAGTCAAGGCTTCTTGAACTGCAAAAGGCAGGCAAAGTGATCGAGCTGAGAGCGTATCAGGTTGTTGGCGGAGTCTGGAAATATTTTACAGTGGATGATGAACAGACGGATTTAAAGAATAAAAATTATCTGGCGATCGGAACGCTGGTATCTTATAAAAAACTGAGGGATTATTACGGAGAGGAGAAACTTGTACCGATCTATATTGAAGTGGAAAACGGAGAACGGCTTGCACGGGCGCTTGAGCGGGAACGAGGTCAGAATCAGCCGAATTATGATGAACTCTGCCGGAGATTTCTTGCGGATAATGCCGATTTTTCCGAAGAAAATCTGACCAGAGCAGGAATAAAAAAACGTTTTCAAAATAAAGAATTGCAGAAGTGCGTGGAGGAAATCGCAGTATTTATTTCAGAAAAGGCTAGGTAAAGCTGGCTGTTTATGCTATAATAAGAAATCATTGAGCAGACGAATGATGAAAAGCAGAGAGGGGTGAGCGTTATGCCTGGATTTGAAAAAATCGTAGGACATGAGCAAATTGTGACGCATCTGAAAAATGCGATGAAGCTTGGGAAGGTTTCCCATGCGTATATATTAAGTGGAGAGAAAGGCTGTGGGAAGAAACTTCTGGCAGATGTATTTGCAGAGACGCTGCAGTGTGAAAAAAAAGGAACAGAGCCTTGCCGAAGCTGCCATTCGTGTATACAGGCAGAGAGCGGGAACCACCCGGATATTATACATGTAACGCATGAAAAGCCAAACAGCATCAGTGTGGATGATATAAGAGAACAGGTAGTAAATGATGTACTGATCAAACCTTACAGTTCAGAATATAAGATATACATTATACCGGATGCAGAAAAAATGACAGCAGCAGCACAGAATGCACTGCTGAAAACAATAGAGGAGCCGCCGGCATATGCCGTGATCCTTCTGCTGGCGAATAATGCATCGGCACTTTTGCCGACCATCTTATCAAGATGCGTTATGCTTTCCATGAAGCCGGTTGCGGACGATAAGGTAAAGCAGTATCTGATGGAACATGTACAGGTACCGGATTATGAGGCAGATGTCTGTGTGGCATTTGCACAGGGAAATATTGGAAAAGCAGTACAGCTTGCAACATCTGACAGCTTTAATGAAATCAAAAGTTCCGCACTGCATCTGCTGAAAAATATATCTAATATGGAAATCAACGATATCATTGCCACAGTCAAGGCAGTATCTGAGTTTAAACTGGATATTCAGGACTATCTGGATTTCCTGGCAGTATGGTATCGGGACATCCTTTATTTTAAGGCGACCAGAGACAGCAATGGTCTTGTTTTCAAGGATGAAGTAAATGTAATTACCGACCAGATCAATAAAAGTTCCTATGAGGGTATTGAAAATATCTTAAAAGGACTTCAGACTGCCAAAACGCGTCTGAATGCAAATGTAAACTTTGATCTGACGATGGAACTTTTGTTCCTGCTTATAAAGGAGAATTTAGTATCATGATAAAAATTGTTGGTGTCCGTTTTCGTACAGCCGGAAAGATTTATTATTTTGATCCCAAAAAACTGCCGATCAAAAAGGGTGACCATGTGATCGTAGAAACAGCCAGGGGTGTCGAATATGGCAGTGTCGTAGCCAACCCAAGGGAAGTGCCGGATGATCAGGTGGTACAGCCGCTCAAGGCAGTGATGCGTATCGCAACGGCCGAAGATGATGCCAGGGTAGAACGCAACAATGCAAGAGAAAAGGATGCCATGCGGATCTGTGCAGAAAAGATTCGGAAGCACAAACTCGATATGAAGCTGATCGATGCAGAATATACGTTTGACAACAACAAAGTTCTGTTTTATTTTACGGCAGATGGAAGGATTGATTTCCGTGATCTGGTCAAAGATCTGGCATCGGTGTTTAAGACACGTATCGAGCTTCGACAGATCGGTGTAAGAGATGAGACAAAACTTCTGGGCGGTATCGGTATCTGTGGCAGACCGCTGTGCTGCCATACCTTTTTATCCGAGTTTGTACCGGTATCGATCAAAATGGCGAAAGAGCAGAATCTTTCATTGAATCCGACGAAGATATCCGGTGTCTGCGGCAGACTGATGTGCTGTCTGAAAAATGAAGAAGAAACCTACGAATATCTCAACAGCAGGCTTCCGGCAGTTGGTGATTTTGTGACGACAGAAGATGGGCTGAAAGGTGAAGTCCAGAGCGTCAATGTCCTGCGCCAACTGGTGAAAGTTGTTGTGGATGTCGAGGACGAAAAAGAGATCCGTGAATACGAAGTAAAACAGCTTAAGTTTAAGCCGCGCAGAAAAAGAGAAAAGAACAATACTTCCGGAAAGCGTGAAGAGCGTGAACTGAAAAAGCTGGAGGCTATGGAAAAAAAGGAAGGAAAATCAAAATTAGATGACAATTAAGCTGTATCCCGATGAAAGACTGGATGATCTTCAAAGATGTGGATTTCAGATTATTCAGAATCCGAAGAAATTTTGTTTTGGTATGGATGCGGTTCTTCTCTCAGGTTTTGCGAAAGCAAAAAGAGGAGATCAGGTCCTGGATATCGGGACGGGAACCGGGATCATACCGATCCTGATGGCAGCAAAGACAAAAGCGGCACATTTGACCGGTCTTGAGATACAGCATGAAAGTGCCGATATGGCAATGCGAAGTGTTCAGTTCAACCATCTGGAAGAACGGATCACGATCGTGCAGGGCGATGTCAGGGAGGCTGGGACATATTTTGCTCCGGCTTCTTTTGATGTAGTGACAAGCAACCCGCCCTATATGATCGCGCAGCATGGCCAGACTAATCCGGACAGTGCCAAAATGATCGCCAGACATGAGATCTGTTGTACACTGGAAGATGTTGTTTCACAGACTGCAAAGCTTCTGAAAAACAGCGGCAGATTTTATATGGTACACCGTCCGTTTCGCCTGGCAGAGATTTTTAATATGCTGATTCGATATAAACTGGAGCCAAAGCGGATGCAGATGGTGTATCCATATATAGATAAAGAGCCTAATATGGTTCTGATAGAAGCGATGAAAGGCGGAAAATCAAGGATTACCTGTGAACCGCCGATGATTGTATATGAAAAACCGGGTGTATATACACAGAAAATTTATGAGATTTACGGATATTAAAGGTGAGAATTTATGAGCGAAAAGCAGGGAAAACTGTATCTGTGTGCGACTCCGATCGGAAATCTGGAAGATATGACATTGCGTGTCCTGCGCATCTTAAAAGAAGTGGATCTTATTGCAGCGGAGGATACAAGAAACAGCATCCGTCTTTTGAACCATTTCGATATCCATACACCGATGACGAGTTACCATGAGTACAATAAAATAGAAAAAGCATATGTGTTGATTGAAGAAATGCAAAAAGGAAAAAATATTGCACTGATCACGGATGCCGGCACACCGGGAATCTCGGATCCGGGAGAGGATCTGGTGCGTCTGTGCTATGAAAATGGTATAGAAGTAACTTCTCTTCCGGGAGCCTGTGCCTGTGTAACAGCACTGACACTTTCAGGCTTACCGACCAGGCGTTTCTGTTTTGAGGCATTTCTGCCGACGGATAAAAAAGAAAAACAGGACATTCTCGAAGAACTCAAAAACGAGACAAGGACGATCATTCTCTATGAAGCACCGCACAGATTGGTACGTACTTTAAAAGAATTGCAGGAAGCACTTGGAAATCGGCGCATGACCGTACTGCGCGAACTGACAAAAAAGCATGAAACGTCATATGCCACTACACTTTCAGAAGCAGTGGCATATTATGAAAAGGAAGCACCGCGCGGAGAATGTGTGCTTGTTTTGGAAGGAAGAAGTAGACAGCAGATGAAAGAAGAAAGCCAGGCAGCTTTTAAAGAACTGGATATTGAAGAACATATGCAGAAGTATCTTGATCAGGGAATGGATCGCAAAGAAGCGATGAAGAAGGTAGCAAAAGATCGCGGAGTCGGGAAAAGAGATGTTTACCGGGAACTGGTAGAGAGAAACAGATAAGGAAGATAAGAGAGGAGCAGCAGTCTATGAGCAGAACGTATGACACCCTAAATGATGTTTTGGTTCGCTTGTTTCATGATATTATGACACTGGAAGAGAAAGCAATCCGGACGGGAGAGTTCTGCGAGATCTCCAACAATGATATGCATATCATTGAGGCAATCGGGATCGAAGAACCGCGCAATATGTCTTCTATAGCAAAAACACTTTCAGTTACAGTCGGCACACTGACGATTGCGGTCAACAGCCTTGTAAAGAAAGGATATGTCAACCGCACACGCAGTGAAAAAGACAGGAGAGTTGTTTTGATTTCTCTTACAGAGAAGGGTCGGCGTGCATATGAGCATCATCGCCTTTTTCATAAAAAAATGATAGAGGCAACCATTCAGAGTATGAATGAGCAGGAAGAAAAGGTTCTGACACAGGCATTGAATAATCTGATTCAGTTTTTCGAACAGTATCAGTCGTAAAGCACTTCTTTATATAATACTGGAAATGGACAGGGACCCGTTTCCAGTATTTTTTTGTGGAAAGTTTTCAGCGAAAAAGCGGAACGTTCTTTTTCCATGGCAGCACGTTTGAGATCTTCAAAGCAGAGATATCCCACATAGTATTTCAGATAATTTGCAGGGGCTTCCAGAATAAGATCGAAAAAAGAATCTGCCGTATCTTCGCCGTTCAACCCAAAGCGGGACAAAACTTCTGCTGTCTGTGAACGGTCATAACCATAATAATGAATCAGGATATCCAGGAAAGAAGAAATACCAAGATTCAGAGAACGGTTCAGGCGGTAAATGGCAGCAATATCTGTGTCGCTGCATCCATAGGAAAAAGACTGCATTTCCACGTAAGTTGCCCAGCCTTCCACATAGCCGCCGAAATTTAACAGACTGCGCACCGGCTGTATGCCGCAGTCGGAAGAATAAACAGTCTGATAAAGATGTCCCGGATAACCTTCGTGTGCCAGAGTGGAATAGAGTTCGAGTCCCTTGTAACCGGCTTTTGGATTTATGTAGATAACATTCTGGTTACGATCATCCAGAGGTGCAGTAAGGTAAAAAGCAGGACTTAAGTAATCCTGAAGTGCTTCTTCCACATATTTGACTGTATGAGGAACCGAAGACAGAGAAGGAAAATCTGCTGATATTTTTTCGGAAAGTTCAAGGAGGATCTGCTCCGGATCAGAGGAAATCGAAGAATCTGCGAGCGTTAACTTTTCAAAATCTTCAAGCAACTGTGGATTGTTTTTGACAATTTCCCGCAGACTGTGGATATCATCGTTCAACTGTTTCTGGATACGTTTAAAAACAGTCTCGATATCCTCAAAGCAGCCGGTTGTATCATGTACCAGAAACGTATAATAATTTTTGCCATCCGGAAGATAACAGAGACCAAGATCATTTTTGCTGGTATCTTTCAGGGACTGGATGCCGGAAGCAAGCGCCTGATAGGCAGGAAAAACACAGTTTCGGAGCAGGATTTTATTTTGCGCCTGATAAGATTGCTTTTCTTTTTCAGTCAGGGTATTCAGCTTCTGCAAACGCAGTTCAAAGGTTGTCAGGAGAATATTGTTTTCTTTGGTATCAAGAAATGACTGACACTGGTCCAGGATACCTTCTGCATTTTTTTTGCCCATAAACAGACCGGCGGCAGATTTTGCACGCTCGAATTGCAAGATACTGTCGTAATAAGCCGGAAGTTTTGCGAGCAGTTTCAGATAATCTTCGACATCTTTTGCGGAAGCAAAATGATATTCTGCAAGCAGGATCGGAAGCTGTGCCTGAGTGCCAAGAGAAGCTCCCAGTGGCTCTTCGTAAAGAAGATAAGGTTTTTCCTGTTGCCGGGTGGAAAAATAAGTTTTTAAAATATCGTAAGTCAGGCGGTTTTGGGAAGAAAGCCAGTAGCGGGGGATTTTTTCCATTTCTCCGGCATAATGTTCCAGAATCTCATAAGATTCGGACAGATCTTCCAGAAGAAAACTTCCAAGAGAAACACTGTCAGCAGAAATTGAAAGATTTTCCGGTTTCTGCAATGTATAATGCAGATTCAGGGTATTTTTAACAATTTCACTGCGAAACATATTATCCGTAAAAGAGACAAAAGAATGATTGATTTTGTAATAAAAAGCAGAACAAAAGAGAAAAATAAGAACAGGAATCAGAGCAAACAGAAATTTTTGCCTGCGTAATTTTTTCAGAAAAGAATGCATAAGGAGGTTACCTGAAATGTTTTTAACAGTTTATTTTAAATAAGCCGGAAACATGCATGCTTTACAAAAGAAACAGCCTGTGTTAGAGTGTAAAAAAATAATCATAAGCAACAGGCGGTGAAGAAATGAAAAATTCAAAAAATGTAGTACTGATCGGTATGCCGGGATCAGGAAAAAGCACAGTAGGTGTTGTTCTGGCAAAAGTGCTGGGTTATAGATTCCTGGATTCTGATCTGGAGATTCAGCAGCAGGAGGGAAAGCGTCTTCCGGAGTTGATAGAAGAATTTGGAACAGAAGGATTTCTGGATATAGAGGGGCGCGTCAATGCTTCCATCGAAGCAGACCACTGCGTGATCGCGACAGGAGGAAGTGTTGTATATCGGGAGAATGCAATGCAGCATCTGAAAGAAATCGGAACCGTTGTATATCTGAAACTGACCTGTGAGCAGTTAAAAGAACGTCTGGGAGATCTGCGCTGCCGCGGTGTGGCACTTCACGACGGACAGAACCTGGAAGGGCTTTATAAAGAACGCATTCCACTGTATGAAAAATATGCAGATATTGTTGTTGATGAAACAGATCTGAGCGTAGAGGAGACGATGGAGCAGGTTGTTTTGAAGTATCAGCCATGACACGACTTCTGTACAGGCACAGTGTGATTTCAGACTGCAGGATCCTGATCTATAAGTATTACAGGATTATTACGGATAATATTGGCGAAAATGCACGATTTCCAAAATCAATCTTCGTTGCTTTTTACTGAAATCTTAATTTTTGTTTACAAAAGCCAACTTTGTGGTATAATAAAAGTTATGATGTTGGAGCAATGGGCATCGACTGTCCTGATATAGAAAGGCAGGTTCGATGATGTTAAATATGCAAAAGAATGATTTGGTTTTGGCTTCAACAGGAAATCCATTAGATTTGCAATGGGATTTAACTACAAAATATAGTATATTTATTTTATAGAGGTGTCTATGGAACAGTATGTAATAAAAGGCGGTAACCCTCTGGTAGGGGAAGTTGAGATCGGTGGAGCAAAAAATGCGGCACTTGGTATTTTGGCTGCTGCTATTATGACAGATGAGACCGTGGTAATAGAAAATCTTCCAGATGTACAGGATATCAACGTTCTGCTTGAAGCAATCAGTGTGATCGGTGCAAGAGTAGACAGGATCAGCCGCCATAAAGTAGCGATCAATGGTTCTATGATCGGTCAGGTCAGTGTAGATTACGAATTTATAAAGAAAATCAGAGCTTCCTATTATTTACTGGGAGCACTTCTTGGGAAATATAAAAGAGCAGAAGTGCCGCTTCCGGGTGGATGCAACATCGGCAGCAGACCGATCGACCTTCACCTGAAGGGATTTAAGGCACTTGGAGCGAGTGTCAGCATCCGTCATGGATCGATCATAGCGGAAGCAGAGAAATTAAAAGGAACCCATATTTATTTAGATATGGTTTCGGTAGGTGCTACGATCAATATCATGATGGCAGCATCTATGGCAGAAGGTTATACGATCATTGAAAATTCTGCGCGTGAGCCGCACGTAGTTGATGTGGCAAACTTCCTGAACAGCATGGGGGCAAATATCAAAGGAGCCGGTACGGATGTGATCCGTATCCGAGGCGTACAGAAGCTTCACAGAACGGAGTATTCGATTATTCCGGATCAGATTGAAGCTGGAACTTTTATGTTTGCAGCAGCAGCGACCAGAGGTGATGTCATGGTCAAAAATGTCATCCCCAAACATCTGGAAGCGACAACCGCGAAGCTGGTTGAGATTGGATGTGAAGTCGAAGAATTTGATGATGCTGTGCGTGTGGTAGCATCCAGGCGCCTGAGAAGCACCAATGTAAAGACTTTACCGTATCCGGGGTATCCGACGGATATGCAGCCACAGATTGTTGTGGCACTTGCTCTTGCACAGGGTACCAGTATTGTGACAGAGAGTATTTTTGAAAATCGTTTCAAATATGTAGATGAGCTGGCACGTATGGGTGCTACGATCAAAGTAGAAGGGAATTCTGCGATCATTTACGGAACAGAAGGATTTACCGGGGCCAGAGTCAGTGCACCGGATCTGCGAGCAGGTGCTGCGCTTGTAATTGCAGGACTGGCATCGGAAGGCATTACGGTGGTGGATGATATCGTTTATATCCAGAGAGGATATGAGTGTTTTGAGGACAAGCTTCGCAGCCTTGGTGCTGAGATCGAGCGAGTTACTACCGAAAAAGAGATTCAGAAATTTAAATTAAGAGTTGGTTGAAAACTAAATAGCTTCTCTTATTCAGAGTGATGGAGATACATAGGATCTGTGAAGTCACGGCAACCCCTTAAAGGAAGGTGCCAACCTGAGCGAGTATTCGAACAATAAGAGGATTAAACTTATCATTGGAATAAGAGGTCCGCTTTTTGTGGACCTTTTTTCGTTCCGCAGAAAATTATTCTGTGGGATTATAAAAAGAAAACATGTGGTTTCCACATCACAAGGAACTATAAAACGTTTTAAGAAAAACAAAAGGAGAGACAAATGGAGAAATTATTATTTACATCTGAGTCCGTAACTGAAGGACATCCGGATAAAATGTGCGACGCGATTTCTGATGCGATTCTGGATGCATTGCTTGAACAGGATCCGATGAGCCGTGTAGCATGCGAGACAGCAACAACAACCGGTATGGTACTGGTTATGGGTGAGATCACCACAAAAGCATATGTTGATATCCAGAAAATCGTAAGAGATACGGTTCGTGAAATCGGATACACAAGAGGAAAGTACGGTTTTGACGCTGACACCTGCGGTGTGATCACAGCCATTGATGAGCAGTCCGGCGATATCGCTATGGGCGTAGACAAAGCACTGGAAGCAAAAGAACACAAGATGACGGATGACCAGATCGAAGCAATCGGTGCAGGTGACCAGGGTATGATGTTTGGTTTTGCAACAAACGAGACCGAAGAATACATGCCGTATCCAATCGCACTGGCACACAAGCTGGCACGCCAACTGACAAAGATCCGCAAAGACGGAACATTGTCTTACTTAAGACCGGATGGAAAAACACAGGTTACTGTAGAATATGATGAAAACGGAAAACCGGCAAGACTGGATGCAGTCGTTCTGTCCACTCAGCACGATCCGGATATAACACAGGAGCAGATCCACGAAGACATCAAAAAGCATGTATTTGATGTGATCCTGCCAAAAGAACTGGTAGATGAGAATACCAAATTTTTCGTAAATCCGACCGGACGTTTCGTAATCGGCGGACCGCACGGAGACAGCGGACTGACCGGAC
>URUU01000059.1 GCA_900551235.1 uncultured Lachnospiraceae bacterium
TGCGGACAAACGGTTTTCAAGACCGCCTCGTTATGACCACTTCGATACCTCTCCAGTGCAATCAGCGAAACTAATAATATCATCCAAGTTTCGTTTTGTCAACACTTTTTTTGATATTTTTTTGTTTTTTTCAACTTTCCTGTAAATTGCACTTTTTTGCAAAAAATTCAGCAATATCCAGATCCTCCGGTGTTGTGATCTTTATATTATAATAAGAGCCTTCCACCAGCTTCACTTTATGATCTGTCATCCTTTCCAGTACCATCGCATCATCAGTGATACCCATTTCTGTATGATTCTCCTGCATCAGCTTCTCATAGGCACTTAAAATATCTGCATACACAAAAACCTGCGGAGTCTGGATATTCCAGACTTCGCTCCGTTTTAATGTTTCTTTTGCAAACAATGCTTCATCTGCCAGTTTCAGTGTATCCTTAGAAGGCACTGCTGCCACACATGCGCCATACATGTACACTGCCTCTTTTAATCGCTGCAGCATTTCCCTGCTTACAAACGGTCTTGCTCCGTCATGAATATAGATATAATCGCATCCACCGACAGCTTTCAGGGCATTATATACAGAAAGATAGCGTTCTGCTCCTCCTTCTATAATATTCTTCACCTTTTGAAAATGGTATGGTTCTACTATCTGCTTTTTACAGTATGCAATCTCATCCTTTTTTGTAACAAGGATCACTTCATCTACAAATTCACATTCTTCAAATTGTCTGAGTGCATAATACAGCACCGGTTTTCCAAGCAAATCCATATACTGTTTCTGTACCTGACTGTGCATTCTTTTTCCGCTCCCTGCTGCCAGAACGATCACTGTGTGCTTTTTCTTCATTTAGCGTTCCCCCAGTTTCAGGTTCGGAACAGCATTCAGATCCAGTCCGGATCTTGTTCCCGCCATATATTCATAATATCCGGCCACTCCGATCATCGCTGCATTGTCCGTACAGAAAATCGGGGACGGATGGTAAAATCTGATGCCTTTCTTTCTACAGGCTTCTTCCATTGCCATGCGAAGTGCTGAATTGGAGGCAACTCCCCCTGCGATGGCAAATTTATCGAATCCATACTCATCAACTGCCCACATGGAATGTTCTACCAGAACATCGACAACGGCTTTCTGGAAAGATGCTGCCACATCTGCCTCCACAATCGGCTGATTTTTCATTTTACATCCATTCAGATAATTCAGGACTGCTGACTTCAGACCACTGAAACTGAAATCGTACGGTGCATCTGCCACTTTTGCTTTCGGGAAGGAAATCGCCAGCGGATTTCCTTCTTTTGCAAGTTTATCGATCTTCGGACCACCCGGATAACCAAGTCCGATCGCACGTGCCACTTTATCAAAAGCTTCTCCGGCTGCATCATCTCTGGTACGCCCGAGGATTTCGTATTTTCCATAATCTTTCACCAGAACCAGATGCGTATGCCCTCCGGACACGACCAGGCACGCAAACGGAGGCTCCAGATCCTGATGTTCGATATAGTTTGCAGAAATATGACCTTCGATATGATGCACACCTACCAAAGGCAGATTTTTTGCATAACTGATCGCTTTTGCTTCGGCTACACCTACCAGCAAAGCTCCAACCAGTCCCGGTCCGTAGGTTACTGCAATCGCATCCAGAGCATCCAGTGTAACGTCTGCTTCCTCAAGAGCTTCTGTAATGACCTGATTGATCTTTTCGATATGTTTTCTGGATGCAATTTCCGGCACTACGCCGCCGTAAAGTTTGTGCAGTTCAATCTGAGAGGAAATAACATTGGACAAAACTGTTCTTCCGTTTTTCACAACGGAAGCTGCTGTTTCATCGCAGGAACTTTCGATTCCCAGAATCAGTACATCTTTCTTTTCTTCCATCTCGTATCTATCCTTCCTTTATGTCAGACCCGGACTTATGATCTGCCGGGCTGTTCTTTTCCATCTGACCGTCATTCCTCTGCAAAAGACAGTACGGTGCTTTTCCCGTCTTTTCCCGGATAAGCATGCGGGAAAATGGCACGCACACCGTCCATAAATTCTTCCGGACGCACTAATGACGGACTGTAATGCGTCAGCCATAACTCAGATACTTCTGCCTCCGACGCAAGGGTTGCCGCTTCTTTGAACATCATATGTTTATGTTCCAGTGCCTTGACCTTTTTATCGTCCTCGCCATACATTCCTTCACAGATAAACAGATCTGAATTCCTGGCATTTTCGACAATGGATCTGGTCGGTCTGGTGTCGGTCGTGTAGGTCAGTTTAATCCCTTTTCTCGCCTCTCCAAGTACCATGTCCGGCGTATAACGCACACCTTCAAATTCGACAACATTCCCTTTCTGAAGCAGATTCCAGCAGCGCAGCGGAATATTTGCCGCTTTTGCCCGCTCTACATCAAATTTCCCTGCACGCTCAATCTCCATAGTATATCCATAACAAAGCACATTGTGGTTTACACGGAATGCACGAATTCGATAACCGTCCATCTCAAAAGTTTCTTCTGCTCCCTGAATTTCTTTGTAATATATTTCAAAAGGCAGCTCCGGCGCGATTGTCCGAAGTGCATTTACCACACGTTCCAACCCTTTCGGTCCGATCAAAGTCAGAGGTTCATGGCGTTCTGCATTTCCCATCGACAAAAGCAGGCCCGGAAGCCCGCTGATATGATCTCCATGATAATGTGTAAAACAGATTACGTCGATCGGTTTGAAGCTCCATCCCTTTTCCTTGATCGCAATCTGCGTTCCTTCGCCGCAGTCAATTAAAATGCTGCTTCCATTGTATCGCAGCATCAGCGCTGTCAGCCACCGTCTCGGAAGCGGCATCATGCCGCCGCATCCAAGCAAACAAACATCAAGCATTCTTTTTCCCTTACTCTTTCTTCAGTCTCTTTTCTTTCGTTTTTCTCATTCTACAACAGTTCTGTTTCTTCTTTTACCTCCGGTTTCAGAAGAAAGGCTGCTGTTATTTTATCATAACATGCTTCACACAGATCAAAACTGTGACCTTCCCCGTCCTTTGGGGAAGGATAACCCCAGATTTTTTCCACATGAATGTATTCTTCCATGTTTCTTCCAATCGTATCCACAATTCTTTTTCCGCAGCTGTTACAGTAAATCCTGTTCTCTTTTCTCATTGTATCCTCCCCTGGTGATACCCCTTTTGTATGCTTCTTGTGATTTTCTCTGCGACAGCAACAGTATAACGAAAAGGATTCCTTTCGTACAGTGGAAATTAGAGGAATCCTAGTGGTTTCCGTATTTCCACATGATCAGTGCATCTTCTTTTGGCTTTTCGTAAAAATTCGGCCGGATGCCTGAACGCTCAAATCCCAACTTTTCGTATAAATGGATCGCGGCTGCATTTCCGACTCTCACTTCCAGTGTGAAATTTTCGATCCCGCGTTCATATCCACGTAAAAACAACTGTTCCAGCAGTTCGGCAGCAACCCCTTTGCCGCGAAATTTTTCTGCAACTGCTACATTTGTAATATCAGCCTCGTCAAAAGACTGCAAAAGTCCGCAGTATCCTGCCAGTGTCTCTTTTTCATAAGCAACCAGATAGATCGTCTCTTCCTGCTGCAGTGCATCTTCAAATCCTTTTTGACTCCATGGCTGGGAAAAAATCTGACTTTCTGTTTTTGCAACTGCCTCCAGATCTTCTGCCTGCATCGCACGTATTTCAAGCACGGTTCTGTTCTTCCCTTTCTTTTCGCTCTCTCTCTGCCTGAGAAAGACGCAGATAATCCGGTTTATGTTCCATGGCACTTTCCATGCGTCCCTGTGCATAATACTGTGCTCCGAGGACTGCAACGGCAGATGCCCGCTGTCTGTTCATATGTGCCGGGGCAAAAGAATATGGAACTTTCATCACCTCTGCCAGCATTTCACGATAAACCGGAACGCCGTCGCCAAGAAAAATCACTTCTCTTCCCAGCACATTGAGCTTTTCTGCAATCTCGGTGATGGCAACTGCCATCTGTTTTTCCAGAATCTGCAGTTTTCCATCACCGAATTCATAAATACCGGTGTAGACCTGATTTCTTCGCGCATCCATAAGCGGGCATACAATTTTGTCCGTCCCCCACAGATCATACGCCAGTCCGTCTACGGTCGGAACCGGTATGATCGGTTTGTCAAGTGCCAGCCCCAGACCTTTTGCTGTGGCAGAACCAATGCGAAGACCGGTAAAAGATCCTGGTCCGGCAGCGACCGCGATCGCATCCAGGCTGTTTAAATCCAAGCTGATCATGTCTCCAATCTCACTCAGCATCGAAAGCAGGGTCTGCGAATGTGTCTTTTTATAATTTACCGTGTACTCCGCAAGTAAAATATCATCTTCCACAACAGCAACCGATGCAACCATACCCGAACTGTCTATTCCCAAAACTTTCATGTTCTCCTCCTAAAGCTGTGCTTTGTTTTCCTCCGGATCTGAAATCGTGATCTTGCGGTAGTCAAAGCCTTTTTCCAGATTTTTCTCGATTTCGATGGCAATCACATTCGGCGGCAGAATCTCCTGGATCAGGTCTGCCCACTCGATCAGACATACGCCCTCACCGTAAAAGCAGTCTTCGTAACCAATCTCTTCCATCTCTTCGATATCACCGATGCGATACACATCAAAATGATAAAATGGCAGTCGGCCATCTTCGTACATCTGCACGATTGTAAAGGTCGGGCTGTTTACCGGCTCCGTGATGCCAAGTCCTGCTGCAAGTCCCTGTGTAAAAACGGTTTTGCCGACGCCAAGATCTCCTGTCAGTGTATAGATCTGACCTGACTTTGCATTTTCACCGATTTTCTTTCCAAGTTCAAATGTTTCTTTTTCGCTGTTTGTCTCTGTAATCATAATTTCACTTTCTTTTTGGGCATATTTTTTTGCACTAAAGTTACAAGCGTATCGTACTGTTCCCCGATTGCTTCTTTCGGTAGAACAAACGCATTTCTTTTCCCGGAGTAGATCAGCACATTTTTTTTGCTGCGGCATACTTTCAGGATATTATCCCAACCGCACTGTGCCTTTTCTTCTCCCTGTACGATCTCGATCCCTTCGTCATTTAAAATGTAAGTAACCGGATTTTTAAATACTTCGCTTTTTTCTACCTGCCTTTTTGATTTTGTATAAAGACTGACCGGAAGATAAACGATAAACCACACACCGAACAGACAGTATACCATGCTGTAAGACAGTTCCGTTTTGCCGAGTGTCATGCCAAACATCACAAATGCCGCAATTCCGAGGATGATACCAAAAATACCGCTGAAACTCCGGTAGGTATGATACATCATGAAATCGTACATGATCTTCGGTGTCATTTTTACTTCAACTTTTGCTTCCACATTTTCCTCCTGTTGTATTTGAAATTTTCTGGTTGAATTTTGCCACCGGTGCAAGCCTTCCGCACGCTGCATACAGTGGGGAGATTTCTCTCACATCTGATATAAAAGTCAGAATCTCTCTGACCTTAGCTTTTAATTATAACATACCAGTTTTTTGCTTACAACTGCAAAAAGCCGAAAGGTTCGTCTTCCTTCAGGAAATGCATCAGCATATACGCACACATGATCGCCACCCGCTCCTCTTTCAGAATACGGTGTACTTCTGCTCTGTCTGCCAGCACAACTTCCAGATCTTCCGTATCTTCCAGCCCTTTCCGGCTGATCTGTCCACTTGCATAACCATAAACTGTGGCACAGGATTCATCTGTCATGCCGACGCTGGTGAAAAACGGTCTTTCGTAGAGCGGATCCGGCATCAGCGGTGAAAAATCAAGCCCGGTCTCTTCCTTCATTTCACGGATACCCGCCTGTCTGTAAGTTTCTCCCGGATCTACCAGCCCGGAAGGCAGTTCATAAACATAATCATCAAGCGGATATCGGTACTGGCGTACCAGCACAACTTTGTCTTTTTTTTCTCCGTAAAGACTGTAAATGATCACGCCGTCCGGCTTTTCGTTTCTTGTATTTATTTTCAGATCATCCGGTGTTTTCGCTCTGGATGAAACATAATAGTGTATATCGCCTCCCACCCGGTCTTCCGCTTCCAGATCATACAAATTTAAAAATCTGTTTTCTGTCTGTTTATTGATCTTCCGTATTTTTGACATTGTTTGCCACCTTTCCCTTATGATAATGCCTGTATTTCCATTTATTTTCCGGCCCGTGAAAGAAGAATACCACGTAACTTTGAAAAGTACAAGCTTTCCTCCTGTTACGTGGTATTCGTTTTGAGTTATACGATATTCACTTTTTCTGTACTAAAACTGTGTTCCGTGAAGGATCGGGCTTACATGCTTATAAAGCAGGAAGGTGATCACACCGACGATCAGTCCTTTTAACAGGTTGAATGGTGCTACTGCCAGAACAACAAAAGTGAGCAGGCTGTCGATTGCCGGATTCACTGCCGTTCCCATGGCAACCAGTGCATCGACCGGCATACCAAATGCCTTTCCGTATGCCGGAAGCAGCACAAAAGCATTTAAGAAGCATCCGATAAATGCCATAAACAGCGTACCAATGATCATTCCGACCACTGCACTTTTTTTGCTTTTCTTTTTCTGGTAGATCAAACCTGCCGGTACGATCATGGCACAGCCGACCAGAAAGTTTGCAAAATCTCCGACACCTGCAGTCGATGAGCCTTTAAAAAGCATATGCAGCACAACTTTGATCAGTTCGATAAACATACCGGCAACCGGTCCCATTGCAAAAGTACCGATCAGAACCGGAATCTCGCTTAAGTCAATCTTATAGAAAGAAGGTGCAAAGAAAAGCGGCATTTCAAACATCATCAGAACGACGGAAACCGCCCCTAACATACCGATCTGTACCAAATTTCTTAAGTTGCTTCTTTCCGCAGTGTTGTTTACTGCATTTGTTCCTGAACTGTTCATACGTCCATCTCTCCTTTTTGAATTTGATTCACAGGAAGATCTTCGTTTGATACGATGTGTTTTGTCTTAATAGGAACTTTTTCCAAGTAAGATAAAAAGCCCTGAATCTGAACTACAGACTCAGGGCATATGATATACCATCGTATGTTCTTCTCTCATCCAGACTTTAACTGTCGGTCATGGAATTTCACCATATCAGCCGCTTACGCGGGTCGCGGACTATACCGCCGGTGGGGAATTACGCCCCGCCCCGAAGATTTCTGCTATCTATGATTATAAGATAATTTCTTCTTTTGTCAATCATTTCCTGAAAACTTTTACAGTTTCATGGACAGGGAAATCCTCTTTTTTTTCAGGTCGATACCAATAACTTTCACATCAATAATATCGCCTACTTTTACGACATCCAGCGGATGTTTCACAAATTTTTTGCTGCTCATTTCAGAGATGTGTACCAGGCCGTCCTGATGTACACCGATATCTACAAATGCTCCAAAATCAATGACGTTTCGAACGGTTCCTTTAAGTACCATTCCTTCTTTTAAGTCTTCCATCGCAAGGACATCGCTTCGAAGGATTGGTTTGGGCATTTCATCCCGCGGATCACGGCCCGGTTTTTCCAGTTCTTCCGTAATGTCACGCAGCGTCGGTTCGCCGATTTCCAGCTCTTCTGCCATTTTTCTGTAATCTCTGATCTTTCTGGAAATTCCGCTTAAATTGCCATCTGTGATGTCTTCTTTTGTATAACCGAGACGTTCTAAAAGTTTACCTGCTGCCGCATAGCTCTCCGGATGCACACTGGTGCAGTCCAGCGGATTCTCTCCGCCGCGGATCCTTAAGAATCCGGCACACTGTTCAAAGGCCTTCGGTCCTAATTTTGTAACTTTTAAAAGTTCTTTTCTGTTCTGGAAGCTGCCGTTTTCTTCACGGTATGCAACGATATTTTTCGCGATCACTTTGGAAATACCGGAAACATAAGCAAGCAGGGATGCGGATGCGGTATTTAAATTTACACCGACACGGTTTACGCAGTCTTCTACGACTCCCTCCAGTGCTTCACCCAGTTTTTTCTGGTTCATGTCATGCTGATACTGTCCGACTCCGATGGATTTCGGCTCAATTTTTACCAGCTCTGCCAGCGGATCCTGGATTCTTCTGGCAATAGACGCTGCACTTCTCTGACCTACGTCAAAATTCGGAAATTCTTCTGTTGCCAGCTTGCTCGCAGAATAAACAGAAGCACCGGCTTCATTTACGATCACATACTGTACTTTTTCCGGAATCTCATGGAAAAGTTCTACGATCACCTGCTCGGATTCTCTGGACGCGGTTCCATTTCCAACAGAAAAGAGGGTGATGTGATACTTGCGGATCCATTCTTTTAATTTTTCTTTTGCCGCCTGGATCTTCTTTTCATTGGTCGGTGCCGTCGGGTAAATGACAGTCGTATCCAGCACTTTTCCAGTCTCATCAACAACAGCCAGCTTACAGCCGGTACGGAACGCCGGATCCCAGCCAAGTACAACCTGCCCGGCAATCGGCGGCTGCATCAGAAGCTGCTCCAGATTCTTGCCAAAAACCTGGATTGCAGCGTCTTCCGCCTGTTCTGTCAGTGCATTGCGGATCTCACGTTCTACTGCCGGGGCGATCAGTCTTCGATAGCCATCCTCGATCACTTTTTCCAGAAATCCCGAAGTCTGCGGATTTTCACGCACAATGATCTGTTTTCTTAAATAACCCAGAATCCGATCTTCCGGAGCTTCTAATTTTACAGTCAGGAATTTTTCCTTTTCGCCGCGGTTGACCGCCAGCACACGGTAACCTGCCATCTTTGCAACCGGCTCCTCATACTGATAATACATTTCATAAACAGAAGCTGCTTTCTCATCCTTTGCTTCTGTTACAATTTTGCCCTCTTTCTGTGTCAGGCTGCGGATGCGGATACGGTAATTTGCATCATCCGAAATCGTCTCCGCCAGAATATCGCCCGCTCCCTGCAGAGCTTCCTGCCAGGTATTTACTTCTTTTTCCGGATCAACATACGCACTTGCTTCCTCTTCCAGTGTTTTCTTTGTCATCTGCAGCAGAATCGTGTTTGCCAGGGGTTCCAGACCTTTTTCCTTTGCAATCGTAGCTCTCGTTCTTCTCTTTGGGCGGTACGGGCGATACAAATCCTCGACAACAACCAGCGTTTCTGCCGCCTGGATTTTTTCTCTCAGCTCATCCGTCATCTTACCCTGTTCCTCGATCGATGCCAGTACCTGCTTCTTTTTGTCTTCCAGATTACGCAGATAAGTCAGACGTTCCGAAAGTTTTCGCAGAACCTCGTCATTCAGTGAACCTGTTGCTTCCTTACGATAACGCGAAATAAACGGAATTGTGTTTCCCTCATCGATCAGTTTGACAGCAGCCACTGCCTGCCATAACTCAATCTTTAATTCCTCCGCAAGACGTTGATTTATATTCATATGTTCCTCCATGATATTCAAAATTTCTGATGCCAATACCCGATGCCACATGTGGAGTATTCACAGTCAGCTTTGTGCCGCCTGCAACAGCCGCCCCCTTATGATACACTTGAGTTTCCAATTTGTCTATGGTATTATGATGCAAAGTGAAACTGTCACAAATAAAAATTTACGGTGGTTTTAGACTGTGCAAAGGAATCCGAAAACAAAATGGAAGTAACATGAATCAGAACGCCAGAACCTTCAGCAAGAAAATCTTCTGACCCCCTGCGTTTTCTGCTCGGTTCGAGCGTTTGTTATCCGCCATTCGCGAAAACTCGCCGCCTTGCGGCTCA
>URUU01000060.1 GCA_900551235.1 uncultured Lachnospiraceae bacterium
TAGAGCACTTGACTTTTAATCAAGTTGTCCGGGGTTCGAATCCCCGATGTCTCATGAAAAGATACATTTCTGATGTATCTTTTTTTGTTGCAAAAAACAAAAAACATTCAAAATATCCTCACAATTCTTTTTTATAATGCACAGGCGAAAGAAGGACAGAAGAAAGGAACCATGTTATGCGAACAAAAAAACGATGGATTATTATGGTAAGTGTATGTCTGGTGATCCTGGCGGCATGTCTTGGATACTGGAAAAGGATCGGCATTCGCAACACTGTTTACAGGATGCTGGATCTGCAGATTCCTTTTAAGGGGGAAGTATATGGGTATTATGGGACGAAAGTCAGGGTAAAGAGCAGTATGGAAGACCTGGATTCGTTTCAGATGGAGGACGGTACGGATAACGGGGAAAGTTCCGGTATTTCAAATGAAGACAGCCTTGTCAGCACGACGTATCAGATCGATCAGCAGATCACAGCGGAAGTCGAGTCCGGGGCATATTCTTTTGAAGAACCGGAAGTGATCCTGGATCCGTATCAGATCTCACCGCTGACAGGTGTGATCGTTTTTCAGACGAAGGAAGCGTATCAGGTCCGCGTGACGGTAGAAGGAAAAACAAAGGAAGCAGATGTCACCGGAATCACGGCAAAGACATCCAGCCATCGAGTTCCGCTGATCGGCCTGTACCCGAAAACGAACAACAAGGTCAGACTGGAGCTGCTTGATGACGAAGGAAAAACAGTACAGGAAACAGAACTGGAAATGCAGACAGACGGACTTCCGGAAGAAATGGATGATATGGTATCGGTTGTCAGCACTTCCGGCACTTCTGCCTACGGGCTGACCGTTGTTTCCGGACAGAGGACGTATTATCCGTATGCCTATGATGTCAACGGCGATATTCGCTGGTATCTGAACCGGAAAACAGCAAGTTACGGTGTATTTGAACTTTCGGATGGAAAATTTATTATGGAGGATAATGACGGATATGTACCGTCCGTAACCAAATCCTTTTCTACGATCCTGTATGAGATGGATTATCTTGGCCGTGCCGAACAGATGTATTTTGTACCAAATGGTACACATCATGAGGTCATTGAAAAAGAAGCCGGAGGAAATCTTCTGATCCTGACCGGAACGCTCGAAGAACATGTCGATGACGAAGTGATCGAGTTTGACAGAGAAACAGGCGAACTTGTAAACAGTCTGAAGATGACGGAGCTTTTCGGAAACAGTTATACGCAGGATATGATCGACTGGGCGCATCTGAATACCGTATCTTATCAGGCAGAGGAAGATACTGTACTGCTCAGTCCGAGAAATCTGAACTCCGCAGTAAAAGTAAACTGGACAACACATGAGATTGTCTGGATCCTGGGGGATCCCAAAGTCTGGGAGGGAACAAAATACGAAAAATATTTGCTGACACCGGATGAGGATTTTATGTGGCATTACCGGCAACATACCGTCTATCAGATTGATGAGGATCTCGATGGGAATCCGGATACGGTGGAGATCACCATGTTTGACAACCATACTCCGCATGACGGGGATGGAAAGTATTATGACGATGCACCGGATTCTTATGTAACGGTATATGCGGTAAATGAAGCGGAAAAAACAGTTTCCCTTCTGAAGAAACTGCCGGTGATAAGAGCTAATGTGACCTCCAATACTATTTATGATGCAGAAAGCGGACATATTTTCGGTATGTGCGGAACGACAAAAGAGGACGGAAAAAAACGCGGTATGACGTATGAATTTGATTATGAGAGCGGAGAACTGATCAATCAGTATCATATCAATACCACGTTTTACCGGGCGCATGAGATGCATCCGGATTATACGGCAATGTCGCTTCAAATGGAGAAGCCGGAACATTATATCAAAGGTACGCTGCGTACACCTGTGAAGATAAATAAAACGGTGGAAGAACCACAGCAGACTTTGCAGAATGTCGTTGGTTTCCGGCGGATCTCAGATGTTCTGTTCACGGAAATGCAGAACCGTCAGGTATCACAGATTATTTTCAAAGGGGAAAATGCAACGTATGTATATGATCTCTCCTTTTTAAAACTGCGGGAAGAACAATACCTGCAGCATATGGAAAATATTCCAATCCCACTTTGCGGCATGGAAAAAGGCAGCTATCAGATTTACTGTGTTTATCAGGATAATTACTGTGATACATCAGCCGTTGTATACGTAGACTGAGAAAAGAAATAAAAAGCATCGATGAAAGTCGGTGCTTTTCTTCTTGAGAAAAATTCATAAATAAGAAGAAAAAACATTGACAGAAAAAAAGCAGTGATGATAGGATAACGAACACTAGAGCAGGCTAACAGATATTTGCTTTAACAAATGGAGGAAGGATCAGGCAAACATGAAGAAACAGATCACCGGATTTATCATATTGTGCATAAGTTGTATGCTGCTTCTGGCAGGATGCGGCAAAGAGAATACACAGGATGTGCAGGATACGGAAAATCAGACAGAAACAGCAAGTCAGGATATTTTCGCAATGGACACGTATATGACCGTGACTGCGTATGGGCAGGATGCACAGAATGCGGTATCAGATGCTGTTTCTGAGATTGAACGTCTGGATGCACTCTTATCAACCGGTGAAACGAGCAGCGAGATCTACAAGATCAACCAGAATGGCAGCGGGGAAGTTTCCGAAGATAGTGCATACCTTCTGGAACGTTCACTGGAGATCTGGAAAAGCACGGATGGATGTTTTGAGATCGGTATTTATCCGCTGATGCAGGCATGGGGATTTACGGATGGCAATTATAAAGTCCCGGATAAGACAACACTTAAGAAACTCCTGCCTCTGGCAGATTCTTCGAAGATTGTTTTTGATGAAGCCAGTCGTACCGTTACATTCGGACGGAAAGGGATGGAGATTGATTTTGGCGGAATTGCAAAAGGCTATACATCCGGAAGGATTATGGATATTTTCCGTGAACATGGCATCAAAAGCGGCATGGTGAGCCTTGGTGGAAATGTACAGGTGCTTGGCACCAAAACAGATGGGACAAAATGGCGTGTTGCCGTACAAAATCCGGAGGACACAGATAGTTACCTTGGCGTTTTGGAAACACAGGATCAGGCAGTGATCACTTCTGGCGGATATGAACGTTATTTTGAACAGGACGGAAAGACCTATCAGCATATTCTTGATCCGAAAACGGGGTATCCGGCGGACAGCGGACTGACTTCTGTGACGATCGTCAGTGCAGACGGGACGCTGGCAGATGGATTGTCTACCTCTCTTTTTGTGATGGGGAAAGAAAAAGCAGTTGCATACTGGAGAGCACATAAGGAAGAATTTGATGCAATCCTGGTGGAAGAAGATGGAACGGTATCTGTGACAGAAGGCATCGCAGACTCTTTTACCCCGGATGAAACGGTGAAAAAGCCGGATGTGATCTCAGAACAGTAAAGAAAATAGAAAGAAATGGAAATGGTAAGGTAAGTTTTCAGATTTTTCGGGCAGGCACACTTGACAGGGTGTGTCTGCTTTTATATAATAAAAAAGTACGCGGTCATGGCGGAATTGGCAGACGCGCTGGTTTTAGGTGCCAGTGGGCAACCGTGTGAGTTCGAGTCTCACTGGCCGCATGTCATATCTGTTTCTGTCGTGTGAAATGTCAACAATTTTTCTGTTCTCCTACTTGACATTTTCAGACAGGTGAGATATAGTGAATATATACAAAAAAGGCTTTGATTCTTTTTGGATTTTCAGAAGCTTTGCATATGAGTAGAGTAGATGTCGTACGTAAAGTGTCGTTGGAGGGGGAGGCTTCCGGCGAACGAAGGTTTTACCGCGTTATGGTGTCGCTTCCGCTACTGCACGAAGATTCGGGACATGGTGTCCTATACTTTTGTGCGGCATTTTTTTGCTCAAAAACAGCTAATTACCGCAAAAAGCGGTTAAAAGAAAGGAGTAACTAATATCATGGGATTCAAATCAGACATTGAAATTGCACAGGAGACAACGATGGCTCCAATCACAGAAATTGCAGACAAAGCAGGTATTGACCGTAAATATCTGGAACAGTACGGCAATTATAAAGCAAAGATCGACTACAACCTGTTAAGAGAAAAAGAAGGCGAAGACGGCAAACTGATTCTGGTTACCGCAATCAACCCGACTCCGGCAGGAGAAGGAAAAACCACAACATCTGTAGGTCTGGCAGATGGAATGAGCAAGATCGGCAAAAAAGTTATGGTAGCACTTCGTGAGCCGTCCCTTGGACCTGTATTCGGCGTAAAAGGCGGAGCAGCCGGCGGCGGATACGCTCAGGTAGTTCCGATGGAAGATATCAATCTTCACTTCACAGGTGACTTCCATGCGATCGGTGCAGCAAATAACCTGCTGGCAGCCATGATCGACAACCATATCTTCCAGGGCAATGCACTGAACATTGACCCGAGAAAGATCACATGGAAGAGATGTGTAGATATGAATGACCGTCAACTGAGAAATGTGGTAGACGGACTTGGCGGAAAGACAAACGGAATGCCAAGAGAAGATGGTTATGACATCACCGTTGCTTCTGAAATCATGGCAGTTCTGTGTCTGGCCCGTGACATCACAGACCTGAAAGAAAGACTGTCCAAAATCATTATCGGTTATACATATGGAAAGATCGCGGAGCAGAAACCGGTTACCGCAGGCGACCTGAATGCACAGGGTGCTATGGCAGCACTTCTGAAAGATGCCCTGAAACCAAATCTGGTACAGACACTGGAGAAAACACCGGCAATCGTACACGGCGGTCCGTTCGCAAACATTGCACACGGATGTAACTCTGTAACAGCAACCAAGATGTGTCTGAAACTGGCTGATTACACCATCACGGAAGCAGGATTCGGTGCTGATTTGGGTGCTGAGAAATTCCTGGATATCAAATGCCGTATGGCAGGTCTGAAACCAAACGCAGTTGTTATCGTAGCAACCGTTCGTGCACTGAAATACAACGGCGGCGTTGCAAAAGCAGATCTGAACAATGAAAATCTGGAAGCCCTGGAAAAAGGTATGCCAAACCTGCTGAAACATGTAAGCAATATCACAAATGTATACAAACTGCCTTGCGTAGTTGCAATCAATGCATTCCCTACCGATACAGAAGCAGAACTGAAACTGGTTGAAGCAAAATGTAAAGAACTGGGCGTAAATGTTGTTCTGTCTGAAGTGTGGGCAAAAGGCGGCGAAGGCGGCGTAGCTCTGGCAGAAGAAGTGATCCGTCTGTGTGAGCAGCCAAACGACTTTACTTATGCATACGAACTGGAAGGCTCTATCGAAGATAAACTGAATGCAATCGTTCAGAAGATCTACGGTGGCAGCAGAGTTGTCCTGACAGCAAACGCAAAGAAACAGGCAAAACAGCTCCAGGACATGGGATTTGGAAACTGCCCGATCTGTATGGCAAAAACACAGTACAGCTTAACAGATGACCAGACAAAACTGGGTGCTCCGAAAGACTTCGAGATCACCGTTCGTAACCTGAAGATTTCAGCTGGTGCAGGTTTCATCGTTGCACTGACAGGTGATATCATGACTATGCCTGGACTGCCGAAAGTTCCGGCTGCTGAAAGAATCGATGTAGACGAGACAGGAAAGATTTCCGGACTGTTCTGATTTGAATTAAAAGAATTAAAAGATTATATGCATTTTATAAGATGGGGGATGAAAGATTCCCTGCAAGCAGATGCCAGGGTTCAATGGGTATACCAGCCTTTTGACTCTGGCATTCTCTAAGCGATAATGCAAAAATAAAAAGTGAGGTGCATTTTATGTTTCATGAAGAGTATCAGACAGTATGCGGTGCGGCAAAGAAAAAGGTGGATCTGCTGGAGAAGAATCCAGTGGGCTATGTGGCAGCAGCTTTCCTGGCGGGAATGTTTGTCGGACTAGGCTGTGTGCTGATGGGCGTTGTGGGAGGATATTTCAGTGCAGCGGGAAGTCCGGCAACGAAACTGCTGAACGGACTTATCTTTGCGGTAGGATTAAATTTTGTGTTTATGGCAGGTGCGGAATTGTTTACCGGAAACAATTTTACAATGAGTGCAGCATCTATAAAAGGAGAAGTTTCCTGGGGGAAAACGATCAAAGTGTGGATCGTCTGCTATCTGGGAAATCTGCTCGGTTCTGTTGTGACTGCCGGAATCTTTATGATGACCGGACTGATGAACGGACAGGAAGTCGGAACGTTCTTGAGAAGTGCGGCAGTGGCGAAAGTCTCCGCAGCTCCGATGGAGCTTTTTGCAAAAGCGATCCTCTGTAACATCTGTGTATGTCTTGCGGTATGGTGCAGCATCAAAATGAAAACAGAGACTGGCAAGATCATGATAGCGATCCTGGGTGTGATGACCTTTGTTACCAGCGGATATGAGCACAGCGTTGCTAACATGACTTTCTTCACGATCGGTCTGTTAGATCCGGGAACAGCGATCACGATCGGGGGTGTGCTTTACAATCTTCTGATCGTTACAGCCGGTAATATACTGGGCGGGGTTCTGTTTGTGACCGTACCATATTATCTGATCCAGAAAGAAAAATAGAATGTCCGAAAACAGGAAGTATTCGAAAAAAGAAGCTTCCTGTTTTTTTGTATAGAGTTTTTGCGCTACATCAGATCTGCGGTACACAGAATTTAGATAAAAAGAAAATGTAACACTCTTGTAAAAGTTTGTAATATATGTTAAAATAAAAAAGGTTCTGTCAACAGATGCAAGGAGGAGACTATGATTGCAAAAATAAAAGAAAGATACCTGCAGATTGTTGTGACGATATTATGTCTTTGTATGTTGGGAGGGATTCAGGGAAAAGAAGCCAGAGCAGCATCTGGATATCCGCTGCTTCAGAAGGTACAGACTGCCGAAAACGGAAGCTTTGTAAAAACATGGGGTGGCTGGAGATATATGTATCAGGATGGTACATATCCGAAGAAAACCTGGAAGAAGATAAAAAGTAACGTTTTTTATTTTGATAAATATGGATATATGCAGACAGGCTGGAGACAGTATAAAAAATCCTGGTATTATCTTCGTACCGGCGGAAAGAAAAAGGGAATGCTCTGTAAAGGCTGGAAGACCATAGCGGGCAAACGGTATTATTTTTCAAAAAAAACGGGAGCAAGAGTGACCGGATTTGAAACAATTGGAAAGCATCTTTATTATTTTAACAAAAAAGGTGTGCTTCAGAAAGGAAAGACAGTTGGGAAATACCGGCTGGATCCGGCAACAGGAGAAGCGACTGAAATTACAGAAAATACAGACGGTACCGGTGCGGCAGAAGGATCCCTGAAGGGAGATGTCGGGGAGGTGCATATTTTTGTGGGAGACTCCAGAACCGTTGGTTTAGGTGCGGCACTGGGAGCCATTTCTTATGATAATTTGCTGCAGCAGAGAATTGTACAGGCAAATGTACTGACGGAGTATTATCTGGCAAAAGTCGGATCCGGGTATGAGTGGTACAGCGAAAAGGCACTTCCGAAGTTGAATGAGTTGCTGCAAAGAAATCCGGATGCGACTGTGATTTTCAATCATGGAATCAATGATCTTTCCAGCATAGACCAGTATATTGCATCTTATCAGATGCTGATCGCTGCCTATCCGAAAGCAAAAATTCGTATTATGGCAGTGAATCCGGTTAATAAAAAACTTTACAAAGGTTATGCGAAACCGGTAAAGATCAAAGCATTCAATCAGAAGATACAGACAGCATTTCCGAACTTTTTTATAGATACTTATCAGTATCTTCAGACAACAGGTTTTAATACGGCGGACGGACTGCATTATGACAGTGCGACTTACTGGAATCTTTATAATTATATCAATCAGTACTTATAGAGAATTCGTTTTGCGTGTTGACTGAATGATACCGCTTGTAGTATACTGGGTAAGGACTGGTTAAAACAACGATTCGGAAATACGGGACGCGATCAGTCCCAGACAAATATAGAAAACCGCTATGCGGTATGATGGTTATCACAGGAGGAGAAACATATGGTACAGGCTATCGTAGGAGCAAACTGGGGCGATGAAGGAAAAGGTAAGATTACCGATATGCTGGCTGAAAAAGCTGATATCATCGTAAGATTTCAGGGAGGAGCGAACGCAGGTCATACGATTGTAAATAATTATGGCAAATTTGCACTGCATACACTTCCATCCGGTGTGTTTTACAGCCACACAACAAGCATTATCGGAAACGGTGTTGCTCTGAATATTCCTGTTTTAATAAATGAACTGAACAGTATTGTAGAACGCGGGGTGCCGACTCCGAAGCTTCTGATTTCAGATCGTGCACAGATTGTAATGCCATATCATATTTTATTTGATGAATACGAGGAAGAGCGTCTGGCGGGCAAATCTTTCGGTTCTACAAAATCTGGTATTGCACCATTTTATTCAGACAAATATGCAAAGATCGGTTTCCAGGTGAATGAACTTTTTGATGAAGAAAGACTTCTGGTAAAATTAAAAGATGTATGTGCAAAGAAAAATGTAATGTTAGAGCATCTCTACCATAAACCACAGCTTGTTCCGGAAGAGATCCTGGAGACACTGAAAGAATATCGCGAGATGGTAAAACCATATGTATGTGATACCTCTCTGTATCTGTGGAATGCATTAAAAGAAGGAAAGACTGTTCTGCTGGAAGGTCAGTTGGGAACACTGAAAGATCCGGATCATGGTATTTATCCGATGGTTACTTCTTCTTCTACACTGGCAGCTTACGGTGCGATCGGAGCAGGGCTGCCTCCATATGAGATCACCAAGATCGTTACCGTATGTAAAGCTTACTCCAGTGCGGTAGGAGCAGGTGCATTTGTAAGTGAGATTTTCGGAGAAGAAGCAGATGAACTGAGAAAACGCGGTGGAGACGGCGGAGAGTTCGGAGCAACGACAGGACGTCCACGCCGTATGGGATGGTTTGACTGTGTGGCTTCCAGATACGGTTGTCGTATGCAGGGAGCGACAGATGTGGCATTTACCGTTCTGGATGTTCTGGGATATCTGGATGAGATTCCAGTTTGCACAGGATATGAAATCAACGGAAAAGTAACGACTGATTTCCCAACCACAGCACTTCTGGAAAAAGCAAAACCGGTTCTGGAAAAACTGCCAGGTTGGAAATGCGATATCCGTGGAATCCGCAAATACGAAGATCTGCCGGAAAATTGCAAAAAATATATTGAATTTGTGGAAGAACATATCGGATTCCCGATTACCATGGTATCCAATGGACCGGGAAGAGATGATATCATTTACCGCGAAAGCAAACTTTCCAAATAAAAATTTACGGTGGTTTCCTGGCAGGTGTAAGGTGTTGAAATGTCGAGCATTTTATCAGGATGCTGTCTGCAAAAAACCAGAACCCGTGACCCACTGCGTTTCCTACTCGATCCGTGCATCGATTATCCGCC
>URUU01000061.1 GCA_900551235.1 uncultured Lachnospiraceae bacterium
TCATTTGAGCCTTTTTCTTTGGCTTTGTTTTTTCATAACTTATTTGACACTACCTTCTATTCAACTGCTTTTATATGATCCATATTAATCGTATTATAAAGATATTCTCCATTTTCATCCATTGATTTCCACGCACCATCTAATACAGGATGATCATCCGTGTTTAAAAACACTGGTTATTGTTGTTTTCCTTATCTTAGCATCTCATATACATAGGAAGATATTTCCTGTATCTTCTGGATTGCTTCTTCATTTCTTCCTGCGAGGTCGTTTGACAGCACACAGATCACATAATTCTGCTGTTCGCCGTAAACGATGGCAATATCGTTTTCTATACATCCAAGTCCATATCCTTCTGACATTTCCCCTGTCTTGTTTGCCGCTGTAATACCCTGAGGAAGTCCGGACGGAATCTTTCCGGTTCTGGTCTGCCCTTTTAAGAGTTCCAGCATTTTGGCGGAAGCTTCCTGCGAAACACAGCTTCCTCCATAGATTTCCCGCAAAAGTTTTCCGCAGTCTGCGGCTGTTGTAAAATTGTCATCGGTCGGATCTTCTGCCAGAAAACGCCGTCCCAGATGCGTTCCGGTATAGCCGTTTTCCTGGCAAAAAGTATTGACGATCTGCTTACCTGCCTCAAAATCGCCGTTTCCAAGCAGCTCTACAAGACGGTTTGCTGCCTCATTGTCACTGACTGTGATCATATTGGTCAGAAGTTCTTTGAGTTCTCCATCATACTGTTCCTGGGCATAGACGGCTTCCTGGTCACTTGCCGGATAACAGATTTTCCCGTAAACGGCTGCCATGATAAATACTTTGATCACGCTTGCCGACTGCATGGATTCTTCTGCATTTTTCTCATAACGCGCACCGTCACTTAAATTCTGTACGCTGACCGCCCATTTTGCACCATTTGCTTCCTCTTCATCCAGATAAGTATCCAGATGCAGGTTCAGAACAGCCTGACTGCCATCCGTTTCATCCTCGCTTTCACTTTCTCTGGTTTTTGTCTCGCTTTCCGGTTCTGCATTTTCTTCCACATGTGCCGTTTCCGGAGTCTTTGCGGTTTCTTTTACCACTACCTTTTCTTTTTCTCCGGCTTTTTTCTCCAGAGCAGAAAGCCTTTCATTCAGGTTTTCTTCTTTTGTCTGTAACTGCTGATATCTCCTGCTGTTTTTTACGCTCTGATATCCCAGAAGCAGAAGCAGGACAAGGCAGATCAATATTCCGGCCAATATGCCTTTTTGTGTTTTCTTTTCCATGTTTATCTCCCAAAATACTGATCTATGCCATCTGCAATTCCATTTACCATGTTAATCTGCATTTCGGCATCCTGCATTGCCGTGTCATCATGTTCGTTCGTCATAAATCCCATTTCCAGGATCATAACCGGAATTTTGCTCCAGTTGATTCCGGTCATATCATCATGATACTGAATCCCAAGATTTGCAAAACCGGTTTTTTCACAGTAGGCATTTAAAATGCATTCTGTCAGGCGGTAACTGTCTTCTGCCAGATCAGCCACATAAGCATTGTCGTAGGATGGTGTCATACCAAGTGCTCCGTTTACACTGCCATCATCACTTCCGTTTGCATGGATACGGACATAAATCTCCCCGCCTTCGTCATATGCTTTGAGTGCCCTTTCTGCATTGCTGATCGCTGTATCATTGTCAGTACGCGTCATAACGACTCGATAACCACGGTTTTCCAGTTCCTTCTGAAGTGCTAGGGAAATATCCAGATTGAGCTGATACTCCGGAACACCGGTATATCTTCCCTGCGTTCCTGTTGTTGCTTTTGCCTTGGTTTCAGCAGAACCCGGTGCGCTTGGCTCCTGAGCACTCATATCGACCCAGCTTCCCTGATGCCCCGGATCGATTGCTACAACATGCCCGTTTTCTGCCGTCCTGGATTCTGTTTCCGTCTCTGTCGTGGTCTCGCTTATTTCTTCGGTCTGTGTTTCCGTCTGGACTTCTGTTTTTGCTTCTGTCTGAATCTGTGTTTCTGTTTCCGTCTGTGGCTGTGTCTGCTGTTCACTCTCTTTTTTCTGTACTTCTGATTCCAGTGCCGCCACCGTCTGTTCCTTTTTCTTTACCTTCACTGTGCTGACCACACAGATTCCTGCCACAACTGCCATGCACAGAAGCAGAACCAGCAGAAACCATTTTCCTTTTGTCTGTTTCATGCAATCCTCCTGCTACTGATCCAACTGATAAACACCCAGTTCTTTTTCTTTCTTATCAAGGAATTGAATGTTGGCATTTTCGTATTTGTTAAATACTTTTGTAGAGAAATCTGATGGTGAGACAGTTCCGTAATACCATGATTTGCTTTCAAAGTATTCCCGGAGTTCTTTCGAATCAAATTTTCTTCCGTGTCTTGCATAAATTTCATTTTTGGCATAGTTGATCTCACGGACACTCAAACCGGCAACATCAGAACTGGTCAGATATTCTTTGTCACTGTCCGGAAGGATATAATCTGAATTTGATGGCGTGGTGACTGTCCTGTTCTCTGCTTTTGGCTCCGTTTCTTTCTCCGTTTTCTTCTCTGTCGCTTCTGCTTTAGGTTCACCGAAAACATTGTCTGCGTCCATATAGATCACATCATCTTCCGCCCACAGAGCACCGTCAACTGCTGCTTCCACGTTATTATAACGTTTCATTTTTTCTCCGGTGATTGGATACGATGCCAGAGAAATGCTGCTTACTGAATTATAAAGGATCTTCTCCCCGGTTGTACTGTTTACATAAACGGACTGTGCTTCCTTAAGAACCAGAACCGGTTCTTTGGAATTGTCTGTATAGTAGATGGTTCCCTGCACCGTACAGCTTCTGTTATTGACCGCATCAATATCTGCCTGCACATCGGCTGCCGTGTCTTCTTCATTATCTCCCTGCATATCCTCAGATTCCATCGAACTGGTTTTCGCCGTTGTCCTGGTCTGCTTTCTTCCGCTGTTTCCAAATACGACCAGAGCGATCACAACTCCGATCACAAATACAACTGCGATTCCGGCAACCACTGCAGCAATGATCGTTGTGTTGCTGGATTTTTCTGCCGTCTGCATCTGCTGATTCTGCATTCCACCCGGATTCTGCATCTGCTGTCTCTGATTCTGCATTCCGTCCGGATTCTGCGTCCGCATTCTTCCAAGTGGTGCTCCACATTCCTGACAAAAGCAGGAATCCGGATGGTTCATGGCGCCGCACCCTGGACAGCGGATTGGTTTTCTTAAATCTGCACTCATAATTTCATCCTCACCCTTTCCCTTTTTAAAGTTCTCTTTCACCCATGCCCTGTAAAAATGCCAGATAACCTTTAAATGCCTCGTATATATCTGCCTTACTTGTCACTTCAAACGGTGCATGCATATTCTGGACTGCCACACCGCAGTCAATGACTTCCATTCCATAATTTGCCAGAATGTAGGCGATCGTTCCGCCGCCGCCCTCGTCAACTTTGCCAAGCTCTGCCGTCTGAAATGCCGCCTGATTTTCGTCAAGGATTTTACGGATTCTTGCGATGTATTCTGCATTGGCATCGTTGGAGCCGGATTTTCCTCTGGAACCGGTAAATTTGTTAAACGTCAGTCCTTTGCCAAAGAAAGCACTGTTTTTCTTCTCCATGACTGCCGGATAGTTTGGATCGTAAGCCGCACTGACATCGGAGGACAACATTCTGGATCCCTGAAGTGCCCTGCGCACTTTCAGTTCGCTGTAATCTCCGGCTGCCTCCATGATCTCTGCCACTGCATTTTCAAAAAATCTGGAATGCATACCGGTCGCACCAACACTGCCGATCTCTTCTTTGTCTACCAGCAGGCACACGCTGGTATACTTCGGTTTATCCAGTTCAAACATTGCTTTATAAGATGGATATGCACACACTCTGTCATCCTGGCCATATCCCATGATCATACTTTCATCCAGCCCGTAGTTTCTGGCACTTCCTGCCGGAACAACTTCCAGCTCTGCGGAAATAAAATCCATTTCTTCTATATCATATTTCTCTTTTAATAACTGAAGGATCTGCTTTTTGACCGGCTCTTTTTCTTCTCCGGAGAGTGGAATGCTGCCAAATAAAATATTCAGATCTTCGCCTTCGATCACTTCATTGCCGCGCTTTTCCATCTGTTTTCTGCCCAGATGCGGAAGCAGATCAGAAATGCCGATCACCGGATCAGATGGAGCTTCGCCTAATGCAATCTCAACTTTCGTCCCATCTTTCTTCACCACAACGCCGTGCAGTGCCAGCGGCAGTGCTACCCACTGGTATTTTTTGATTCCACCATAGTAATGTGTTTCCAGCATTGCGAGTCCGTCGGCTTCATAAAGCGGATTCTGCTTCAAATCCAGACGTGGAGAGTCGATGTGTGCACCTAAAATATTCATACCTTTTTCCATCGGTTCTTTTCCGATATGGAACAGTGCCAGTGTCTTTCCCATGATAGAAACATAAACCTTGTCGCCTGCCTGCAGGTTTCCATCTGACTGACGCACTTCTTTTAAGCTCCTGTAGCCGTGTTCTTTTGCCTCTTTTAAGATTTCTTTTACACATTCCCGCTCTGTTTTGCAGTTTGAGAGGAAGGTACGGTATTCTTCGCAAAAATCATATACTTTCTTTTTTTCTTCTTCGGAATAAGATTCCCATACTGTTTTCTCATTCATTGGTTTTGCCTCCTTGTTGTTTTACATTTCCCGTCCTTTTTTCACACAGGCTTTCATCGCCTCGATCACAGCACTTCTCATCCCCTTTTCTTCCAGCACACGCACTGCCTCTATCGTCGTTCCGCCCGGTGAGCATACCATATCTTTGAGTTCTCCAGGATGTTTGCCTGTCTCCAGCACCATCTTTGCACTGCCAAGCACTGCCTGTGCCGCGAAACGATATGCCTGTGCCCTTGGCATGCCGTCGGCAACGGCTGCATCTGCCATCGCTTCAATAAACATGAATACATATGCCGGTGAACTTCCGCTGACTGAAACCACTACGTCGATCAGCCGCTCCGGAAGCACTTCTGCTTTTCCGCAGCTTTCCAGGATTCGCAGCACTTCCTGCATCTCCATATCGTTTACTTCTTCGTTACAACATACACCGGTCATACCCTCGCCGACCAGTGCCGGTGTGTTCGGCATACATCTGACCAGTTTTACTTTTTTACCAAACTGCTCTTCCAGCCATTCCAGTGTTTTTCCAGGTGCAATGGAAATGATGATCTTCTTCTCATCTACCACATCGCGGATCTGATGGATCACTTCCTCATAAAAAATCGGTTTCACTGCCAGCACCAGGATATCTGCATTTTTTGCTGCTTCTATATTATTTGCGGTTACCTGAATTCCATAAGTATTTCTGGCATTTTCCCTGCTCGCCCCGCTCTTTGCCGTAGCGATCACATCTTCTTTTGCACAGATTCCATTTTTTAAAATACCGCCAAGCATGGCTTTTGCCATATTTCCACAGCCGATAAATCCAAGTTTCATTGCTTTTCGCCTCCTGTAGATTCAAAACTTTTTTATGATTATATGATACCTGTGAATTCTTACATGGTCAAGCATTGCTTTATTGAGAACCTGCTTGATTTTCTCATTCTGAATCGCTATACTAAGAATACTGGGTACGCAGACATTCTGCATCCCCATGACTGATTTTACAAAGGAGCCTTCCATATGCAAAAAGACGCTGCTTATATGAAACTGATTGAGGAAATCTCGCTGAATGCCTGGCCATCGCATAAGATCGAACTTTATGACGGCTGGCTGATCCGATTTTCTCATAATTATACTTACCGTACCAACAGTGTGGAACAGGTCGGCGATTCCCTGATCCCGATCGAGGAAAAAATCGCTTACTGCGAAGCACAGTACCGCAACTACCACACCCCGTCTAATTTCAAGATCAACCCGCTTCTGGCTCCGTCTTTTGACAAACTTCTGGAAGAAAAGGGTTATGAGATTCGCCATACCACCGAAGTTATGACGATGCCAATGACGAATTTTCATCCTTATCCGGCAGACTCAATCGAATATGAATATTATGGAAGAAATTCAAATCTTCCTTCCTCCGTCTTTTATCCTGGACATATCGCTGTGCAGCTCCGTGACCGTATCACAGACGAATGGATCGAATCGCTGTTTCGTTTAAACGGCACAACCAGGCCGACTCTTCGCCGTATCGTGCCGTCCATGTTCAAGGCGATTCCGAAAGAGACGATCGTTGCCTGTATTGAAATTGAGGGACGTATGGTTGCTTCCGGTCTTGGCATTCTTGACCGCGGACACATCGGACTGTATGCGATCTATGTTGATGCAAGCTGCCGCAGAAAGCATTTTGCACGTGCGATCTGCAGTTCGATTCTGACGGAAGCACAGAAAAAAGGAGCGACACACGCTTACCTTCAGGTTGTGGAAGGAAATACCGCCGCCAAAAATCTGTACACTTCTCTTGGTTTTGAGGATTTTTATACGTACTGGTTCCGTTCCAGGGAAGTCTGAAGAATCATAGCTGATTACTTCGTTAAAAAATAAACAGGATTACGAAAGGATATTATTATGTGGATTGCCGAAAACTGGAAAGATTATGAAGTACTTGACACTTCCAAAGGAGAAAAACTGGAACGCTGGGGAAATTATACGCTGGTTCGTCCGGACCCGCAGGTTATCTGGGACACACCGAAAACACTTCGCGGCTGGAAACACCCGAATGCACATTATCACCGCAGCAAACGTGGCGGCGGCGAATGGGAATTTTTTGATCTCCCGGAGCAATGGAGTATTCAATATCAGAAACTCGGTCTGACTTTTCAGTTAAAACCTTTCAGTTTCAAACATACCGGTCTGTTCCCGGAGCAGGCTGCCAACTGGGACTGGTTCTCTGAAAAGATCAAAAATGCCGGCCGCCCGATCAAAGTTCTGAACCTCTTTGCCTACACCGGCGGTGCTACGCTCGCCGCTGCCGCTGCCGGAGCAAGTGTTACACACGTAGATGCCTCCAAGGGCATGGTCACCTGGGCAAAGGAAAATGCCCGTTCTTCCGGACTTGGCGATGCGCCGATCCGCTGGATCGTCGATGACTGTGTAAAATTCGTAGAGCGTGAGATCCGCCGCGGCAATCATTACGATGCCATTATCATGGATCCGCCATCTTACGGCCGCGGACCAAAAGGGGAAATCTGGAAAATAGAAGAAGCGATCCATCCGCTCATCAAGCTCTGTGCAAAGCTTTTAAGTGATAAACCGCTTTTCTTCCTTGTCAATTCCTATACAACCGGACTGGCTCCTGCTGTCCTTACCTACATGCTGGCAACCGAACTTGCCGCTTTTCACGGACATGTCGATTCCCAGGAAGTCGGACTTCCTGTCTCCGGCAATGGACTGGTGCTGCCTTGCGGTGCATCCGGTCGCTGGGAAGTCTGATACTGTATTTTTTTAATGCCAGGGGCATCTTCCCCTGGCATCTGTAAAAATAAATGTTTATGTTATCTCGTATCTGATATATCTGGTTCAAGTCGTTTATTTTACTTTCCCGCCCTTCACCGCAGAATAGCTGCCATACACTTTCTTTTTGCCCGCTTTGCGGTAAGCACATATTTTATAATAATAAGTCTTTTTCTTTTTGAGTTTTTTATTGGTAAAGCTTGTCTTCTTTGCTCCGTTTAAAACTTTGACTTTCTTATACTTACCTTTTTTCTTCTCTGCACGACAGATCACATAGCCGTCTGCATTTTTGACTTTTTTCCATTTCAGAACCAGCTTTCCACCGGAAATTGCTTTGATGGAAAATCCTTTTACTTTCGCCGGTTTTGCTTTTGTCAGTGTCTCTGTGGATGGTGTCTGCTGTTTTGTCTCGCTCTCTGGCAGTTTTGTTTCAGTCTGATCCATATCCGGCTTCGAATCGGTCTTCCCAGTCTCCTCTGTTTCCTGTCCGTCCGGCTTTGTTTCACTTTCTTCCGGATCGGTTTCCTCCGTTCTGCCTGTCAGATTTATATAACGATCCGTCAGATCTGCAATGCCCTTCTGAAACGTATCCATCTCGTCAGACAACGTTTCAATCTGTGCATCCGTCAGAAATGCCGTTGCCCTTCAGAAAGGTGAGGATGTCCGCCGTTGTTGCATAATGCTCATCATCCGTGTTTTGCCAAAGGTATTTCAATATGTATAACAGTCTGCTCCTGGATTCTGCCATAGCGTCACTCCTGTTGTTTTTTGCGGAAGCCCTTATTTCTTTGATCTTCTTTTCAGCTCGTATGTCCCGCCGACCGTGCCCTCGCCACCGATCAAGGTAAGGGTATTTCCGTCAACGGTAAATTCATATTCGGAATCCCGCACCGACTCGTTGGCGTAATCGATCATGAGCTTGTTGCCGTCGATGGTATAGGTGAAATCGTAGGATATGGAGGGCAGCTCCATTGCGCCGCTTCCGCTGCCGTCAAAGGAATAGGTGGTCGTTCCGTCGAACTCCCATGTGCCTGCAAGTGCGTCCGTGCCGCCGGTAGCCGGAATCTCAACTGCCGCCTTCTTGTAGCCGCAAACAATACGAACAGATAGTCATGCTATCCTATGTCTGCGGCGCCCGTTCTATGCTACTTGATTCTACCCGCTGCAATGCCTGCTTTTTTCAGCAGCTTGCGGTAGGCTTTCTTTTTCTGCTTCGGCACCTTCACCGTCACTTTTTTTGAAGTTCCCTGAAATGCACCCTTGCCTGCCTTCTTCAGAGCCTTCACCTTTCTCAGGTCCACTGTTTTTAATTTCCTGTCGCCTTTGAACGCATTTTTGCCGATGCTGGTCAGACCCTTTGCAGTTACCGTAACCCGGGTCAGCTTCCTGCAGTTCATAAATGCACCGCTGCCGATCGTTTTTACATTGCTGCCGATCGTCACGGAGGTCATTTTTTTATTTCCCTTAAGTGCATTCGCCGCAATGCCGGTGACCTTTAAGGTCCTGCCGTTCACTTTTATGGTTTTGAAGATTTTGACTGCTTTTTTTCTCTTTCCCTTTGCCGTCATATTTTTGACTTCAACCGTATCGGTTCCGGTGATCCGATAATTAAAAATGCCTGCTGCATCCTTTATGATCGTGCCGATCTGCGGGAAATCGGAATGATTGTTGTCACCGGTTTGCGTAGGATCGGTCGGTTTTGTTGTGGATCCGGTAGCCGGAATCTCAACTGCCGCCTTCTTGTAGCCGCAAACCTTGCACTCCTCATGCTTGGAACCCTTTTGCGTTGCGGTCGCTTCCTTGTCAACAACCCACTTGAATTCGTGCGCCGCCTTATCGGCCTTATCTCCGCAGGAGCACTCATGCCAGTGGTTGTCGGCATCGTACTTCCACTCGCTGCCGTAGCTGTGAGTATGCTCACCGCCGCCTGTGCCGCTATTGCGCAGAATCGTCAGCGTGTAGGTTTTAGCACCGATT
>URUU01000062.1 GCA_900551235.1 uncultured Lachnospiraceae bacterium
TGCTCGGCATTTCAACACCTTACACCTGCCAGGAAACCACCGTAAATTTTTATTTGTTTTTACCGCATGGCAGTGTAAATGTAAACTCTGTTCCCACGCCCTGCGTACTAACAACGTTAATATTCTCACCGTGAGCCTGGATAATCTCTTTTACAATTGCAAGTCCAAGTCCGGTGCCTTTTTTATCTTTTCCTCTGGAAGGATCGCTCTTATAGAAACGCTCCCAGATTTTGTTCAGGCTGTCTTTTGCGATACCTTCTCCGGTATCTTTTACGGAAACAAAGATTTTTCCGTGTTTTTCCAAAGAAGAAATGTAGATCAGAGAGTCCGGATGACTGAATTTTACGGCGTTGTCGATCAGGTTATAGAGAACTTGCTGGATCTTTCCGACATCAGCATTGACGTATAGTGACTCTTCTTCGAACGTAAGCTGGAAGGAGATATGTTTGTCCCAGCACAGGCTTCGGAAGGTTTCCACAGTCTGGCGGATAATCGCGTTAATATCAAAATCGGCAAGTTCCAGGTACGTTCCTTTGTCATCGAAGTTGTTGAGGGTCAGCAGACCTTTTGTAAGCTTGGTCAGCCGGTTTGTTTCTGAGAGAACGATATTGAGGTATCGTTCCTGCATTTCCGGAGGAATCGTGCCGTCCAACATGGCTTCCACGTAGCCTTTGATGGAAGTCAGAGGAGAACGGAAATCATGCGAAATGTTGGAAATAAATTTTCGCTGGCTTTCGCCGGAGTTGTTCAGCTCGCCTGCCATATAGTTCATAGAAGCGGCAAGATAGCCAATCTCATCGTTGGATTCGACTGGAATCTTGTAGTTCAGGTTGCCGGCGGCGTATTCATCTGCTCCGCGGATGATGCGGCGGATCGGAATATACACTGCGAGCGTGAATACAAGCATCACAATCAGAGAAAGGAGCAGGATCACAGCCAGTGTGATGTAAGAAGAGTTGAGAATGGAGTTTTTCTCCGTCTCTACTTTGCTCATTTCATAATGTACGGCAATATATCCCTTTGTGATATAGTTGGATGTGATAGGTGCGACCACACTGAGCATATCTTCATCAAAATAATTGAAAAAGCGGCCGGTCTGATAATAATTGCCGGACAGGGATGCCGGGTCAAAAGAATCCAGTTGTGTGATCTTTGGCGGTTCATATCCCACTGACGTATCAATCAGGATTTTACCGTTGCTGTCCATCAGCCAGATTTGCATGGACTGATAAGAGGCGATGGCCAGCAGGTTGGTGTAGGTATCCTGCAAAGAAGCCCGCTCGGTGTAATTCTGGGCGAGCCTTCCGGCAGCGATCACATTTGCTTCGCGGTACATGCCTTCTGTTCTGTTTTTGATCAGATGCTTTTCCACAAGCGAAGAAGTAATGCCCGCTACGGATACAAAACTCAGAACGGCAAAACAGATCCATGCCAGAACGAGTTTTGGATAAAGTCTGCGTTTCATACGTTTTTAACCTCAAATTTATAACCGATGCCCCATACGGTGGTCAGTGCCCAGGAATCATTTCCCTTGATCTTTTCACGGAGACGTTTGATATGTACGTCAACCGTACGGGTATCGCCGATGTATTCATAGCCCCAGATATGGTCCAGCAGTTGTTCCCTTGTGAAAACCTGGTTTGGTGAAGAGGCCAGAAAGTAAAGCAGCTCCAGTTCCTTTGGAGGCATATCGACAGTAGATCCTTTATAAATAACAGAATAGTTGGTCTGATTTACGATCAGATCTGGATATTCTACGATTTTGCCGGAATTCTGTGAACTGGAAGATTTCTCCGGATGGAAGCGGCGCAGAACCGCTTTGACTCTGGCTACAAGCTCTTTGGAATCAAACGGTTTGATCATGTAGTCATCCGCACCCAGCTCCAGACCGAGCACCTTGTCAAACACCTCTCCTTTGGCAGAAAGAATGATGATCGGCACGGAAGAACGCTGGCGCAGTTCGCGGCATACCTGGTAGCCGTCCATACCCGGAAGCATCAGATCCAGCAGTACAAGATTCGGTCCGTAAGTATCGAATTCACGCATGGCACTTTCACCATCGTGAACAATTCTTGTGTTAAAACATTCTTTGGTGAGATACAAAGAGATCAGCTCTGCAATGTTCTCATCATCATCAACAATCATAATCTTTTGTCTGTTTACCATAATATATACTCCTCATGTTTTTAAATAATATTTAAAATGATGCCAACGAATTGCTCCGCTACATAGTAGCTCTCGCAATTCTAAAAACATTCGGAATCCGCATATTTACTGCGTAAATAGCTGCTTCCTCATGTTTGGCGGGTTCCAAATTCAAATGTCTTATCTTGCAAGCAAGAACGACATTTTGACTTTGTTACCCTGGCATCATTTGAACTCTACAATCGTAACTCCGGCATCGCCCTCTCCGAATTCGCCAAGACGGTAACTCTTGACATGCTTCTGGCGTCGCAGATAATTATGGACACCTTTTCGCAGTGCACCGGTACCTTTTCCGTGTACGATACGCACGGACGGAAGATGGGCAATGTAGGCATCATCGAGATATTTATCCAGCTCCATAATCGCCTCGTCAACGGTCTTTCCGAGCAGGTTGATTTCTGTACTGACGGATGTCGATTTGGAGATTTTGATCTTGCCGGAGCCGGTTTTGCTGAAATTGCCTCCGGTGAGCACAGTATCATCCAGTTTTTCCAGATCCCGGATGTTTACCTGGGAACGCAGGATCCCCATCTGAACGAACAGGTTGCCTTTTGCATCCGGCAGCGTGCTGACCGTACCTTTGAGGTTCAGACTCAGTACCTTTATGCTGTCGCCGATATGCAGATCTTTTGCCGTAAGCTGTTTCTGTGATTTTTTCGGAGCAGCATTTTTGGCAGAAAGATTTTTGTCGACCTTTGACATTTTTTCACGCAGTTTGCCGCGTTCTTTTTCCATATCTTTGGCAGATACACCGGCAGCTTTTCCGTATTTCTGGAAGTTGCGGATCGTGGTATCGGCATAATCCTTGGCTTCCTGCAGAATATTGCGTGCCTGTTCGTTTGCCTCGCGGAGAATCTTGTCGCGGCTTAAGTCCAGTTTTTCCTGTTTGGATTCAAGACGCTGCTTTAATCCGCGGATCTCTTCTTTGTATGAATTGATCTGGTCACGTTCCTGTTCTATTGTAACACGTTTTTGCTCCAGGTCAGCAAGTAAATCTTCAAAATCCTCATCCTGCTGTGTCAGATGTGTTTTTGCTTCCTCGATAATGTCCTGTGACAGGCCAAGTTTCTGAGAGATTGCAAAAGCATTACTCTTGCCCGGAACACCGATCAGCAGGCGGTAAGTCGGACGAAGTGTTTCCACATCAAATTCGCAGCAGCCGTTTTCCACGCCCGGGGTGGACAGGGCAAATACTTTTAATTCACTGTAGTGCGTGGTTGCCATGACGCGGGAACCGCGGCGGTGCAGGTTGGAAAGGATTGCGATCGCAAGGGCGGCACCCTCGGTCGGGTCAGTTCCGGCTCCAAGCTCATCGAACAGTACGAGTGAACGGTCATCCGCTTCTTGAAGGATCGATACGGTATTTGTCATATGGGCGGAAAAAGTACTGAGACTTTGTTCAATGCTCTGTTCATCACCGATATCTGCAAAGACTTCGTGAAATACGGAGAGCTCTGAGTGGTCAAATGCCGGAATGTGCAGACCGGCCTGTCCCATCAGGGTGAAAAGCCCGACTGTTTTCAGGGAAACCGTTTTACCGCCGGTATTCGGACCGGTGATGATCAGCAGTTCAAAATCTTTGCCGAGCTGAATGTCGATTGGAACGACTTTCTTTTTATCAAGAAGAGGATGTCTTCCTTTTTTGATGAGGATACGGCCTTCCACGTTAAAATCCGGCTGTATGCCGTTCATCGAGCGGGAGAGCTGTGCTCTGGCAAAAATAAAATCCAGTTTTGTCATAAGATCCAGGTCATCACGCAGAGCCTCGGTTTCTTCACCGCATCTGGCACTTAAGGTGGCAAGGATCATCTCAATTTCTTTTTCTTCTTTTAATTCCAGTTCACGCAGGTCGTTATTCAGCTTGATGACAGCCATCGGTTCCACAAACAGGGTAGAACCGGTGGAGGACTGGTCATGGATCATGCCAGGAACCTGTCCGCGATGCTCTGCTTTGACCGGGATACAGTAGCGACCGTTTCGCATGGTGACAACCGCATCCTGCAGATAGGTGCGGGCGGAACCATTTACCATCGTCTGGAGCTGAGCGTGGACTTTGTCGTTGATCTGACGCATGGAGCGTCGGATCTTGAACAGTGCCGGACTGGCATCGTCATTTAATTCTTCCTCCGAGGCGATACATCTGCGGATCTCGGAAGAAACCGGTGTCAGAGGCTGCAGTGCCTGAAACATAGCTTCCAGAGAATCCTCAAAATCAGGATCACGGTCATTTCTGGAATAAGCCTTTACCTTGCTGCAGACCTCCAAAAGACTGCAGATCGAAAGCAGTTCATTAATACCGATGATCGCACCGATCTCCAGACGCTTAATGGAACCACGGATGTCGCGGACACCGCGGAATGATACCGCACCCTTCTGATAAATACGGGAAAGGGCATCGCTTGTCTCCTTCTGGAGAGCCTGGATTTCGTACAGATCCGTGGAGGGCTGCAGATCGCGGCACATCTCCTTTGCAAGAGCAGAACCGGCAAATTCTGTAAGCCTGTCAATGATTTTATTATATTCTAAAGTTTTTAAAGCCTTTGGATTCATATAGATACCTCTTGTAGTGATGTGTAACAAAAGATGCCATAAAACCACTCCTGTGCAGGCACATCGTGGTTTCAGGCTTTTGCCCTGGCATCATATAATTATAACTTTACTATTTTTCTATTGTACCCTATAATGTGGGTATGGTCAAAAGGTATTTTGAGCGAAAAGCCTATAATAACAGAAGGGATCAGATATATGGGTGAGGACGAAAAGAGAGAGTTTCATTTTATTAATGAGCAGATTAAGAAAAAGCCGTTCTACCGGCATAAGTGGTTTATTCGGGGTGTTGCCGGTATTGTCCTGGCACTTATTTTCGGTACAGCAGCAGGTGTGATGTTTGCGATTGTGCAGCCATGGGCAAGCAATCAGTTTGGCAGACCGGATGAGCCGACACAGATCGTGATGGTTCAGGAAGAGACACCTGATCAGGAGCAGAAAACAGAATCCGGGCAGACAGAGCAGCCGGCAGATAACCAGCCAGAGACAAACACAGGCGAAAATGAAGAGAATAAAGAGACGGATGCAGTCGGGGAATACCAAGAGCATTATGGACAGATGAAAAATGTTGCCGATGCTGCTGAGAACTCTCTTGTAAAGATTAAAAGCTATGTGGCAAAGATGGACTGGTTCAGTGAAAGTTATGAGAATGTGACAGAGACCTCTGGCCTGGTCTTCCGTATAGACAGCAACTGGCTTTATATTCTGACTTCCAGTCATTTTATCAGGAGTGCACAGCAGATCACTGTGACTTTTCCAAGCGGAGAAGTGGCAGATGCATCTGTCAGACGGCAGGACAGTGTGACAGAACTTGCGATTCTGGAGATTCCGGTAAAAAGCATAAAACAATCTACGATCCAGAGCATTTCCTCAATCTCGATCAAAGGAATCTCCAGCGTAGAAAAAGGCGAACCAGTGATTGCAGTCGGGAGTCCGATGGGGTATACAGATTCGATTAATTACGGTATGATTACTTCAATCACGGAGCGCGAAGATGTGGACGGAGAGTACAAAGTGATCGCAACGGACATGGCTGCCAGTGATACGAGCTATGGTTTTCTGTTAAATCTTGATGGAAATATGGTTGGCATCGTAGCACAGAAATTTAAGCAGACCGGTGCAGCAGATACGCTTGTTGCACTTGGGATTTCTGACATCAGTTATCTGCTGGAAACATTGGCGGCGGGCAGGTCGCTTTCTTATACAGGTGTGATCGGAAAGAGCGTCAGTGTGGATGTGGCGGAGCATTTCAGTGTTCCATACGGCATTTATGTCAAGAAAGTGGACGCGGATTCACCGGCTATGTATGCCGGGATACAGGCAGCTGATGTGATCACAGAGATCAATGGAGAAAGCGTTGGCTCGATGTCCGAGTACGAAGACATTCTGCGGAAATATCAGGAAGGTGATACCTTAAAAATCAAAGTCCGCAGAAAAAGCATCGATGGTTATGCCGATGTAGAAATGAAACTGGTTATGGGAGCCAGGTAAAAGCAGATCAAAGTGCCTGCAGCAGGTGATCTGATCTGTACAGAACAATCCGTAGGCATCATAGTTTGGGAGTTTTGACACCCACATCATATAATAGAAAGGTTAAGACAATGAAATATATTGAAACATTACACGAAGGAGAAAGACTTTCAGGAATTTATCTCTGCAAATACAGACAGTCCGCGATGACGAAAAACGGCAAATCATATGAGAATGTGATTCTTCAGGACAAAACAGGCGTGATCGATGCAAAGATCTGGGATCCGAATTCTCAGGGGATCGAGGATTTTGATATGCTGGACTATATTGATGTAGTTGGAGATATCACAAGTTTTCAAGGTGCACTTCAGGTTTCCATCAAACGAGTGCGAAAAGCAAGAGAGGGCGAATATATCGAAGAAGATTATCTGCCGGTCAGCGAGAGAAATATTGATGAAATGTACGAAGAACTGATCATCTATGTACATAAAATCGAGAATCCGTATCTGAAGCAATTAACAGACAGCTATTTTGTGAAAAATGAAGACTTTATCAAAGCATTCAAAGGACATTCTGCCGCAAAAAGCGTGCATCATGGATTTGTGGGCGGACTTCTGGAGCACACCTTAAATGTGACAAAACTCTGCTATTACTATGTAAAACAGTATCCATTTTTAAATAAAGATCTTTTGCTGTGCGCAGCACTGTTCCACGATGTAGGCAAGATGAAAGAGATTTCCAGATTCCCGGAAAACGATTATACCGACGACGGGCAACTGCTTGGACATATCGTGATGGGCGTGGAACTGGTCGGAGCAAGCATCCGCCGCATCCCGAATTTCCCGAAAAAACTGGCAAGTGAACTGAAACACTGCATTCTGGCACACCATGGAGAACTGGAATATGGTTCTCCGAAAAAACCGGCACTGGCAGAAGCACTGGCACTGAATTTTGCGGACAATACGGATGCAAAGCTTGAGACGTTCAAAGAAGCACTTAAGAGTAACAACGATAACAACGAGTGGCTTGGGTATAACCGCCTGTTTGAGTCAAATATCCGCAAAACAAGTATCTGAACAGATAATGTGAAACAGTTAAAGAAGCCGGAAAAAGGCTTCTGATCATGGAGGAGTTAAATTTATGAAAAAAGACGATTTGCTGGAAATCACCATAGAAGATATCAGTTCGGATGGTTCCGGCGTGGGAAAAACAGACGGTTTTGCCCTCTTTGTCAAAGATACGATCCCGGGCGATCAGGTGAAAGTCAAAATCATGAAAATGAAAAAACGTTATGGCTATGCAAGGCTAATGGAAATTCTTGTGCCGTCACCGGATCGCATCCAGGCACCGTGTCCGGTTGCCAGACAGTGCGGCGGATGCCAGATCCAGCAGATGTCTTATGAACGCCAGCTTGCCTTCAAAGAGAACAAAGTCTGCAATAACCTTAAACGCCTTGGCGGACTGGATCTTTCTGCGCTGAAAGTGGAGTCGATCTGCGGTATGGAAGAACCGCTGCACTATCGCAACAAAGCACAGTTCCCGATCGGACGCGATAAGAACGGAAAGATCATCGCCGGATTTTATGCAGGTCGTACACACAGCATCATAGCAAATACCGACTGTCTGCTCGGAGCAGAAGAAAATGAAGCAATCTTAAACGAAGTGATTTCCTGGATGGAAGCCTGCAAGGTGGAGCCATATGATGAAAAGACCGGAAAAGGTCTGGTGCGTCACGTACTGATCCGCAAAGGATTTACCACAAAAGAACTGATGGTCTGCCTTGTGATTAACGGCAAAAAGATTCCGCAGGCTGAAAAACTGGCTGCCGGGCTTCAGAAGATTGATGGCATGACGACGATCATGGCAAATGTCAATACAGAGCAGACCAATGTTATCCTCGGTAAAGAAATCCTGCCGATCTGGGGTCAGGATTACATCGAAGATTATATCGGAAACGTTAAATATCGCATTTCACCGCTCTCTTTCTATCAGGTCAACCCGGTTCAGACTGAAAAGCTCTACGGAAAAGCTCTGGAATATGCCGGGCTGACAGGCAGAGAGACCGTGTGGGATCTCTACTGTGGCATCGGAACGATCTCTCTGTTCCTTGCACAGAAAGCAAAACAGGTTTACGGCGTAGAGATTGTGCCGTCTGCCATCGAAGATGCGAAAGACAATGCCAGAAGAAACGGTATCAAAAATGCAGAATTTTACGTTGGCAAGGCAGAAGAAATCCTGCCGCAGAAATACGAAACCGAAAACATCAAAGCAGATGTGATTGTCGTGGATCCGCCAAGAAAAGGCTGCGATGAGGCACTGCTTGAAACTATCGTCAAAATGCAGCCAGAAAGAGTTGTCTATGTCAGCTGCGATTCTGCGACACTGGCAAGAGATCTGAAGTATCTGGCTGCGAACGGATATAAAGCAGAATGCCTGGCGACAGTCGATATGTTCCCGATGACGGTGCATGTGGAGACGGTTGTCTTGCTTTCCAAGGGCGAGGTCGACTCGAAAAAGATTCGGGTTG
>URUU01000063.1 GCA_900551235.1 uncultured Lachnospiraceae bacterium
CGAAATTAAGGTGTCTTTCTTTTATGCAAAATCACGAACTTGCTCATTTATAGTTCTAATAATAAATCATTCCCAATCATAAGATTTTCACGGACTTTTTAACAGGGAAAGGGTATAATGTTAATAAAGAATTTTCCGGTTGAAAGAAAGCGAAATATAGGATAGAATGTAAATATTCATCTCGTTTTGAGAAAATATACGAAAATTCATAATATTTACTTCCCCGAAGGAGGAGCCAAATTGGAAAATACGGAAAATTATCTGGAATGTGAAAGAAACCGAGTGTATTATACCCTGATTGCGATCGCAGGATTTTTGGGTGCGTATACCTTTTTATTGCGCGGGAAAGTATTCTGCAATGCCCAGACGGGCAACCTGGTGCTGTTTGGACTGGCAGTCGGACAGGGTGAATGGGAAAAAGCGGCATATTATCTGCTTCCGATCTCAGCATATACAGCAGGTGCTTTTATCTCTGAACTTCTTCCCAATCCGGTCAAATATCATCTGAAGATCCGCTGGGACACCCTTTTGATCGCTGTTGAAATGGCGGTTGTTCTGGCGCTTGGGCTTGTTCCGGACTCTGCACCGGTGCAGATTTCACAGGTGGCGGTCAATTTTATTGCTTCCATGCAGTACAATACCTTTCGACAGGCGGAGGGAACACCGATGGCGACGACTTTTGCGACTAACCATATCCGCCAGGTCGGTGTGGGACTTGCGAAAGAAATTCAGCATTTTTGGAAAAAAGATAAAAAACATCGAGAAAAATGGGGCAAACATTGCATGATGGTGGTGTATTTCTTATTAGGTGTGGTGTTTGGAACGGTTGCCTGCAATATTTATTCCGGAAAGGCGATCTGGCTTACCCTGCTGCCGTTTCTGATCGTTCTGATCGATTTCCTGAATGAGGATCTGCATGCAAAAGAAGAGGAAATGAAGCAGAAACCGCATGGACATTAGAAAAAGCTGCGCAAGACGGGAATGTTGCATAACCTGCAGATACTTGAAAAGGTATGGGCAGGTTTTTTGTTGTATAAAAAGAAAAAACGATTTTAAGCGTTGAAAGCAGACCACCCACATGTTAAAATCAGTAGTAATTGTTCAGGGACAGAAGCGTTTCTGAATGACAAAGCGTATAAAACAGAGAGGACAATTATGAGAAAACTTGCATTAAGTGATGAAATATTATTGCAGATTGAGAAACCAGCCCGTTATATCGGCAACGAAGTGAACTCAGTCATGAAAGAAAAAGTAGAAATCCGGTTTGCCATGTGTTTTCCGGATGTTTATGAAATCGGTATGTCGCATCTTGGCATTCAGATCCTTTATGATATGTTCAATAAAAGAGAAGATACCTGGTGTGAGAGAGTGTATTCGCCGTGGACAGATTTGGATAAAGTGATGCGGGAACAGCATATCCCGCTGTTTGCACTGGAATCCCAGGAGCCGGTCAAAAACTTTGATTTTCTGGGTGTTACGATTCAGTATGAGATGTGTTATACCAATATTTTACAGATTTTGGATCTTTCCGGTATTCCGCTTCAGGCGAAGGAGCGTACCTGGGATGATCCGATCGTGATCGGCGGCGGTCCATGTGTCTACAATCCAGAGCCCCTGGCAGATTTCTTTGATATGTTCTATATCGGAGAAGGGGAGGTGGTCTATGACAGACTTCTTGACCTTTATAAAGAAGCAAAAAAGGAAAACTGGAGCCGTCCGGACTTTCTGCATAAGGCAGCACAGATTCCGGGAATCTATGTACCGGAACTCTATAAAGTTTCTTATCATGAAGATGGTACGATTGAAAGTTTTACGCCGGTCTGTGATGATGTACCGCCAACCGTTGAAAAACAGATCGTGATGGATGTGACAGCAGCATCTTATCCGAAGAAACCAGTCGTTCCATTTATCAAATGTACGCAGGACCGCGTGGTTCTGGAGATCCAGCGTGGCTGTATCCGTGGATGCCGTTTCTGTCAGGCGGGTATGGTCTATCGTCCGACCAGAGAGCGTGATCTTGACATGCTCAAAGAATATGCCTGTGCGATGCTGAAAAATACCGGACATGAAGAAATCTCACTGAGTTCTTTAAGCTCCAGCGATTATTCAGAACTTGCAGGAATTGTCAATTTTCTAATCGACGAATTTGAGAAAAAAGGTGTCAATATTTCACTTCCGTCTCTGCGCATTGATGCATTCTCTCTGGATGTCATGAGCAAAGTGCAGGATATCAAAAAGAGCAGTCTGACGTTTGCACCGGAAGCAGGTTCCCAGAGACTTCGAAACGTGATCAACAAAGGTCTGACAGAAGAAGTGATCTTAAAGGGAGCAGGTGAAGCATTTGAGGGTGGCTGGAACAAAGTAAAGCTGTACTTTATGCTGGGACTGCCGACAGAGACAGAAGAAGATATGAAAGATATCGCACATCTGGCAGATAAGATTGCCAGACGCTATTATGAGATTCCAAAAGATCAGAGAAATGGAAAATGTCAGATAACAGTAAGTACTTCTTTCTTTGTACCAAAACCATTTACACCGTTCCAGTGGGCAGCGATGAACAACCGCGATGAGTTCCTTGGTAAGGCGAAGATTGTCAACCAGGAAGTCAAAGAGCAGCTCAACCGCAAGAGCATCAAATACAACTGGCATGAGGCAGATGTTACGGTACTGGAAGGAATCCTGGCAAGAGGTGACCGCCGTCTGGCACCGGCAATCCAGAAAGCATACGAAAAAGGCGCACTTTATGATGCCTGGGGTGAGACATTTGTTTATGGACGCTGGAAACAGGCATTTGAAGAAACGGGTGTAGATCCTGTTTTCTATACTGAGAGAAAACGTGATCATGATGAGATTCTTCCATGGGATTTCATTCAGATCGGTGTGACAAAGAAATTCCTGTGGAAAGAATGGGAACGTGCGCAGAAAGAAGAAGTGACAAAGAATTGTCGCATGGGATGCTCAGGCTGCGGTGCGAATGTGTTTGGAGGAGGGGTCTGTTATGAAGGTAAGAATTAAATTCCGCAAGCAGGGTGCCATGAAATTTATCGGACATCTGGATGTGATGCGCTATTTTCAGAAAGCGATCCGCAGAGCAGATATTGATATCGCTTATACGGAGGGATTCAGTCCGCATATGATCCTTTCTTTTGCAGCACCGCTGGGAGTCGGACTGACCAGCAACGGAGAATATGCCGATATTACCCTGAAAACACCAATTTCATCCGAAGAAGCAGTGAAACGTTTAAATGACGTCATGGTAGAAGGTATGGAGATCGTAAGTTTCCGTGAGATCCCGGATGAAAAGGCAAGCAATGCCATGTCGCTGGTAGCAGAGGCAGATTATACGGTAACATTCCGGGAAGGTATGATGCCGCCGGAGGGCTGGGAAGAAAAGCTTCTGGAATTTTATAAGAAACAGTCAATTATTGTGACAAAAAAAACCAAAAAAAGTGAACGGGAAATGGATCTGAAGCCGCTGATCTATGAACTGAAAGTATCAGATGGCAGTATTTTTATGACACTTTCAACGGGAAGTACGGATAACATCAAACCGGAGCTTGTGCTGGAAGCATTTTGCCGGGAGATTGGTTTTGCACTTTCTCCTTTTGCACTTCTGGTCAACCGGGAAGAAGTTTACGCGAAAGGACATATTTCACTGGAAGAACTGGGAAAAGAAATTGTCTGAGCGTCTGGTTATTACCAAAAAAGATGAGCAAACGATCCTGATGGCAGTACTGTCCGGCACACAGGCTGTAGATCTGCGTGTTTCATCTGTGGAGGAAAAAAAACGTTCTCTGGTGGGAAATATTTATATCGGAAAAGTAAGGAAAGTGCAGAAAAATATTGATGCAGCATTTGTGGAGATCGCAGACCGGCAGCAGTGCTACTTTGGCATCGCGGCAAATCCGAATGTGATCTATACCAAAAAAGGAAATTGTCCAAAGATTGCAGAAGGTGATGAACTCCTGGTCCAGGTTACACGCGATGCATTAAAAACAAAACTGCCAGCACTTACCGGAAACATCGAACTGCCGGGGCAGTATCTGGTACTGACGGCAAATGATAACCGCATCGGTCTTTCAGGAAAACTTCCAAAAGAGAAAAAAGAACAGCTCAGAGAATGGATCCGACCGTTTGTGAGTGCTGCACACGGATTTATCGTGCGTACCAACGCAGGAGAAGCCACAAAGGAAGAACTGGAAAAAGAAGCAGAAAAACTGGGAAATCAATATGAGCATCTTTTAAATATTGCACCGCACCGCACCTGCTTTTCCAGACTCCTTGGACAGGAGCCGGTGTGGATCGAGATGATGCGCAATACTTATACTGCCAAGCTTCAGGATATTGTGACGGATGTTCCGGAAATTTATGAGTCACTGCGTTCTTATCTGATGGAAAATGACAGACAGAGTCTTGACAAACTGCGATTTTATGAGGATGAGATGCTGCCGCTGTACAAGCTGTATCGTCTGGAACGGGAATTTGCACAGGCAGACAGCCGCCAGGTATGGCTGAAAAGCGGCGGATATCTTGTGATCGATCCGACAGAAGCACTGACGGTGATCGATGTCAATACCGGTAAGTACAATGGGAAAAAAGTGAGGAATGAGACACTTCGGGCAATCAATTTTGAAGCCGCCGCAGAAGCTGCAAGGCAGATTCGTCTGCGCAATCTTTCCGGGATCATTCTGATTGACTTTATCAATATGGATAACAGACAGGATCAGAAGGAGCTTCTGGATTTTCTTTCCGGTCGTCTTTTTGCAGATCCGATAAAAACCAGGCTGATCGATATGACAAAACTGGAACTGGTGGAGATTACAAGAAAGAAAGTTCATAAAACTTTGCGGGAGCAGATGAAAGAAAGCAAAATGTAAAAGAAGCCACAGCGGCATTTATGAGGAAAAGAAAGCGAGGAATCTCATGCAGGAACGATATATTTCATCAGGCGGCAGCAAACTTCACGTTATAATCTGGAAGCCACAGGGCGAAATAAGGGCTGTCATGCAGATTTCGCATGGCATGATCGAGTACGTCAAAAGATACGATCATTTTGCAGGTTACATGAATCAGTCAGGAATTCTTGTAATCGGAAATGATCACAAGGGACACGGTCTGACCGCACAAAAGGACGAGGATCTGGGATATTTCGGCGAGGGAAAAAGTGCGGCGGTGATCGAAGATCTTCACGAGGTCACACGTTACGCAAAGAAACAGTATGGAGCGGATGTACCGTATTTTCTGTTCGGACACAGTATGGGATCGTTTATGGCGAGACGCTATCTGATGACCTATGCCAGCGAGCTGACCGGGGCAATCATCTGTGGAACAGGTTATACACCAGGCGCAGTTCTGACTGCCGGAAAAATCTGTGCAGGTCTGATCGGGAAATTAAAGGGCGAGCGTCACCGTTCAAAGTTTTTGCAGAAACTGGCATTTTGCAGTTACAACAAACGCATTGCAGATAAACGGACGGAAAACGACTGGCTGACAAAAGATATAGAAATCGTAGATGCCTATAATCAGGATAAATACTGTACCTTTTTATTTACCGTCAATGGCTATCAGACCTTGTTTGATGTTCTGGGATTTATCCAGAAAAAGGAAAATATCGAAAAAATACCAAAAAATCTGCCATTGTATATGATCGCCGGTGTGGAAGATCCGGTGGGGGATTATGGAAAAGGTGTGGAAAAAATCTTTCAGGAATACAAAGCATGTGGAATACATGATCTGGAACGGAAGTTATATGAAACTGACCGGCATGAAATACTGAATGAACTTGACCGGGAAAAGGTTTACCAGGATGTAAAAAACTGGATTCTGAAGCACATTCAAAAATAAAGATTTCGGGGGCTGGCATTCTTACCTCTGTCATCCTGTATGGAATTAGAAAGCGAGAAATGATGGAACGCATAAGACCGGATTATTATGATAAATTTACCTGCATTGCAGATCAGTGTACATTCACCTGCTGTCAGGAATGGAAAATTTCAGTGGACAACGAGACAAATCGGAAGTGGAAAAAGAAATATCCACCGCAGGAAGTAAAAGAGCAGCGCAAAAATCTCAGTGCTTATACCACGAAAAAAGACGGAAGCCGTGTGATCGAGCTGAATGAAAAACACAAATGTCCATTTCTCTCTGAAAATCGGCTTTGCGGGCTGGTATCCAATTATGGGGATTCCATTCTTTCTCAAACATGTACCATTTTTCCAAGAGAAGTGCACAGATTTGAGACACATGAAGAAGAGGTGCTGATGCCATGCTGTCCGGCGGTGCTTGATATCTGGAATCAGGAAGAGAATATTACTTTTCCGTCGCTTCCGGAAAACGGAAGAACTCTGTTGATACTGATTCGTGAAAAGATGATGGAAATGTTTCGGAACAAAGAGCAGAGCATTGAAGAAATATTGCTTGAAAGTTTTTATATTCTGTTGGAACTCTGGCAGGCAGAACAGGAAGGCAGACTGTCTGTGGACCGAATCGAAAATTATTTCTCAAAAGAAGCCACAGAAGAACTGAAACAGGCAATTCTTGCGATGGATCTTCCGTTCTTTGATACGATGGATGAGTGCAACGAACTTTTGCAGGATCTGGCAGTCAATTATCAGAAAGAAAGGTTATATCAAGGTTATCTGCCGAAGGTCCTGTCCCTGGCAGAGCAGCTTTCAAAGACGTATGATGCGGAAGAAATGCAGCAGAAAGGACAAGCATTTTTCAGGGAATGGAAGAAATACGAAGCATTGATGCACCGTTTTATGGAAAATGAACTGTTTTCTGATCTGGTGCTGCCGGATGGAGATCTGGAGAGTATGGTAGTGCAGATGCAGTGGATCGCAATGGAATACAACGTGATCCGTCATAGTCTTTTTCTGAAGTGGATGCAGGATGGATGCGGTGAACTGAAATATGAAACACTGCGGGATTACATAGTACTGATCACGCGAATGACCGGATATGAAGAAGCAGATATTTATGAATATCTGGAAAACAGTTTTGAAGAACTGATCTGGGAGTGGGGGTATCTGGCACTGATCACCGGAAAACCAGACAGATGGTAGAAAATGATTATAAGAACAGGAAAAGAAAGACTTGTTTTTTTAAATAAGGAAGATTATAATAAAAATAAATAAAAAAATCAAAAAAACAAAAGAAAAATTGTGCAGAAATACAAGAAAGTATTACAGCACAGGGAGGAAAAAATGAAAGCACGAAGATTAAAGAAACTTTTTATGGGCGCAGTACTTGCAGCTTCACTTACTTTTGTGGCTGGCAAGACACCTTTACTTCCGGTTGTCCAGGTACAGGCAGCCGGCATGCAGGATGTAGAATGGGATATGAGCGTAGATTTTGAAAAAGCATTCCAGAAAGCGTTGGATACGGCACGTTACAGCAAAGGCGGCAATACTATCTACCGCATCAAAATACCGGCAGGAACTTATAAGGCAGGCAGCTCTTTCAATGTGTACAGCAACACGTATATTGATATGGAAGGTGTTACGTTGGTTCGTACTTCCAGTGCTTCTATGTTTCGTTTCGGACGAAGCGCAGATGTCACCGGTATTTCCGGATATAGCGGATTTGAAAATATAACATTTCATGGCGGTACGATCGACGGGCAGGGTGCAGAGCATCCAAACTACACATCGACACTGATTCGGTTTGCACATTCCCAGAATGTGACACTTGAAAATATGGTACTGAAAAATACCAGCAATTCTCATCATATCGAATTTGCAGCATCCCAGAATGTGACGATCGATAACTGTGTATTTTCCGATTATCATGGAAAGAACACCAGCAACAACGAGGCAGTCCAGATTGAAACACTGCATAAAAAGCATTTTGGCTCCTATGGTAAATATGACGAGACACCGAATAAAAATATAACCGTTACAAACTGTACATTCCAGAATGTACAGCGTGGTATCGGTACCCATGCCGGAATCGTCGGATGCTATTTCAATGGCATGAAAATTGAAAATAATACCTTTATCAATATTCCTGGTTATGCGATCATTGCAACGAACTACATCAACAGCAGCATCCAGAACAACCAGATCCAGAACTGTGCATCCGGTATTCTGTTCCGTAATATGGCGCTCACCTATTATCCGTCAGAAAAAGGCAATAAGAAAAAAATGCCGAAGATATCCAGTAATTCTGTGATCGCAAATAATACCATTGAGGTAACTGACCGCAAGTACAAAAATGTAAATTATGGTATCCAGCTCTTTGGTGAGAACCGCACCAAAAAGAAAAGCGGTATTCCAAAAGGAGACTACCGTGTTTATGGTGTACAGGTATCCGGCAATGTGGTCAATCTGAAAAATGCAGCGTATGGTATCTGGCTGTATGGAACCGGAAATATCCGTGTGAACGGAAATGTAGTCAACATGCAGATTCCAAAAGGAGTCAGAGGTAAATCAGGCGGAACCGGTATCCGCGTAATTTACAGTAAATCAAGCAAAGTATTTGGAAATACCGTAACGAATACCTCATCAAACAAAAATAAAAAACTGTATCGTGGAATCGAACTGATCGGAAAGAAAGCCGGAAGTGCATCCAAGAATAGCTTTAGAGGATTTGTGAAAAAACAGAGAACTGTAAAGCGTACCAAATAAGAATTTACGGTGGTTTTAGAATGTGCAAAGGAATCCGTAAACAGAATAGAAGCAGCATGAATCAGAACGCCAGAACCTTCAGAAAGAAAATCTTCTGACCCCCTGCG
>URUU01000064.1 GCA_900551235.1 uncultured Lachnospiraceae bacterium
TAGACTGCCTGCAATGCCATGGATAAGATCATCGGGATTCCCATCTGGACCATCAGCTTATTCACCGGCATATCTTTCATCTTGTTGCTTTCTTCCATTTTGTTTTAACTCCTTTCTTTCTGACATAAAAAAAGTGTGTAGCCTGTCTTATAAGCTGGACTTACGCTGACAGGCTGCACACTTTTTTATGGCAAGTATAATACTTTAACAAAAGAAAAACGAGCAGCCGGTAAACTGGATTTACGCTTACTTGCTACTCGTTTGCTGTAATTATATTGCCTCTTTTTCAAAAAGTCAAACAAAATTTTTCTTGTTTCACAACAATTTCAAAATCATGCCCTCATATTCCTTTAAGCTCCCGATCTGCTTTGGTTAATATAATCAATAATCGTTTTACAAATTTCCTGCTTTGGTTTTCCAAGTGCAGCTCCAAGCTCCACATATAACAGATTTTCTGCTGCCTGAAAATATTTGGTATCCGTAGCAGTACATTTTTTTCCTTGTGCCAGTCTTTTCTCCTGATCAGATCCCATGCTTCTTCTTTTGTCAGACACAATCTCAGCCTTGAATCTGAGTTTGAAACAGGAACATATATTTTTTGTTTTTTTCATCCTCCGAAGTCAAATATAAAATATTCTCTATTTTACAAATTCCCGTAACTGGTTTACTGACAAAGTCTCCGATTTCATATTTCACGAAATTCTCTCCTTGCTGATTTGCACTCTTATTCCGTAAAAGTATAGCGTACAAAAGAACCTTGATTATCTCCTGTTACTATTACAATATCTCCGTGCTCATTGCTTGTAGATTCGAGAACCGGAAATCTTCCGTTTTCTTTTACATAAGCTTCCGGACTGGCTGCTTCTGCCTCGATCAATGTTTTTTTACTGTATTTTTCTCCACCACACGGATTTATTTCTTCAATAAAGATTTCATATTCATGCATATATGGTTCCTCCTGAAATTAATTTTATAAAAGCAAACCGTATCCTATGGTTCTTTCCCACATCCTTACACTATTCGCTATAATTTCATTATAAAACTATTCCATTTTTATTTCAAAAGCAGTTTTTGCTAAAAATGCATCTGCTGTTTTTGGGCATTATTCCTATACGTTTGCATATGATCCGGCTCTTATCTTTTCGTCACAACAGATTTGCCTTTTGACCAACTTGAGTAAATCTTATTTTTTTTACCATTTACATTCACTGTTTTATATGTGCGGATTCTTACATGATACCTTGATCCGCCTTTCAGCTTTGAAACTTTTCTCTTTGTGTTCTTACTCGTTGGTACTGTCATATTCTTTGCATTTTTAAACTTTGAAGAAACACTGTATTGAATCTGATAACCTGTTGTCTGCACTGGCTGCCTGCTCCATGTTACCGCAAATCCTTTTGATTTTGCTGTTACTTTTGATACAGTGGTACCTTTTGGCCTGATTGTAAAATCGAGTATTTTCTTTCCACTGTACTGCCCTTTAAAAGAAATCTGAACTTCATATTTTCCAACCTTTTTTCTCCCTGACTGATAGCTCGCAATATAGTCTTTTCCCTCTTCAAGTTTTTCACCCTTACTGGTTTTGACAATAACGGACGGTTTTTGTCTTTTGCCGTTATAGACACAGGAGGTCCTTAAAAGTCTGACGGAAGAAATCTTATAAATCGGGGTTGTTTTTCTTACCTTACCACATTCTGTGCAGGAAGAAACTATTTCACCATCCTTTGCTGTTGTAGCTTTTTTTGTCGTTGTTTTATAATTGTGAGCAAGTGCAGGAGTCAGATTGTCACGATATTTTGCCCCACAGGCACAGATATGCTCGGTATAGCCGCCTGTCTTGCATGTAGCATAGACGGTTTGCATACAGTAGTCATAATTGTGGACGTGTCCGCTTTCATTTTCTTCATGCCATGTAAAAGTGCAGCGGCGGCAATAGTAGCGCGTCATGCCTGTATAGGCTGAGCCTGGATATTCTTCGAGGGCTATCACCCAGTCATGGCCTGATGCAGGTGTTTTCTGCGGCTCTGTAATCGTCTTCCCACAGAAAATACAATGCGTTCCACCGGTATAGCCGCTGCCGGTACAGGTTGCCTCGATCTTATCGTTATCGACAGCCTTGTGGGCGACTACGGCTGTTTTTTCCGACTCTGTCACTGTACCGCATACGGCACAAACGGTACGGGTAAATCCTCCGGTCTGGCAGGTTGCATCAACTGTCTCCATTACAGGCTGATGTGCTGTACACAGGGATGTTTCAAAGTCAAATTCGTTCGTTTTGGCATATGACTGTGCCACACTGCCAGGCTCTCCTCCAACAACAAAACCGTCAATCTTCTTCGTACCACTAAGTGGATTACCCGGATCAACCGGACAATATCCAAGGGCATGCAGACCGATGTATTCAACGCTGGCAGGAATCTTTACGCCTTTACCTGCTCCATATGAGAAGAATGCCCCTTCATCTAATACCTGCAAGCCTTCGTTGAGGTGCACTTCCTTGATATTTGCTGCTGAGAACGCATTGTTGCCAACAAAACGGACAGAATCCGGCAAAACAATCGTTTCACAGGCGTTGTCATTAAATGCACTGTTTCCGATGTAAATAACGCCGCCCAGATCTGTGAATTTCATATTCCCGGCACCTGCAAAGGCATAACCATCAATATACTTACAGCTTTGCGGAAGAATAAGGCCTGCAAGATTCGGCTGGTCGAAGTTCGGGTTCAGTTCTTTCTGTCCTGCAAGAAACTGATAGGATACAAAGACCGTCCCTTCCTTAATGTTTAAAACAGTGTCCTTTGCCATAGTGCCTTTGTATGCATATGCCGCTTTGCCGAAATATACCACTCCGTTAGGCTGATCGTGGAACCAGTCAGTGTCCAGAAATGCCAGTGCACCCACATTCCTTACACTCTTCTCCAAATCACCGAAATCATCCAGCTCAGAGCAATCAGCGAAACAATAGCTGCCTATCTGGCGAACATTTCTGCCTCCTTTGATGCTGCGAAGCTTCCTGCAATTTTGAAACGCATTCATGCCAAGGGTGATCAGCGAATCCGGTAACGTGACCTTATCCAGCACTATGCAGTCTGCCAGTGCACCATTTGTAAGAATCCGAACATTTTTAAGGTCTATTGACTTCAGAGTCGAGTTGCCGCTGCTTATATTATCCCAGCCGTGTCTTCCGTTTGAAATAGGACCGTTCACCTCTAACACATCATCCGGCAAAACCACATTGGCCGTCCGTCCGACGTTCACCCCATTTAAGGTTATATTTCCGCGTGGTATGACAAGATTCTTGATTTTATAGCAGCCTGCAAAACAATCATTTGCTAAAACTGCTGTCTCAGGCAATTTTATATCCGTCAGCTCAGACATATTATTCAGGTCAATGTAATTAACACTCTCAGGAACCGTGAGGCTGGTGATGCTGCAGCTATCTGTGCCGGCATTCGGTATGTTAAGTGATTCTAACCCATCCGGCAAATTCAATTCTTTCACACCGCGCAGGGAATTCTCGATACGCACCATCTTTGTCCCCGGACGAACAGTTAATTTTTCTGGATATCCTGCGTTCTTGCAGCCAAGAAATACGCTTCCACAATAAAGTTCCGCACCGTCAGGAAGATTTTCATACCATTTCGAAGTATATATGCTTGACCATTCCATATCGCCCAGCGATGCAGGAAAAGTGAAATCTTCAATATTTATACAATCATAAAATGCTGCGTCCTCCAGTGTTGTGAGACCTTCAGGAAGATCCAGTCGATTCAGGCTTTCACACTCACGGAAGCTTCCGTCACCAATGACTTCCAGACCCTCGTGGAACGTGACAGACTTCATACCCTTACAACCGGAGAAAGCACTGTCATCTATGCGTTTAACGCTGCCCGGAATATCCACGGCAGACAATGACGTGCAGTTATAAAAAGCAGCATCGCCTATTTCCTGGACGCTCGACGGAATCGTCACTTTGGTAATATCTCTTTCCCGAAACACACCGGCTCCGATTACCGAAACCGTATCCGGAATGACAGGTATTTTGCCCGTACCTTTATAGGCGATAAGCTGTCCCTGCCAGATCAGGAAATCATCCGAGCTGTTGTCATAAAGCCAGTCTTCATACATCTTGCTGATTTTTCCTGTGCTGATGTTAAATGCTCCTCCGTGCAGAAACGTATTACTTCCCTTAAAAGTAATGTCAGAAAGATCTGAACAGGAAGCGAAAGCATCCTTTCCGATTTCTGTCACACTGGACGGGATTTCGATTTTTTTCAGGTATGAGTTATTATAAAATGCACGTTCCCCTATCGTTTTCAGACCTTCATTCAAAACAATTTCACGCAGTTCAGAATGAACCTGTGCACTCCAGTCCTTTTCATCATAAAATGCATCATCTGCAATATAGGTCACTGTTTCAGGCAAAATAACCTTCTGCACAAATGCATTTGGCTTTGCATATCCCGTACGGAAATTTTGGATACCAACTACGGTATATCCATCAATAGATGCCGGAATACTGACTTCTCTCTCGTAACCATCATAAGATGTAATTTCAATAGTTGTGGGTGATACAAATGCATAAGTAAATCCGAACCCTGCATCTCCTGGTATCTTTTCTTCTCCCGTAATCCCTGCGGCCTCTGCCGAAAGTGTTGATGCACCCAACAGCAGCAACATCAGGCAGATTGTGAGCAGCTTGCTTATCATGTTCTCTAATCTTGTTTTCATAGGATGCCCTCCTCTCTGTAAGCATCTTTCTTTGTCCGGCCAGCTATAATAATTATAGCATAGATTATACCATAACCTAGAGAGGAATTCGTTATAGTTTCCGATGTGTCAATTGACTTTTCGGGAATCTCAGCTCCGGCTTTTTTAAGTATCTGCAGCACTCCCATCGTTTATAAATTACTTTCCTGTTTATTTAATTTTTTTCTGATACAGTCTCCGATACTGGTAATGCACAATAGTGTCACAACAAGAAAAACACCGGGAATCAGGATAATCCACCAGGCACCTGTAAGCAGCGCTTTTTCTGACAGTGACAGCATACTTCCCCATGAAATAACTTCCAGCGGAAGTCCTATCCCGATGAAACTTAATGTTGACTCTTCCACAATAGCACTTCGGATGTTCATGACAACCATTCCGGTGCCTGCTGTTCTGCAAGCTCTGGTTTTACTCCAACAATTTCAAACAGGTCACTCATATTTATCCACCTCCTGCATTTCCGACTGCCTGCTGATACGCATTCTCGGATCGATCCTCTCATTAAGAATCTGTGCAGCCATATTACAGGCAATGATTATGATCCCTGACATCAGACTGATGACCATCAGCAAATTATAGTCTTTATAACGGGCACTTTCATATGCCAGTGTCCCTATTCCGGGATAAGAAAAAACAGTCTCTGCCACATAAGTCCCTCCCATGATATGCGTTACCGAAATCGCCATAATACTCAGATATGATGGCATGATATTTCTCATACAATGCAGCAGCATAATACGGGAATCAGCACCAGCGCCAGCCAGAACTCCGGGACACAGCTTATGATCGTCCCTGCTTTACAGATGATTTTATCCAGCCATCCGCCTTCTTTCCATGCACATATGACTCCCAGCAGCAATGCACCTGCTATACTGTACAGAAATTTTATCATTCAGACCAAGTTTTTCTTCTGCCCACTCTTCTTTCTTCAGGACTCATCATCTTCGTTCTCCAATCGGAGCCTTTACTTTCGGAGCCCGTTCATCCAGCAGCCAGGTAGCTGCATAGTGTGTGTCCGTAACCTGAAACATGGGCGGCTCTTTTTCATAATCTATCCTCATCGCATATGCATTTCTCTCTGCAAATGCATCACCTTTAAAAAAGAAAGCCATCCGGGAATCCATGTCATATTTACTTAATGACATGGATTCGAGAATGGCTTTCTTTTTATTTCAGTCGAATGCACGCAAAATACGGCATGCATCTGCAGTTATATCAGATATTCATCAGATCACTGAGTACTTTCAGTGCTCCGTCTGTCTCATGGGCCAGTACGCGTTTTGCCAGTACTTTACCGAGCTGTACGCCTTCCTGGTCGAAGCTGTTCACGTTCCATACAAATCCCTGGAACATGACTTTGTTTTCGAAGTGTGAAAGCAGTGCTCCCAGTGTTTCCGGGGTAAGCTGTTCGCCAATGATGATGCTGGACGGACGTCCGCCTTCGAAGTTCTTGTTGCGGTTTTCGTCTTCTTTTCCGCATGCAAATGCTACGATCTGGGCTGCTACGTTTGCACACAGTTTCTGCTGGCTTGTGCTGCCCTGGATCACTACGTCCGTGTTCATCTGGCTGCTCTTGAAGCCTACGAACTGCAGTGGGATGATGTCTGTTCCCTGATGGAGCAGCTGGTAGAAGGAATGCTGTCCGTTTGTTCCAGGTTCACCAAAGATAACAGGTCCTGTTACATAGTCAAGTCTCTCACCGAAACGGTTCACGCACTTACCGTTGGACTCCATATCAAGCTGCTGCAGATGTGCCGGGAAACGGCTCAGTGCCTGTGAGTACGGCAGTACTGCTGTGCCTGGATAGCCCAGTACGTTGCGCTCATAAACGCCGATCAGTGCATCCAGCATTGCCGGGTTCTTTCTGATGTCTTTTTCTGTTCCGAGTCTGTCCTCTTCTGCTGCACCGTTTAAGAATCTTTCGAATACTTCCGGTCCGAATGCCAGGGATAATACGGCTCCGCCTACTGCGGATGTGGATGAATAACGTCCGCCGATGTAATCATCCATAAAGAATGCTGCCAGATAATCATCACTCTTTGCCAGTGGGGATGTCTCGCTGGTTACTGCGATCATATGTCTGGAAGTATCCAGTCCTGCATTCTTCAGCGCATCTTTTACGAAAGATTCGTTTGTCAGTGTCTCCAGTGTTGTACCGGATTTGGAAACCAGGATAAAAATAGAATGTGCTACGTCGATACCATACAGAACTGCTGCTGCATCATCCGGGTCTACGTTGCTGATGAATTTTGCTTCCATCTTGAAGGTATCGTTTTTCTTTGCCCAGTTTTCCAGTGCCAGATACATTGCACGAGGTCCGAGGTCACTGCCGCCGATACCGATCTGAACAACGGTTGTAAATTTCTCACCTGCTGCATTTGTGATCTCTCCGGCATGTACTTTATTTGCAAAGTCTGCGATCTTCTGCTGCTGTTCTTTATAGAAAGCACGTTTGTCCACGCCGTCAGCGTTTACAGCTTCACCGAGCTGACCGCGTGTCAGATGATGAAGAACCATTCTCTTCTCTCCGGTGTTGATAACTTCACCATTGTAAAGTGCTTCGAATTTTTCAGTCAGCTGTGCTTCGTCTGCCAGTTTCTGCAGATCTTCCAGCACTTTGTCATCTACCTGCTTTGCAGCATAATTATACGCAAGACCTTCTGCCATCGGTACGCTGTATGTTTTCACACGTTCTGCACCGTTTTCTCCAGACATTGCCTCTGCGATATTTACACGCTCTGCCTTTGAAAGATTTTTAAATGCTTCCAGTGTATCCAGGTTGTTCCAGGTAATCATAGTAGATTCCTCCTTAAATGTATAAAATATAATGATGTGGGTGTCAAAAGTCCCCAACTATGATGCCTACGGATTGTTCCGTGCG
>URUU01000065.1 GCA_900551235.1 uncultured Lachnospiraceae bacterium
CATAAAATGCTTCAATCTGTGCCTGTTCACTGCTCAGGCCTTTCTCTTCCATCTGCACGATCGCCATCATCATACGGTTGTAATCATGTGGGATGATCTTCTTGAATTTCGGCAGATATTCTTCAAAATGATTCAGGATTTCTTTTCCTTTTGCAGAATTGGTGTATGCCGTATGTTCTGCGATCATATCTTTTAATTCCTGCACATCGTATTTATTGCCAAGTTTTTCAACGGATACCATCTGCTTGTTGACTTTTGTATACAGATCGTTGTTTTCATCCAGTACATAGGCAACTCCGCCGCTCATACCGGCTGCAAAATTTTTGCCGACTTTTCCGATGACAACGACACGTCCGCCCGTCATATATTCACATCCGTGGTCCCCGACACCTTCTACTACTGCTTTTGCACCGGAATTCCGCACGCAGAAACGTTCTCCGGCAACACCGTTGATATAGGCTTCTCCGCTTGTCGCACCGTACAGTGCCACGTTTCCGATGATAATGTTTTCATCTTCTTTGAATTTTACACCGGTTGGTGGGTAAACGATCAGTTTTCCGCCGGATAACCCTTTTCCGAAATAGTCGTTGCTGTCGCCGACCAGCTCCAGTGTCAGTCCTTTCGGGATAAAGGCTCCGAAACTCTGTCCGCCTGCACCTTTACATTTCACAGTGTAGGTATCTTCATCCAGCGTATCCCCGTAACGTTTTGTGATCTCGGCACCAAACTGTGTACCAAATGCACGGTTGATATTGGTAACATCGACTTCGATACTCCGCTTCTGTTTTTTCTCCAGAGAAGCTTTCAGTTTTTTCATCAGGATGGTCTGATCCACGGTCTCTTCCAGTTTGAAATCATATACCTGAGAAGGATCGAAAGTCACTTTCATGCCTTTGCCTGTATATGGATTCTCCAGAATACGGCTCAAATCTACTTTTGCTGCGTTTACATTTGCAGCATGTTCTTTCTTTTTCAGCAGTTCGCTGTGTCCAACCATCTCATCGACGGTGCAGAATCCCAGTTTTGCCATGTATTCACGAAGTTCCTGTGCAATGAACCTCATAAAGTTTTCCACGTACTCCGGTTTGCCGCGGAAACGTTTTCTCAGCTCCGGATTCTGCGTTGCCACGCCGACCGGGCAGGTATCCAGGTTGCAGACACGCATCATCACACATCCCATGGTGATCAGCGGAGCCGTTGCAAAACCGAATTCTTCTGCTCCAAGCAGTGCAGCGATCGCTACATCACGGCCGCTCATCAGTTTTCCGTCTGTCTCGATGCGGACTTTATTTCGCAGTCCGTTCATGATCAGTGTCTGGTGTGTTTCTGCAAGTCCGAGTTCCCACGGAAGTCCTGCGTTGTGGATGGAGCTTCTCGGTGCAGCTCCGGTACCTCCGTCATAACCGGAGATCAGTACAACCTGTGCTCCTGCTTTTGCAACACCGGCTGCGACCGTTCCGACACCGGCTTCGGATACCAGTTTGACGGAAATTCTTGCATCTTTGTTTGCATTTTTCAGATCATAGATCAGCTCTGCCAGGTCCTCGATTGAATAAATATCGTGATGAGGCGGTGGTGAGATCAGACTCACGCCCGGTGTAGAATGTCTGGTCTTTGCGATCCACGGATAAACTTTTCCGCCCGGCAGATGACCGCCTTCCCCAGGTTTTGCCCCCTGTGCCATCTTGATCTGGATTTCCTGTGCACTGACCAGATATTTGGAAGTAACACCGAAACGTCCGGATGCAACCTGTTTGATCGCAGAACAACAGTTCCTGTTCGGATCGGTAACGATCATACGTTCCAGATCTTCGCCACCCTCACCGCTGTTTGATTTACCGTGCAGACGGTTCATGGCGATCGCCAGTGTCTCATGTGCTTCCTGAGAAATGGAACCATAGGACATTGCTCCGGTCTTAAATCGTTTCACAATGGATTCTACACTCTCTACTTTTTCGATCGGCACACCTTTTTCCGGATAATCAAAATCCATCAGGCTTCGCAGATAACCGGTCTCTTCTTTGTCTACCAGATCGGTGTACTGTTTAAACAGGTTGTAATCGCCTCTCCAGGTGGACTGCTGCAGCAGATGGATGGTCTGAGGATTGTAACGGTGATGCTCTCCGGCACTTCTCATTTTATGTCTTCCGATACTGTACAGGGTCTCATCCACATCCAGTCCCAGCGGATCAAATGCTCCGGAATGCAGCTTGTCGGTCTCTTCTGCGATGTCTTTCATCGTGATACCGCCGACACGGCTGACGGTGTTTGTGAAATATTTATCGATTACTTCTTTATCAATACCGATTGCCTCAAAGATCTGTGATCCCTGATAAGACTGGATCGTGGAAATTCCCATTTTGGAAGCGATTTTTACGATTCCGCTAAGGACAGCCTGATTGTAATCTTCCACTGCTGCGTAATAATCTTTATCCAGCATCCTGCTGTCGATCAGTTGATGGATCGTATCCAGTGCAAGATATGGATTGATCGCACTTGCGCCATAACCGAGCAGAGTTGCAAAATGATGTACTTCTCTTGGCTCGCCGGATTCCAGGACAATTGCCAGTGATGTTCTCTTTTTCGTCTTTACAAGGTGCTGATGCACAGCGGAAACCGCCAGCAGCGACGGGATCGGCACACGGTTTTCATCTACACCGCGGTCTGTCAGGATCAGGATATTCGCTCCGTCTCTGTGTGCTCTGTCTACCTCGACAAACAGATAATCAATGGCTTTTTCCAGGCTTGTGTTCTTATAATAGGTGATCGGGATCTCGGCTACTTTAAAGCCTTCAACATCCAGATTTTTGATCTTCAGCATATCAGTGTTGGTCAGGATCGGATTGTTAATCTTCAGCACCTGACAGTTCTTCGCCTCTTCCTGAAGCAGATTGCCGTCCTCACCGATATAAATAGTAGTGGAAGTTACCACTTCTTCACGGATCGCATCGATCGGCGGGTTCGTCACCTGTGCAAACAGTTGTTTGAAATAATTGAACAGCGGCACATGGCTCTCAGAGAGAACCGCCAGCGGTGTGTCAATACCCATGGAAGCAATGCCTTCTGCACCGTTCTTTGCCATATTTAAAATAGAAGTACGGTATTCTTCGTAAGTATAGCCAAACGCTTTCTGCAGTTTTACACGTTCTTCATTGCTGTACTCTTCCACACGTTTGTTCGGAATCTTCAGATCTGAAAGATTTACCAGATAACGATCCAGCCACTCACCATACGGCTGTTTTCTTGCATAACTTTCTTTCAGCTCATCGTCATCGATCACTCTTCCCTGTATAGTATCCACCAGCAGCATTTTGCCTGGATGCAGTCTTTCTTTGAGTACGATCCTGGTCGGGTCAATATCCAGCACACCGACCTCAGAAGATAAGATCAGGTATCCATCGTCAGTGATATAGTATCTGGAAGGACGCAGGCCATTGCGGTCAAGCACCGCTCCCACCACATCTCCGTCGCTGAACAGGATCGAAGCCGGTCCGTCCCACGGCTCCATCATTGTTGCATGATACTGATAAAAATCTTTTTTGCTCTGGCTCATGGTTTTGTTGTTTGCCCATGGTTCCGGAATCGTGATCATCACAGCCAGCGGCAGATCCATACCGCTCATCACCATAAATTCCAGAGTATTGTCAAGCATTGCCGAGTCTGAGCCGGAAGTGTTGACAACCGGCAGAACTTTCTGCAGCTCTCCTTTGAAATGTTCGGAGAACATCGTCTCTTCGCGGGCAAGCATCTTGTCAGCATTTCCGCGGATCGTGTTGATCTCACCGTTGTGTACGATAAAGCGGTTCGGATGTGCTCTCTCCCAGCTTGGGTTGGTATTGGTACTGAAACGGGAGTGTACGATTGCGATCGCAGATTCATAATCTGCATCCTGCAGATCACAAAAGAAAGTGCGAAGCTGTCCTACCAGAAACATACCTTTGTATACGATTGTTCTGCTTGAGAGAGAAACCACATAAGAATTGTCATTGCTCTGTTCAAACACACGTCTTACTACATACAGTCTGCGGTCAAAATCAATTCCCTTTGCCAGATGTTTTGGTTTTGCCACAAATCCCTGCATAATACATGGCATACATTCCAGTGCTTTGTGTCCGAGAACTTCCGGAACAACCGGAACTTCTCTCCATCCTAAAAATTCAAGACCTTCTTTTTCTACGATGATCTCAAACATTTTCTTCGCCTGGTTCTTTTTCAGTTCATCCTGAGGGAAAAAGAACATACCAATTCCGTATTCTCTCTCAGAACCTAAAAAGATGCCGAGGGATTTACAGGTTTTGGAGAAGAATTTGTGTGAAATCTGAAGCATGATTCCTACACCATCACCTGTTTTTCCTTCGGCATCTTTGCCAGCTCTATGTTCTAAATTTTCTACTATCTTTAATGCGTTTTCGACGGTTCCGTGGGATTTGACACCCTTAATGTTTACAACTGCTCCTATACCGCAGTTATCGTGTTCAAATTCCGGCTGATACAGCCCAGGAGTCTGAACGGCTTCGTTCAATTTTGCTGTACTCATACGTCTTTCCTTTCTTAAGTTGTAATATTTCAAAGTTTGCAATGACTATACACCTATTTTTTTCATTTGTAAAGACGTATTTTTCTTTAAATTGTCAGATTATATGTCAATTCCATTTTAAAATCATATTTTTTTGTTTTTTCTTAATTATTTTTTCATTTGTTCCTTTGTTTTTTTAATTGTGTCTGTTTTGTTTTTCAAGTAAATTTCAAAAATACATATAACATTCTTCTGTGCACCTCTGTCATCCATCAAAAACTTCTGTCTGATATATCTAAATTGCACTCAGTAATACTGTCATCAGATTAGAAGCTGCATGAAACAGAATCGGTACTCTCAAATCTTCAAAATGATGGTAAAGCAGATTCAGGATAATCCCCATCAGAAATGCAAACAATCCCTGAATGATATTTCCATGATAAAGTGCAAAGATTGCCGCTCCAAGAAGTACTGCCTGCCTTACCGAAAGATATCTCTCCAGTTTCTGATATACAAGTCCGCGAAAAACCAGTTCTTCTGTAATCGGAACAGCAATTCCCATCCCAAATATCTGAAAAATCATCCGTCCGGAAAGCAATGCGTCCTGTGCTTCATTTGAAATCCCCTGATCTGCCACTATCCAGGACAGAAGTGCTGAAAACAGAAAATTTAATCCCACTGCTGCCAGGATCGTTTCCAACACTACATACCAGGTTATCTTCTTTTTCTGTTTTGGCCACAATGTTTCTTCTTTGTGATAAAAATACAAAAACAGTGGCATCGTAAGAACCGCTGCCAGCGTTGTTCGCAGTGCAGCATCTTTCAATCCCGTCATTGCCATAACCTGCAATGCCAGAAAATGAACCAGTATCGGAAAAACAGTATCTATGATTTTATATTCCAAGTTCATCACCTCTTAAGTTTTGAACCATCATAGCATATTTTATCTTTTCGTACAATCTCCCCTGTCGTATTTTTTCAGTTCCTCTAATCTTGCAAAAAACATGTCTTTCCACTGCGGTGCATCCCGAAACATTTCTTCCCTGATCTCACAGATCTGATTCATTCCAATCTCACGTACCGCATCAATCGCTGCTTCACGCTGTGTCTGCCGTTTCGGCAATACCGTCTGACAGTTTGCCCCGTCCATGGTATCATAACTTTCAAAGCTCTTATTCAGATCCATAATCGGATACAGCGAAAGATATTCATTTGTCTGATTGTCAACCAGAAATCCCCAGTTTTCCGGATGGCGGTCTGTATTTCCGATCAGGTAATCCAGAATGTTCATCCCATAATATGTCTTTTTATCTACACGGATACATTCTTCCAGAACATCAAGATCATGATTCACAGCATAAATCTGAAATGCCATCTTCGAAACCATAGAATACCGTTTTGATGTTACAATCCTGCTTGCACTTACCTTTTCCCCATCATAAAAATCTTCCTGATATGCCACCTGCTTAAAATCAAAACACTGACTGATCCGACTTGCAAGTACTTCTCTTTTTACCGTTTCTTCGTCGCCATCCTTCAGTAAAACAAACGTATCCCCTTTTCGAATCCATGCTTTGGGGAAACAACCTCTGGTAGACAAATCCGGTGCAAGCTCCTGATTTGTCACCGTCATCGACTTTCCCCGTAAGGAAAGTTCCACTACCGCCTCATTCAGAGAGTTATCATACAGAGTTATCATACAGATTTATCTCATCATACGATATCATTTCTTCTTTTTCTTTTACCCAATACAGATCTGTAAGCGATACACAATGATAAGAAAGGGAAATTTTTGCACGGTCCCGGTCTGTGATTGCCTGTGCCATTCCAATACTGTTCAGAATCTCTTTCGCATATTTACGATCCAGTGAAAGTACTCTGGATGCACACCAGTGATTAAAATTATCTATATTATTAAGCTGGATTTCAAAATCTCTTCCTTCTTCCAGATAAAGATCATATGGGAGAAATTTTTCATCATAAATAAGCGCCTGACCGTTTGTTGTAATCTCAGCAACTTTTCTCTCCCCATGCAGTATCTCATAACACAACGTTTTCTTCCGTTTTGCCTGATAAGATACGGTCTCCTCATTCAGTTCAATCTCTATCGCACCCTGTAATAAATAATCACTCACATTCTCACCATTCCTGCTGTTCACTATAAATCGTATATTCTACTTTTCGTGGCCGTACCTTCCCATTATCATCACCACACAGATAAGACCAGAACATAAAATACATCTTCTTTCCATCTATAACTCCAAGTTTTATCGGTTTCGTAAGTCCCGTGCCATCTGCTGAAAAGTTTTTGCAGATCAGTTCAATTTTTGTTTTGGATACTCTGGTTTCTATCTTTCTGGTTTCGGTATTATTTTCTTCAAACTGAAGCACAAGTGTAAATGCAAACGCATTATCCGCAGTAATATTCAGTCTGAGATCCCCATTTGTTTCAGCCAGAAACACCGTACCATGATCCAGAAGCTTCATGCCACCAGATGTCATTTTTATCTGCATACCCTTCACCTCTCTGCCAGTCATGTTCCCATTTTAACATGTTACTGCCAGAGAAACAAATAAAAATTTACGGTGGTTTCCTGGCAGATGTAAGGTGTTGAAATGCCGAGCATTTTATCAGGATGCTGTCAGCAAAAAGCCAGAACCCGTGACCCACTGCGTTTCCTACTCGA
>URUU01000066.1 GCA_900551235.1 uncultured Lachnospiraceae bacterium
AGATTTTCTTTCTGAAGGTTCTGGCGTTCTGATTCATGCTGCTTCTATTCTGTTTTCGGATTCCTTTGCACCTGTCCACATCCTCCGTAAATTTTTATTTAACCAAAAAACTGCCGCAAAGTCTTTTCTGACTCTGCGACAGTTCTGTCTGAAGCTATTTTGTTATTTTTACGCCTGCTTTCTGTCCTTTTCCTTTCAACAGTCGTTTGTAAGCGGAAAGTTTCTTCTTCGGTACTTTGATTTTGCATTTTGCATGGATACCCTTGAATGCTTTCTTTCCTGCTTTTTTCAGTTTTGCAGATTTGATCGTGATCTTCTTCAGACTCTTATCTCCACTAAATGCATTTGCTCCAATCTTGGTCACGTTCTTGCCGACCGTAACCTGTTTCAGTTTTTTGTTGTTCTTAAATGCATTCCTGGAAATTTCCGTTACCTTGAAAGAAACTCCGTCTACTTTTACGGCTGCCGGTACTGTAAATTTCTTTTCATTTTTACTTGTCAGTTTTAGCAGCGTAACCGTTCCGTTCTTTGCATCAGATTTTGTTACTTTGTAGATTGCTTTTCCGACGGTCTTCGTAGTTCCAACTGCAGGTATTTTCGCAGCCGGTGTTTCTGTAGCCGGTGTTTCTGGCTGCCGGATCTGTCCTCCGGATACTTTTTCAAGTTTTGTTTCTGCAGCTTTCAATGCTTTCAGTACCATTTCCAGTTCCTCTTTTGTTGCACCTGCTTTTTCTGCAACAGCCCTGGCATCTGTCAGTGCTTTCTGATAAGCATCCCAGGTTTCTTTTGTATAATCACTCTGCTTTTTGCTGTCTGCTGCTTTGATCGCAGTTTTTACCTGATCCAGCACCTCCGCCTGTTCATCCGGTTTGGAATCTTTAATATTCACTGTTACTTTGCATACTGCGGTCCTGTTTCCATCTTCTGTTGTTACTGTGATGTCTGCGGTTCCGTTTGCTACTGCTGTTACAAGTCCGTCAGAAGTAACGGTTGCTACTGCTTTATTGCCTGTTGTATATGTTACATTTTTATTTGTTGCGGTTGATGGTTCCACCGTTGCGGTAAGCTGCACGGTCTGTCTCTTTTCCGTCAGTGTTGCTTCGGTCTTATTCAGTTTGACACTGCTTACTGCAACAACGGATGATCCCCTGATCACATCTGCCAGCTTAAATTTCGCCTGTTTGATGTAGCAGAGGTCTGTCTTGACATTGTAGCCACTGCCATCCGTTCCTTTCCAGCTCTGAGAAAATGCTTTATCCCAGTGTCCGTAGGAGTCCATGACAAACGTTCCATCCGGTAAGACAACCATTCCGGTATATCCGGTATCACCGGAATAGCGATTGTTTGCCCAGTCCTCACAGAGCAGAATATGGCACTGACCTTCATTTTGTTCCATCAGATCCTCGTAAGTTCCTACCCAGGCAACCCAGTCACCTGCCATCCAGTCATTTGCACCGTCAAACTGGTTATTTTTATTCAGGTCATACTGAATTTCACGGAAAGTGATCACCAGTTTGCCGCTGACCGGGTCATACAGTGCTTTGTGGCGCTCTCCTGCAAGAGATCCTGGCAGATCCATCGGCTCAGACCATGTTTCTCCTTCATCATCAGAATAGATCAGGGTAGATGGATTGTTATGAGACTGGCTTCTTGCCAGTCCAACGATCCGTTCTCCATCCGGTGAACGGAACATTCCTATCTCACACATCTGATAGGTGCTTTCGATTGCGCGGTATTCACTCAGATATTTTTCCGGCTCGGACCACTGTTCATTGCCGTTTTCATCAAAAGTCAGATACGTTTTATAATTGACATAATCTGCATCATGATATACACCCATCCATTTCTGGATATCATTGCCATTTGCATCCTTTAACTGTACAAGACTTGCCATGGCAACGATGGTATAGTTTGTACTTCCATCTTTCTTTTTTTCATGCCAGTTTTTGTATTCCGTCCAAGTCTTTCCACCGTCATCTGAATAAGAAGTATTCCAGCCGCCGATATGACCATTCGCATCTGTCTCACCATTTCCCCAGTTTGGCAGACCGGTGATCAGCATCAGCCTTGTCTTTCCATTCGCCAGATGAAGCTTGTAAATCGTCGGTGTTTCCAGTGATTTTGACCAGGAGGACGGGATATCTGTTTTTTCTGTCCAGGTTTCTCCTGCATCTTCACTGACCTGCATGACCAGTTTACCATGTCCATGTCCGACTGGATAAACGGTGAGCAGCGTACGGCTGTCATCCAGCATGACCATATCCGGCTGGCCAAGATAACGCCTTCCTTTTGCATTGGTTTCATCCTTATCAATGTCGGACAGTTTGGATGCATCCAACTGAACTACCGGAACGGTATTGTGGATGGTAATCTCTTTGGTTACACGTATTTCCACTGTTTCTTCATATCCGCCTGCTTCATTTTTTACAATGATCTGTGTATTGCCGCGTTTCTTCGCCTGTACGGTTCCATCCGTGTTTACTGATGCAATCTCCGGATTTTTGGAAGTATAAGTAATCGTTCTGTCTTCCAGGTCACTGATCAGATTTGTTGCGATCTGCCAGTTCTCACCAACTTTCAGTTCCTTTTTCGTCTCGGAGATATTCAGGCCTTTCCCCATCATGCTTCCCTGAATTTCATTTGCAGTAAGCACACGTTTATAAATCTTCAGTTCATCAATCTTACCTTCAAATCCGCTTCCCCCAATGATATCAGCCGGACAAGGGAACGCATTGGTCTTTGTCCAGGCATTGGTCTGCACCAGTGTTCCATTTACATAGAGAGACAGACCATTGGTTTTGTCCTGTGTCCATGCCATATGTACCCAGGTTTCTGCCGGAAGTGTATAATTAAAGGTCAGAATATCTCCTGCTCCGGTTCCCACATGCACGCCTGCTTTTAAATTTGAAGAGGAAATACCCACATCAAAGGAATATTTCTGATCACTGCTCATCAGAACAGAACTTCTGTCAGAAACTGCTTTGCTGCATACCCAGTAGCTGACTGTCCATGCATTCTCGGATACCGATGCTCCGGAAACGTTTGCCCCAATTGCTGTTTTGGCTGTTTCCAGCGCAGATCCTGCTTTACCGGTACTGATCGTTCCATCTGCAATCACTGCATTTCTGGTTCCCCATTCATCTTTGATCTGCTTGTCGTTTACCTGGTCGAATGAATAATAAGATATTTTATCTGTTCCTTCTACCTCTTCCAGCTTCACCAAAACCCTGATCGTTGCCTTTTTGGATGCATCTGTCTTAGATGTTACCGTAACGTTTGCCACACCAAGTCTTACAGCGGTAAGAACACCCTTTGCAGAAACAGAAACAACGCTTTTATCGTCCGATGTATATGTTACCGCTGTGTTCAATACATTTTCTGGTGTAAATACCGGTGTCAACTGTCTGGTCCCACCAAGGGAAAGTTCCAGTTCACTTCCTTCTTTTAATGTAAGACTTTCTATTTTATCGGTTCCGGCTGCTTTTTTTGCCACATATTTTTCGGTAATAGTCGCTACACCTTGTTTGAAAGCTGTCATTTCTGATGAAAGTTTTGTTCTCTCATCTGCTGTCAGATATCTTCTGCCTGTTGCTGCTGTTGTCGTAATGCCTGCATACAGTGTGTCAATCTCTGCTGCCAGAGATGGTACTTCCCGTTCCATCAGCCGGAGTTTATTGACATCCCTTACACCTTCTGCCATACGCTCCAGGCGTACCGAACTTTTCACTTCCTTTTCCGACGCATCTTTTGGGGATGGATAGATCAGGAAACAGTCGCCCGGTTCAAATGCATTGTGTGTCGCATCTTCCAGTGGATTTTCTACCCATGCATCGTATGCCCAGCGCAGAAATCCTGCGGTGTCAGACTTTCCTGCATTGATGATCGACCAGTAGCTTTCTGCCGGCATGCTTAAAGAGAAGTTACCAGGGATGTGCTCTGTACAGGAATAAAGCGTTGTACGAAGTCCCTTGCTTTCCCTTTCTTCCAACAGTACTGCAAATTCATCCGGATGTGCTGCTGCCGCTGTATCTCCGACATTCAGATCTGTCACACGCATTGCCAGATCTTTTTTATTGACAAAATTGTCCATGGCTCCAGCTGTTTTTAACGTCTGTCCGTGAAGATTCGTTACCGAATCAATCAGATCAAACGCTGCGGTTGAAAATCCCCGTTCATCAATACCGATATAAGCATCCTCAAACCAGCCTTTTGTTTCCAGATGCGCGATCAGATCTGTCAGGAAATTTCTCCACACCGCCTGATAACGTGCATTTCCTGCTGTGAATGATTCGTATTTTAACCTTCCATTTTCCCAGTACGCAAAAGAATTGTGCCATGGTGCAATGCTGTACAAGACGATTTTATCACCAATTCCCAGTTCTTTGTTAAAACTTACCCATTTGTCAAAATCCGTATAATCATAGGAAAAGCTGCCATCTGCATTTTTCGTCCATTTTACCATGGATGGATAATGTACCTCATTTTTACTGTAAGTCTGTCCGTTCCATGCTTCCTCTACGATCGAAGTGGTGATCGCATGTCCGCCTGCTTCTTTGTATTTCTCCATGATCGGTTTGAGGGTTTTCAGGTGTTCCTCAGAAAACGGTGTAACTCCATAATATTCCGCACTGGAATACGGATACTGCCACAGTTCAATATCAAAACTGTTTTCAAATTCAGATGCATCCGGAAGTACGGCATCCTGCACTTTCACTGTATAAGTAAAGGTCAGCGGTGTTGTGATGCCATCTGCGGCCGCACTGAGTGTACCTGTATAAGTTCCTGCTTTTGCATCCTTCGGAATATCAAACGTTACCCATACAGGCTGGAGCTGATTCCATGCAACATCTACCGGATCATTTCCATAAAGAATATCCGAGGATTCACTGCGATTGTTTCCATCATCTGCCGGAACTGCACGGTTCTTATCTCCATATCCAAGATAAGTTCCATTGTAAGCTTTTGTTGCTTTTACAAATACCGGCTTTACATGATCTGCGGATATGGTTTCACTTCCATTTGTAAGTGCACTTGCAGTTACTTTAACATTTTTCAGACTGCAGTTTTTAGAATACAGTACCAGTTCGCTGATCGCTTTGTCATTTTTCCATGCTGTCACTTCTGCTGTTTTCACATTTTCTTTTGAAACCGTCGCATACTGATCCTGCGTGTACTGATAGTTGGTGTCTTTGATCGTACCTCCCAGATCCGGTGTACCGGTATAAGGCTGATGTGTTACTTTTGCATAAGAAATCTGATTTACGATCTTTGATCCTGATTTGTCGTTTAATGTAACTGCCTTGAGTGTGTGTTTTCCTTCGGAAAGTCCGGAAACCTGATAAACACTCTGTGCAGCCGATCTGGATGCCTGATACAGATCCACCGTCTTATCATTTGCTCCGTCCACGGTATATAAAACTTTTCCATGTACCGGACCTTTGATCGCATAGATCTCAACGGCATTGCCGTTAAACGTCAGTTCATAGTAACACTGCTGTGCGTTTGCGTCGGATGTTCCCAGATCAATGTACGCTTCACTGGCATTATTGACTGTCCAGGTTTTTCCTTCATATGCAGTATATTTGAAATAATTCATCTGCGTATCATCTGTAACGTTTACTTTTACTTCTGTCACTTCGTTGGCTGTGCCCTGATCTGCTGCCCGGATCGTCCTCATCGTAAATGGACAGATCAGCAGCACTGTCAGAACCAGCCATACAATGACCTTCCCTTTTCTTGCCTTTGTTTTCATTACTTTTCTCCTTTTTCTTCTTCAATTCTTCCCCATTTTCGAGCATTTTTGGCTGTTTTTCTATATTTTTGTTTTATCCCACCTTTCATTTCCTCTGTTTTACACAAATATTTTTTGGTAAGGATAGCACATTTTGGCTATATTGTAAATAGTTTTGTTAATAAAATTTCTACACTCCGTTTCGGCCGGTGCTAAACATGTGCCACCGGCACATAACATCCCAGTATTCGCATATCGTGGGATTATCATAATAATACAAAACAGCTCCTATTATCCATATCAAAGATAATAGAAGCTATTTCATCCGACTTTATGCAAAACTATTGTTTCTCATGCACCACGCATATTCATAGTATCTATCGGCTCTCCATACATCCTCCCTGTAATGGCGGACACTTCACACGTTTGTCAAAACTAGGATTGTAGGCATAGAAATTCTTTGAATCTAATTCATCCTGTAAAATGCGAAGTGCTTCACCAAATCTCTGAAAATGTACGATTTCCCTTGCTCTTAAGAACCGGATTGGATCTATAACATCCGGATCTTTTACCATACGCAGAATGTTATCGTAAGTACTGCGTGCTTTTTGTTCTGCTGCCATATCTTCATACAGATCTGTTATGGCATCCCCTTTTGACTGAAATTCACAGGCGTTAAATGGAATTCCGCCTGCGGCCTGCGGCCAGATTCCAACGGTATGATCTACATAGTATGGTGCAAGACCGGCTTTCTCAATTTCTTCTACAGAAAGTCCACGGGTAAGCTGGTGTACAATGGTTGATACCATTTCCAGATGAGCCAGTTCTTCTGTTCCGTCACGTTGTCATTTTGTCTATACCCTCACAACCTTTTTCAGATACACCCAGCCGGCACCGCTTTTCAGCCGTCCGAAACCGTTCTTTTCTTCCACGATCTCGTATACCCCGACCGGGCAGCATACTCTTGCCTTGCTGTATTTTTTTGCCGGTCCTGTCCGGATTGGGACGTTCGTTTTTGTTACCCTTATTTTATACGGAACTTTAGCAGATGTATACAACTTTTTCCCGTTTTCGTCAAA
>URUU01000067.1 GCA_900551235.1 uncultured Lachnospiraceae bacterium
TTATGCAGGCTTCGGAAATTATTACCGGAGATGATTTTTATCAGCATCAGTATGGTATTGTTTTTGAAGCTATTGTAGAGCTTTATAACGACGGGAAACCGGTCGATCTGATCACATTGCAGAATATTCTGCGTGAAAAGGATGTACCGCCTGAAATCAGCAGCCTGGAGTTTGTAAAAGATCTGCTGACATCGGCACTGACTTCCACGAATGTAGAAGCATATGCACAGATTGTATATGAAAAGGCAATTTTACGAAAACTGATCAAAGTAAATGAAGAGATTGCCAATGACTGTTATGTAGAAAAAGGTAAGCTGGAAGATATTCTGGAATCGGCGGAAAAGCGTATTTTTGATATTGTCCAGAAACGAAATTCCGGAGATTTTGTACCGATTAAAGATGTTGTACTCCGGGCACTTGACCGAATCGAAGCGGCATCCAGGAATAAAGGAAGCGTCACCGGAATCCCGACCGGATTTATTGATCTGGATTATAAGACAACAGGTATGCAGCCGTCTGATCTGGTACTGATCGCAGCCCGGCCCTCCATGGGAAAGACCGCATTTGTACTGAACATAGCCCAGTATATGGCGTTTAAGAAAAATTATACGGCAGCGATCTTCAGTCTGGAAATGTCAAAAGAACAGCTGGTCAACCGACTCTTTGCACTGGAATCCCAGGTGGATTCCCAACAGCTCCGTACCGGAAATTTAAGTGATGATGACTGGGCGAAATTGATCGAAGGTGCTGGTATTGTTGGCCGTTCTAATCTGATCATCGATGATACACCTGGTATTTCGGTTGCAGAGCTCCGCTCCAAATGTCGTAAATATAAAGCAGAAAAAGGTCTGGATGTCATTATGATCGACTACCTGCAGCTAATGACAGGAAGCAAGCGGGCAGATTCCAGACAGCAGGAGATTTCTGATATTTCAAGATCATTGAAAGAGATCGCCAGAGAGCTTCAGGTTCCGGTGCTTGCACTTTCTCAGCTCAGCCGTGCGGTAGAGCAGAGGCCGGATCACAGACCGATGCTTTCCGACCTGCGAGAGTCCGGTGCAATCGAGCAGGATGCCGATGTTGTTATGTTTCTTTATCGAGATGATTATTATAATAAAGATTCTGAGAAAAAGAACATCGCAGAAGTCATCATAGCCAAGCAGCGTAATGGCCCGATCGGTACGGTAGAACTGGCATGGCTGCCTAACCTTACAAAATTTGCAAATTTAAAAAAATAAAAAGATGTCGCTTCTTGCGATATCTTTTTTGTTTGAAATGTTCCGGATTATGGTACAATAATTGCAGGGCGATAATGTCCCGGAACGCAGTAAGCAAGTCTTGATTGGGAGGTAGAGGATGAGTGAAATCAGATACATGATTTCCGATGCAGCCAGGCAGGTAGGTGTGGAAGCACACGTACTTCGAAGCTGGGAAGAAGAACTTGATATTAAAGTAGGCAGAACAGAGCTTGGGCATCGCTACTATACGGACAAAACAATCTATATTATGAAAAAAGTCAGGGAACTGCGAGAGAAAGGGTTTCAACTGAAAGCAATCAAAGTGCTGATCCCGGAAATACAAAAGAAGGCAGAAGATGCCGAAAATGAGGAAGAAGAAACAAAAGAAGAGACGAAGGCACAGACAGAAGAAAAAATGAAAGAGCAGACGAAAGGACAGAAACAGGATACACATACATTGAAACAGCAGGCAGTTCTGCAGGTCTCGGACAGTCTGGATAATCTGGAAAAGTTTGAGGAAATTGTCGGAAACATTGTGAAATGTGCACTTCAGGAAAATAATGTAGAACTGGAAAACAGGATTGCAGATACGGTTCTGAAAGAAATGGATGTTTTGATGCGGATTCAGGAAAAGAAGGAAGAAGAGCGTTACCGGAGTCTGGATGAGACGATCCGCATGATCCAGCATAACCGCCAGATGGTGGCAGCAACAAAGGAAAGAGCAATCCATAAAAAGTGGTTTCAGATTTTCCGGTAAACAAAAAGAGCTGCAAAATGCAGCTCTTTTTGTTTATTAATTATTCACCTGCTGTGATAGCACCTGTAGGACATTCACCCTCACATGTACCGCAATCCAGACAAGCGTCTGCATCGATTACGTATTTGCCATCGCCTTCGCTGATAGCTTCTGCCGGACAGACTTCTGCACATGTACCGCAAGCTACACATTCATCTGTAATAACGTATGCCATGATAAAACCTCCTTATTTATTATGAAATATGTTTTCAACAGGATTCGGGGTTCCGAATCTTTATCCCATTTTAATACATAAGTCTCGAATATACAAGTAGAAAATTTGATGCCTTGCATAAAGTACAAAAACATATTATAATCTAACCTGTTAAATGAAATCAGGCATGTAATGTGTGGAAAATGCAGTCAGGAACAGCGAACAGACTGCAAATGGATAAAGGAGGAAAATCATGCAGAAAATAACAAAGGATATGATTATCGGTGATATTTTAAAAATGGATCCTGAGATGGCAGGCGTTCTGGTTGCAGGCGGTATGCACTGTATCGGATGCCCATCTGCACAGATGGAGACGATCGAAGAGGCAGCTCTTGTCCATGGTATCGAGCCAGACCTGCTGGTAGCAAGAGTAAATGCATTTGTAGAGAGCAAACAGGCATAAAATATTCATCTTGAAATAAAAAGCGTTTCCACCGGTCAGAAAAGACTGGTGGAAACGTTTTTTATTTTAGCCGGAGAAGACTCCATTCTGATTGAATCAGACGAGGGCCAGTTTCTGAAGTGCCTCGTCTGCAATGATACACTCCAGATGTTCTTCAAAGAATGCTTCATTTCCAGGTGTGCATTTCAGGCAGGTGGCATATTCAGAAAGCGTATTGCATACTTTATTAAATTCTTCCGGTGTATGTGAAGACTTACTGAGCGTCAGCAGATATTCCCTGTCTTCCGGGTTTTTATAAAGGGTGTTGTATCCTTTGTAAGAGTTTTGCAGAACATGAGCTGCACGAATTACTGTATTCAGATCGCGGAAGGAATAAAGCCGGGTAAAAGGAGCAGATTCTTTCGCAGAAGAACCGGGAGACTGAGCCTTTTTATCCGACACAGGGTTACTGTCAGATGCTTCAGCGGCAAGCTTTCGAGCTTCGTGGATCTTATTGAACAGGTTCAAAATATCGTCTGCGCCATCCAGTGGTGCCGGAGCTGGCGGTGTGATCGGATTGCTGCTCGCATTGCCTGAAGGGGAAAACTTAGAAAAACGAGTGTCAAGTTCTTCCGGGTCTTCTACTTTGGTAACAATCAGAACAACTGAGTCGGAAGAAAGAGGTATTGCTTCTATCATCAAAGGAATGTCATTGGCTTCAAACCCGAATTCGTAGGCAGCCTGTTGCATCATATCACGAAATAAAAGTTTTGCTTTTTCTGTACCGTAAGCGAGTTCGCTGAGTTTGATCTCACGTTCGGCAAGATCCTGACGCGTAAGAGTGCAGCGGATCTGGTTGTCATTGATTTTCTCTATTTTCATATTATCACATCCTGTCTTGTATGATGAGTTAAAGAATCATTGGGGTGGGTTTAACTAATTCTGAACTAAAAAAATGTACTAAAATAATGCCATGCGAATTGTTCCGTACTTTGTACTCTCACAATTCTGCAAACATTCGGAATCCGCATACTTACTGCGTAAGTAGCTGCTTCCTCATATTTAGCGGGTTTCAAACTCAAATGTCTTATCTTGCAAGCAAGAACGACATTTTGACTTTTCAACCCTGGCATTATTATATTCACATATTATCAGAAAGTAAAGCAGATTGCTACTGTAAAATTATAAAAAGAGTGTAAAAATAGCTTGCATTTTAAATACACACAATATATAATAATCAATATGAGGATGGAGTATCGCTGTGTGCGACATACTATTAAGAAAAGCGAAATGTGTCGCTTTTTATATCTTATGCGGGATTCTCCGCAATATTCCCAATTCTACAATAATTTATAACAGCAAGAATGCCAGAAGCATTTTTGAATTATAGTACCTCTGTCCCTGCGTTGAGGCAGAAGAAAGTTTCCTGTATCAAAACCCGTATAACACAGAATGACTTTAACTCATAGAATTATCATCCGGATATCCAGATGTTGCAGGAGAACCGGAAAAGGGGGTGAATGTATAGACAGCAGGAAAAAACGGAAACATCAGTTAAACAAAGAATTAAAAGCGTATGCAAAAGCAGGCATGAAACTGTGGTTAAATGGAAAGCCAAGTACACCTTCGGATATTGTACAGCATTGTATGGTCCGCGAAGAAGGAGCGTATATGAGAGATTTTATAAGCGATGATGACCAAAACATAACAGGAATAGGATTTGACGATATAAAGTAGGTTTTTGCAAAATTCCCCATAGCAGATACGGAAATAAGTCAACTCATTATGAAAAAAGCCAAGTTAAGTCATCTTTCGTTCATAAATCTATGTTATACTAATAAACAGATGTGTTCCGTTAGATAGAAAACATTTTTAGGGAAAGTCGCAAGATACGATATGGGGATGGAGGTACAGTGAATGAAGAGAAAAACAGGACATATAAAAGTCGTTGCGATATTGATCCTGTTGGTTGCAGCCGTTGGCGCAGGATCAAAAACAGTGAATAAATACATACCGTCGAAAACAATTCTTGATGGAAAAGAATATTTCGGTGTGAGCGGTGGGGAGGATGCGGCAGTCGTTCTTCCGGACCGGCTGGAACAGGGCGAAGCTCTGGTAAAGGATGGGACAGCCTATGTGTCCTATGAGCTGGCAAAGGAGAAGCTTAACGATCATCTTTATAAAAATGAAGAAGAGAAGCAGGTGATCCTGACGACTGCTGTCGATATTATCAAACTGCCATTTGACAGTGCTGAGTATACAACCCTGACAGGAAATGGAAGCATGCCGTACCAGATTGCTCTTTCGCAGGATGGGAGAATTTATCTGGCACTAGAATATCTTGCCCAATATACGGATCTTCAGTATACCGTGGAACAGGAACCGCTTCATATTATTATAAATAATCAGTGGGGCAGCAAAACATATGCTGATGTGACAAAAGAAGAAAGCATACGTCTTGAGGCAGATATAAAAAGTCCGATCCTCAGAAAAGCGGCAGAAGGGGAAAAGGTTACGATTCTTGAAAGAGAAGATAAGTGGAGCAAAGTTCTGACAGCAGATGGCTATATAGGTTACTTGAAAAGCAAAAAACTTGGTGAGAGCTATGAGGAACAGGTAACGAACAGCAGTTTTAGCGGCACAGAATATACCAGCATCCACAGAGACTATAAGATCAATCTGATCTGGCATCAGGTGACAAGCCAGGATTCCAATGCGGCTTTTTCGGAAGATATGCAGGATGTAACAGGTGTAAATGTGGTATCTCCGACCTGGTTCTCCATCAGCAGCAACGATGGTGATCTTTCCTCTCTGGCAAGCAGTGAATATGTGACTGCTGCACATGAAAAGGGGATGGAAGTCTGGGGACTTATGGATAATTTCAACGCAGAGACCGATACAACGGCTGTCCTTGGAAACACGTCATCCAGGGAAAATCTCGAGGGGCAGTTGATCACAGAAGCTCTGAACAATGGAATGGATGGTATAAATATTGATATCGAGACGCTTCCGGAGGAGGCTTCCGAAAGCTATGTACAGTTTATGCGGGAGCTGTCCGTAAAGTGCAGAAACAACAATCTGGTACTTTCTGTGGATGTTCCGCCGCCATATGATTTTAATACCCATTATAACCGGAAAGCACTGGGAGAGGTGGTTGATTATATGATGGTCATGGGATATGATGAGCATTATGTCGGATCAGAAGCCGGGTCGGTAGCATCGCTTTCCTATGAAAGAAACGGCATTACCGGTACACTGGAGAGTGTATCGAAGGATAAGATCATAAGTGGGATTCCGTTTTATACAAGACTGTGGAAAACAAATGCTTCCGGTGAAGTGAGCAGTCAGGCGATCGGCATGGATCATGCGGATGAGATTCTGTCACAGTATAAAGTCACAGCCGCCTGGAGCGAAGAGACATCACAGGATTATGCAGAGTTTACCGATGAAGAAGGGAACTTCTGCCAGATCTGGCTGGAGAATGAAAAATCAATCGAAGAAAAGATGAAGCTTGTACAGCAATACGATCTTAGTGGAGTGGCTGAGTGGAAGCTTGGATTTGAGAGAGCAGCCATCTGGAATGTGATAGCAAAATATATACAATGATGCCAGGGTCAAAAGGTCTAAATCCACATGAGCTTGCTCATAAGTGGATG
>URUU01000068.1 GCA_900551235.1 uncultured Lachnospiraceae bacterium
TTCATTTGAGCCTTTTTCTTTGGCTTTGTTTTTTCATAACTTATTTGACACTACCAAAATCTTTGCTTTTACGCCGAATCCTGTAGTCCAGTGTATCACAGGCGACTTTTTCTGGCAAGAAAAAACGGCGGATCACTCAAACTCCGCCGTCTTTCCCTGTTGCTATATAGTAAGAGGTTTCTTACTTACTTTTTAATCTTTACTGCCTTCTTTGCACTGTACTGTGTGTAAACTTTCTGTCCGTCGATGACTTTGTAGCCTCTTACACGTACATAGTATTTTTTGCCCTTTTTCAGGTTCTTAACAGTAAGGCTGGTTGTGGAAGCCTTTACATTTTTCTTCTTTGCAGATTTCATGTTTGCTTTTGCAGAATATTCTACTACATATCCATCTACATCCTTTGCTTTTGCCCATCTGATCGTTGCCTGTTTTGCTTTTTTGGATTTTGCACTCTTCAGCCTGATGTTCTTTGTACGTACATCCAGTTTTGCCTGCAGTTTTTCTACTTCTTTGTTTGCAGCCTGTGTTTTCTGGTTTGCTTCGCCCAGTTCTTTTTCCAGTTTGTCTGCTTTTTCCTGTGCTTTTTTCAGCTCATCTTCCAGTTTCTTTACTGCAGCCGTCTTGACAGCTTTTTTACTGACAGAAGCATAAGTTACCAGATTATCATAAGTCTCTGTGTGTGCTTTTACATCTACAGAAGCATTCATTTTACCGAACTGAGAAGATCTCATGATCATGGTCAGCACTCTGGATACACACTTCTGGATGTCGCCGCGGAGCAGTGTTTTGTCCAGATCTGGATTCTGAGCTGTTCCGGCCGGTTTTCCCTGCAGTGCTGCGATCATACGTGTCTGTGTTCTTCCCGGCATTACCAGGTCGTTTCCTGCATGCATCATGGTGTCTACACCGGCTCTGTTTCCTGCACCCCAGTCTGTCATGACCATACCGTCAAATCCCCATTCACCGCGTGGGATGGATGTCAGCAGGTCAAAGTTTTCACATGCATAAGTTCCGTTTACTTTGTTGTAAGAACTCATGATCGCCATTGGCTGAGCAGATTTTACAACCATCTCGAAACCTTTCAGGTAGATTTCTCTTAATGTACGCTCGGATACGGAAGTATTTACCGCACTTCTGTTTGTTTCCTGGTTGTTTGTGATGTAATGTTTGATCGTTACACCGACACCTTTGTTGGACTGTACACCGGCTGTGATCGCTGATCCTACATAACCGGTCAGTGCCGGGTCTTCAGAATAGTACTCGAAGTTACGTCCGCAAAGCGGGTCTCTGTGGATATTCATACCAGGTGCAAGCCACAGGGTAACACCAATCTCTACCATTTCTTCACCGATCGCTTTTCCGACTCTGTTGACCAGATCTGTGTTCCAGGTCTGTGCGAGCAGAGTACCGATCGGGAATGCGGTACAGTAATTGTAAACAGCATTTCCATCTTTGTCTGTCGCCTCTGCTGTTACGCGGATACCTGCAGGACCGTCTGCTTCTACGGTATTTGGAATACCAAGTGTCTTGAAGTATAACTGGCTTGTCTCACCTGCTGCACCTGCCACACTGTTTGCATCTGCTCCCCAGCTTCCGTCATCGGTGCTTTCGGTTGCTCCGGTAAGTCCGTTTGCCAGATTTGCAAGCTGGGTATCATCAAGGCTTGCCACAAAAGATTCCATAGAAACTTTTCCGTTGTATACATCGATCAGTTTGGTATTTGCCGGAACGGCATCTACTACTTTTACTTCTTCATCTTTTGCAGTTTTATAATCTTTTGCTGCATCTGCGGTCAGATAAGTGGTTACTTTCTTTTCATCGATCTTGGATGCGTTGTTTTCTGTTTTGATCTTTGCAGACGGCAGTGCGATTCTTGCTGCTGCTTTGATCTGGGCTGCTTCGTCTTTGTAGCTGTAAGGAGTCTTTCCTGTTTTGGAGAGATCTTTCCAGTTTTTATCCAGTGTCAGCTGGTTGGAAAGCTGCTCGGTTACGACATCTTTGTCCAGTGTCAGGACACCTGCTACTTCTGTATTTCTGGAGCTGTCACCGACACGAACGATGTAATCGCCGTCTTCCATCACATAAGCGGCTTTTGCTTCGTCGTAGGAGGACATCTCGGTTGTCTTGTAAGTTACGGTCAGTTCCTGGCTTTCGCCCGGTGCCAGGTTATCGGTCTTGGCAAATCCTGCCAGTTCCTGATACGGTTTTTCGATGCTTCCATCCGGAGCGGAGAAGTAAACTTCCACAACTTCTTTTCCGGAGTATGTATCACCGGTATTTGTTACGTTTACGGTAACGGATACGTTGTTTTCATCGGCTGCTACCGTCAGCGGCTCAATTTCAAAACTGGTATAAGATTTACCATATCCAAACTCGTAAGCTGGCGTGATATTGAATGTATCAAAGTAACGGTAACCTACATAAATACCTTCCTTGTAATCTTCCTGTTTGTTGTCTCCGTCGTTATCACCGATGGTTGCAGCTGCCGGATAATCACTGTAATTTTTTGCCCAGGTGTCCGTCAGTTTACCGGATGGAGTTGTCTTGCCGGTCAGGATATCTGCCAGTGCGTTTCCGCCCTCCATACCTGCCTGAGACATCAGGACCAGTCCGTCTACGCCTTCGATCTCGCTGAAGAATTTGGTGTCTACCACGCCGCCTACGTTCAGCAGAACCACGCACTTGTCAAAGTTCTTTGCAATCAGTTTAATATTATTATATTCTACCTCGGACAGTTCATAATCTCCTTTTCCGATCGTACGGTCTGCACCTTCACCGGATACACGGCTGATGGTGTAGAATGCTGTTGTTGCTCCACCTGTTTTTGCGGCATCAATGTCTTTCTGTGTCAGTGCCTGGTCAATTGCCACAAAGCTGTCTGCACCGCCGAATCTGCCCTGCGTATATTTTACATAATCGTTATCTTTTTTCTCTTCTGCTGCCTGGGCTTTCTTTTCTTCGAACGTCTTCAGATATTCACCCCACCAGGCCATATTGCTGATATTGTAAGTGGAAGTCAGTGCATCATAAACTGAGATCGTGTAACGGTTGTATACATCACCGGATCCTGTACCGCCTTTGATCGTTCCATAGCTTCCTGTACCAAAGAGTGCTGCTTTTGATCCCTGTGCCAGAGGCAGTGCCTGATTCTCGTTCTCCAGCAGAACCATGCCCTCTTCTGCTGCCTCTTTGGAAAGCTGTGCGTTTCTTACTTCTCTCTCTGATGTCTGATTTGTGGAAGCTGCCATGCCTGTTACGGAACTGCCGATCACCATGGAAGCTGCCAGCGTCACAGCCGTCAGTTTTGCAAACTTTCTGTTCATGTGTATTTCCTCCTTTGTTCTGAATGTGAGGTTATTATAACGGTTTTTAAGTCCCAAAACCACTCTTTATCCGTCATATATTGTGCATTTTCCGTTCTTTCACAGCAATGAGCAATCGTAGTTCTGTGACAGGAACTATTTTGGGCAAAGTTCGTGGTTTTTCCATGGTATCCTGAAATGAAAATACTGATCAGAATGCTCATAATCTCGCTTTTTATTGACTTTGCCAAGTCTGCTAAGCTCCTTTGCAATTCTGTATGCTCTATATCCCTGCAGATACAAATTAAAGATAAGACGCACCGCTTCTGCTTCATTGATAGTGATGCTCTTGTCTTCCGAATGATAGTCATGCTCCACAGCCTTCACCTCACGAAGCATATTGCCCCTACGCTTTTTGCTAAAGAGCATCCTCACCATACGATAACACCAATACGCCGGTATCAGCCACTTATGCTTTACCAGCAGCGGATAATTCTCATAGGTTGCCTTAGCCTATTTCGATTCATTTTTCTCTCTTTTTTCTCAAAACAGATTGTAATCTCATTCTGATCTTCTTTAAAAATATCCGCAGCTTATATGGTCTGCACCATAGCCACACATACAATCGGTATCTTCTGTCATCGTTCTTGTACTGCTTCCCTTTGTGGGTAAAGTCTGTCATCACACCAAGAACATCTGTTTTAGGGATTCCACGCTCTATCCCAATGCAGTTATCGCCAAGGATATCATAGGAATCATCATATACCTTGATAATTCTGTGAAGGACATACTTGTCTGTGCCTCTTTTATACAACACGACATCCCATAGCTTACAGCTTTCATCCGGCTTTACCTCACGCACTGTAAAAGAGTCCCGTCCCTGCTTTAACAATGGCAGCATACTCACTCCTACATTTTTGTATGTGAGAGTATGATATTTTCTCAGATATTCCTCATAAGATGTCTTCACGATTCCTCCAACGCTCCAATGCCACGCAGCTTCTCCACAATCGACTCCGCATCCTTTTGCAGTACCTCCTTCGGAGCATCGTACTTCTCATACATTGCCTCGACTATCTGCTCTTTTGTCGTATCTTTTTTCAGACACTCTACTATAAAAGCCGCTGTCTTGTTGCTTCTGACAAGTCCTGCAAATGAGCTGGTTACATCAATCAGTACCTGTTCTCCATCGCTGTCGTGTGTGATAAATGTATCTTTTAATCTCATCTATGATTCCTCCTGTTAATCTTTGCAATATTCTCTGATATAATCATAGACAGGACAGATTGTAAAAAGCTGTCCTGCCAGTCGGATTGTAAAGCTCTCCATATGCGACCTCTAATTCCATTCAAATTATAATTCTACTTCTGTTTCTTTTTCTTTCGGATAAATAAAACCGTTCCTGACACTGCGATCGCTGCTACAACTACTATCAATATAATTCCCCACACCGGCATACTTTGTGATTTTTCGGAGGCTGTATCTGCATTCGAGCTTATGACAGTTTCGTCTGCATCTAAGCCTTCATCAATTCCCACAATTTCTGTTCCACTACTCTGCTTTTCTGTATCACTATTTTTTACCGTAGTGCCGTCATCTGTCTTGTTTTCTGTACTGTACTGCTCGGCAAGTTTCTTTTCCTCTGCGGCTATATCTACAGAGGAATCTACAGTCACTTTATACTGTGGTGTGACATTAGCTGTCGAGGTACTGTTACTTCCTGTATTCTTTGTATCGGTCTTATTATCCTTTGAACTGGTCGAATTCCCTGTGTTGTTGCTTTGACTATTATTGTTTCCTTTTTCATCTGTGTCCTTCTTATCCGTATTCCCATTGGAATCCTCAATTTGAGTATCTGTGGAAGCAAGTACCACACTCTTTAGATTTCCTGCACCGGAAAATGCATTTGTATGAATTGTCGTAACTGTAGATGGTACGATGATCTTCTCTACCGAATTGCATAATAAAAATGCATAATCCTTGATTTCTGTTACTGCCTTGTCGTTGATATAGGCAGGGATTGTAACCTCTTTGTCGCTTCCATTATACGCATAAATTGAAATGTTTTCTCCATTATCTTCGTATTGAAAATCTCCATAATATTCTGCCGCATATACCATGCATACTTCCAAACAGACAAAAGAAGCAAATACATACTGCTGTTAAAATCATGTTTTTTATCTTCACGATCAATCTCCTCTGTAATTTTGAAAAAGCGGCGGTTTACACCGCCGCCTCTAAACTATGACTATACATAATTATGCTCCAGGTCTAGAATCATCTACTCCTCCTATTCCACTTGTTGTGATTACATCCTCTGTTTCAAATTCAATAATCTCCATTTCTGCTGCTTCGTATGTCTCTTTCATCATGCTAATCTTCCTTTCTTTTAGCCTATTATTTAGTTTGTGTTCCGTAAATTGCATTACTGTATACCGTATATCTGATGCCATTTCTTTCATATACCATGTAGCCGGCCACTGTATGACCATCTCCATAATTATTTACTTTTGAATAATAGAACTGTCCATCACTACCAAGCTTTGACATCACGGATGTAGAAATCACATCACCAGTTTCAAACGATATGCCTCCCTGTGAATAATCATGGTTATAAACCCTTAAAGTACCAATATCAACCAGCTTGCAATCCTCAGGCAACGTATAATTAAAATAAAATATCATCTTATAACAATTGTCTATTGCTGTATATTCCTCGTAGGTCGGCTCACCCATTGTTATCGTCGGCTCTTTCACTACCTCACTGTCTGCCTGCTCATAATATGCCGTAAGTGTGGTGTCTCCGGTGATGATGAAAGTATATGTGCTATCATAACTTACGATATTGCCATTTGCATCCTTCCAGCCAACAAACTGTTTACCTTCAATCG
>URUU01000069.1 GCA_900551235.1 uncultured Lachnospiraceae bacterium
GAAAAGCTTACTTTTTACGGACGTCGCCTTCGTCACCCAGAATTTTGCATCCTGCGGCAAATAGTCCTCCCACGGCAATGCCCGCGTCCGCTCAAAAAGCTCGTCAAACGTCTCCGCGTGGACCGCACCGACCTTCAGCAGAATGCGTTCTGCACTGCGCAGAAACATATTCGAGACCGCAATCGCCTCTGCGTCCCCGTAGAACGTCACCCGCCCGTCTTCCACACAGCTGATCTCATATCCAAGATCCTGAATCTCCCGTTTCAGCACCGCCTCCAGACCAAAGTGGCATGGTGCCATCAGCTCCATCTGCGCGCTCATAGCTGCACTTCCTTTACCAGCTCGCCATCAAAGGTGCAGATCCGGAACAGTCCGTCCTCAAGCGTCGCATAGGTCGGCGGATTGCCCTCCTTCGGAATTGACGTGGAGCCCGGATTCAAAATCAGAAGCCCGTCCTTTTCCTCAGCCCGAAGGACATGTGTATGTCCATGCAGCAGAACATCACCCGGCTTCAGCGGCGGAAGATGGTTCTCATTGTATACATGCCCGTGTGTCGCATAGATCGCCCGCTCTCCCGCAAACAGTATCATATAATCTGCCAACACCGGAAACTGCAGCACCATCTGATCCACCTCTGCCTCACAATTGCCGCGGATGGCGTAGATCTCATTTTTCTTTTCATTCAGCATGCGGATCACTTCTTTGGGCGCATACTCCTTCGGAAGATCATTTCTCGGCCCGTGGTAAAGAATGTCTCCGAGCAGAAGCATCCTCTGCGCCCCCTCCTTCTCGTATGCTTCCAGCATTTTTCTGCAGTAATATGCAGATCCATGAATATCTGATGCGATTAAAAGCTTCATGTTCCTCCTCCTTTTGTACTCTCTCATTCTTTTTATCTTAATGCGTGCGCTTTGTTTTTGTCAATCCTTATTCTTGCCCCGTCACAATCTGTGTCCCGCGGTACGCATTAAACCCGCCCACAACACTTTTCACCCGATATCCCCGTTCTGAAAGCTTTCTCCCGACAGCCATACTCATGGCTCCACGGTCGCAATAAAGCACAATCGTCTTTGCGCGTTCCGGCCATCCGTCCGCGAACTGCCCCATCGGGGCATTTACCGCCCCGCGCATGTGCCCTGACTGATATTCTTCCGACGACCTCAGATCGATCACAAGCGCATTCTCATCCTGCACGTATGCATCCAGCAGCTTTGCCGGAACTGTCTCCAGCATATCTTAGCCTCCTTACAGCCGGGCATTCTCTCCCCGGTATTATATAGTATTCGCCATCCTGCTTACGGTCATTCACGCGCGTAAACGCTGTTCTGCTATACATCTTTTTCTCTCCGCCGATCTGCCGACCTATCTATCGCGGATGATAAAGCAAACGACAAAAGAGAAGCGACCGACAGGGGAGCTGTCGGCCGCTTCGAGGGGAGTATAAATAATTAATAAGGGGTTCGTAAAAAAAATTTTTGAAGGGTAAATTCTTTTTACAGTTGAATTATAATATATCTTGGTAAAAATTGCAATAAGTATTTTTCTGTTTTTTGTCTGTCCTCACATATCTTCTATATTTGGTAGCATTTTCCATTATATTTTCCCACTTTTTGAAGAAACTATAGGATGAGCCGGCAGACAAAAGGTGGAAAAGTCCCACTTTTCCATTCTGCTTCGGCAGTTGATTTTTATAAGGAGGTAATTTTACCATGGCAAGAAATGCAGCTTCTAAAAACAAAACACAGAACAGTTACAACAGCACCAACGAAACAGATGCAACCAGCAAGAATCATGCAAAAGACACCTACGACAAGACAACTTCCAAAAACCACGCTTATAACACCACAAAAAGCTGCCACACAGACAGCTACGATGAGAACGAAATGGAGTAATTTGTCGCTTTCGTACAGAAAACCTGCAATCATGCAGGTTTTCTTACATACCGTCTCTGTTACTTGCGGATCTTTATCTTTTTCTTGCTGCTGTACGCCCCGTAATAAATTTTTCCTTTGTATTTTTTGTATGCCCGGATGCGCACATAATAGGTCCGGTTCTTTTTCAGTCCTTTGATCAGCCGGCTTCCTGCCGATGCTTTCTTGACTGTCAGTTTCTTCGTCTTTTTCCTGCTGAATTTTGAACTTGTTCCATAGCAGATCTGATAACCTGTCACGCCGGAAAGCTTCTGCCACTTCAGTGAAAGCTTTCTTCCCTTCACATTTCCTGCATAAGAAATCTTTACTTTTTTCGGTTTTGGATTCCATTTCCGGATTCCGGAGATCTTTACCGTTACCGGGATCACAATCTGACCTCTTCCCGTCTTATAAGTATATGATACGCTTCTTCCTGCCGGAATTTCAGTCTGGGTTTTCCAGAAAAGTCCTGTTTTGCAGGTCTTTGCATCCTTAAGATCTATAACACTCTTTTTTTTAAAGCCATTTGCGCTAAAATCCGCCTGATATCCTGTTTCGGTCTGTACAATAGCAGTCGTCACCACCTGATTCTGAAAAGATGCCTGCTGCAGTTTTTTATTTGCCGAAAGATTCAATGCCGGAATCGCATTGTTATCGGCAATCAGACTGGTCAGTTTTGCTGCTGATGCCACATCAAGCATACTGATTTTATTTTCACTGCAATTGACAGTGACCAGATTTTTCAAGCCTCCAAGTTCCAGCGTTTTCAGTTGATTCTGAAAAGCCTCCAGTTCTGCAAGCTGCGTGTTTGCAGCACAGTTTAATGTTTTCAATTGATTCTGATAACAGTACAGTGTCGCCAGGGCAGGCAGACCGGAAAGTTCCAGGACAGTCAGGCTGTTCGTACCGCACAAAAGCGTCGTAAGCCTTGAATTATTCCCCAGTTTCAGGGATGTCATGCCATTTCCTTCACAGTCTGCTTTCTCCAGTTTGCTCATGCCGGAAAGATCCAGTGTGCGAATCTGGTTTTCCCTGCAGATCAGATATTTCAGTTCCGGAAGTTTTTTCACGTTAAGAGCTGTAAGTGCGTTTGCACTGCATTCCAACTGCTCCAGTACCGTCACTCCGGAAAGATTCAGCGTTTTAAGATCGTTCTGGCTGCAAAATATTTTTTTTAGATTTGACAGTCCGTTTACCTTCAGACTGGTAAGTGCCCCATCATCGCAGTGCAGTTCTTTGAGATTTTTCATGCTGCGCAGATCCAGGCTTTTCAGGGATTTGCTTCCTTCCAGATAAAGATACTGCAGGTTTGGAAAATATTCGATTCCTTTCACACTTTTCAGTTCTTCCTCATAATAAAGTTCCATATACTGAACAGCCGCTCTCTCTTTTTCCGAAAGAACGCCATCGTCACCTGCAAGGTATTCCAGTACATATTCACGAAATACCGGATCTGGAAAATTTGTTTCATTCACTGCAATGTCTGCTGCCCTTGCTTTCTTCTGATTATCTGTCTTTTTTTCCATCACCTGTGTTTCTTCCTGTACCGGCACTTCACCTGGTGCTTCTGTTTCCTCCTGCGCCGGCATTTCATTTTGTATTATCGTTTCTTTCTGTACCGGCATTTCACTCTGCACCGCTGTTTCTTTCTGTACCGGCATTTCACTCTGCACCGCTGTTTCTTCCTGTACCGGCATTTCACTCTGCATCGCTGTTTCTTCCTGTATCTGCGTTTTTTCACTCCGCAGTGGTTCTGCCGCCACCCCGTTCACAGAAAGAGCCGCCATGCATGTCACAAAAATCAGTATTTTCCTCCATATTTTGTTTTTATTTTTTCTGTTCATATTTTTGTTCATACTTTCTTTCCTCATTTTGTTTTCGTCTGCCCAGGATTTCAAAAATCGAATCCACCAGAAAAACCCCCAGCGCAATCACTCCTGCAATCTGCAGCGTCTGCATCAGGTACGCTGCCCCCTGTCTTCCATTTCCCATAATAAAATAATGTACAGAACGATACAATCCGGCCCCCGGTACCATCGTCAGAAATCCCGGAATCAAGAAGACCGTCACCGGTGCTTTTTTCACTCTTGCAAAAATATGTGCAACCCATGTGATCGCCGCTGCACCAAGAAGATTTGCCGCAATCATGCCGCCATGTTTCAGCACGATCAGGTATACAAACCATCCTGCACCGCCAATCACACCACAATAGGGCAAATAAATTACCGGCACTTCCATCGCCACAGAAAATGCTGCTATAGCTGCAAATGCCGCTGCCACCTGTATCAACAACATCACCATTTGATTCCTCCCGTCAAAATCATACCAAAAGAAACCCCCACCGCAATAGCCGCTGCACTCACAAAAGCTTCCAGTGCTTTTGCCCCTCCGGCTACATAATCGCCCTGCAGGGTATCTTGCACAGCAGTCGTGATCGCTGCTCCCGGCACGATCGGCATGATCGCTGCTACGATCACAATATCTTGCTGTATCAAACACCAGGGATTTGCGCATACTGCAAATGCCGTCAGTTCGATGACAGTTGATGATAACAGCAGTTGGAGAAAATTGTTCAGTCCCGTTTTTCTTCCTATATACAATACGCAAACCATGCCAAGTCCTGCAAAACCTGCTCCAAATGCGTCCCAGAAACCACCTCCAAGCAAAATGGCGAAGAAATAAGCAACCAGAATCTGCGCAATGTATTTCTGCCATGCACGGTAGGAGAATTCCTGCATATGTTTCAGTTTATGAAATGCCGTTTTGAGGTTCATCTCCCCGGAACAGAATTTGCGCGATATATCATTCACCCTGACGATCCTGTTTAAATTGCTCCCTCTTGTCTCAATTCTTTTTACAACCGTCATGGAATCCATCCCCGGGTCATCCAGTGTAACAATCAGACCGGTCGGCATCACAAATGCCTCTGCCGTCTTTAATCCGGAAACTTTTAAAATACGGTGGATCGTGTCCTCCACACGATGGATCTCTGCTCCACTTTGCAGCATAATTTTCCCCGCCAGCACTGCTGTATCAAGCAGCAACTTATATTCTTCTGTCCTGTCCATACATTCCCCCTGTCAGCGGTTATTATTAACCATGATCCAGATAAGCCATATCAGAAAAAGTGGAAGCAATATCGGAAGCAGCACTCTGAGGAGCGTCAGTGCCAGCATCAGAAAAAGAATCAGGATCAATGCTCCTGCCCACGGTGGAATCTGGTAAACACGAAAAGATGCTCCCTTTTCTTCTTCGGACTTTCCTTCTTCCTCCTGATATTCCATTTCCGGTTTTCCTGCCTGCGCTTTTTTTCGTTTTCCGCTATCAAGGATCGTTCTGGCAATCAGCAGGGGACTGCCAAGTTCCTCTAACACTTCCTGCTCACTTTTTCCTTTTTTAATAGCGTTGCCGATATATTGTTCATAATACAGAAGTGTCTCTTCCACTTCCGCCGGCGGAATCTCCCCAGTCAGTTTCCTTCGCAGCTCCTTTAAAAATTCACCTTTTGTCATATGTCCTCCCCACGTTGTTTCACCACGTTGTTCCTGCTATATATTTTACCATTACCATGTACAAAAAGCCATGAAAACATGCTTTAAAAATTTTTTTATTTTTTTCAAAAAAAGTGTTGACATTTCCATAAAGATACTATATAATCTTCATTGTTGCTGAGGTACACAGCAAAGCAACAGAACAAAATGTGCGTTTAGCTCAGCTGGATAGAGCGTTTGGCTACGGACCAAAAGGTCGG
>URUU01000070.1 GCA_900551235.1 uncultured Lachnospiraceae bacterium
CAAAAATATATGCTTTTTTTATTATTTATCTCTTGACATCACACCGCTGGACTTTCACACCGCCATATCTGCGTTCTCTTCCATTATATTTCTCAATGGCCTTTAACAGTTCTTCTTTATTGAATGCCGGCCATGGAACTTCCGTGAAATAGAACTCCGAATAAGCCAGCTGCCACAGCAGATAGTTGGACAGACGCAGCTCACCGCTGGTGCGGATCAACAGGTCCGGATCCGGGATCTCCCTTGTATCCAGGTACGCCGAAAAGAGATCTTCCGTGATGTCTTCCGGCTTTACAGCCCCATCCACGCAGTCCTGACTGAGCTGGCGGATTGCACGCACGATCTCGTCACGGCTTCCGTAGTTGATCGCAAGGTTGAAATTCAGCCCGGTATTGTCTTTGGAAGACTCAACCAGTTCTTTTAAACTCTCCTGCAGATCATCTGCCAGAGCCGCCGGATCTCCGAGAACGCGTACTTTCATGTTGTTGTCTCTTGCTGTCTTGATACAGGTCTTCGTATAGCTCCGGAAAAGCTTCATCAGACCATCAACTTCTTCTCTGGAACGTTTCCAGTTCTCCGTGGAGAACAGATAGACCGTCAGATATTTAATGCCGATATCATAAGCATCACGGCAGATCTTTTCCAGATTCTTGGCACCGCGGGCATGGCCGTAGTTACGCGGCATTCCTTTGCTCTTCGCCCAGCGTCCGTTGCCGTCCAGAATGATCGCTACATGTTGTGGAATATTCATACACAAAACCTCCTGTGTGCAAAAAAGCAGGGATGCCACACTGCAACATCCCTGTATTTACCCAATATTTACCTTCTGAGACTATACGGTCATGATCTCTTTTGATTTTTCCTCGATAGCCTTGTCGATATCCTTGATGTACTTGTCTGTCAGCTTCTGGACATTTTCTTCCAGCTCTTTGACTTCGTCCTCAGATACCTCTTTTCCCTTTCCAAGTTTCTTGAATGCATCGTTTGCGTCACGTCTGATATTGCGGACAGCAACTTTTGCACCCTCGCCTTTTTTCTTTACTTCTTTTACCAGATCTTTTCTGCGTTCCTCTGTCAGTTCCGGGAATACCAGACGGATCACTTTTCCATCGGTACTCGGATTAATGCCAAGGTCGGATACCTGGATCGCTTTGCAGATCTCTTTGACCAGGGATGCATCCCATGGCTGAATCTGGAGCATACGCGGCTCCGGAACGGTAACATTTCCTACCTGCTGAAGCGGTGTCGGTGTTCCGTAATACTCTACTGTGATGCGGTCCAGTACATGCGGATTGGCACGTCCTGCACGGATCGCCCCAAACTCTTCGAGCAGGTTATTATATGATTTTGTCATTTTGACATCGTATGCTTTGATTCTTTCATCCATTTCTGATTCCTCCTGTATTCTGGTATTATACGGTCACTTTTGTTCCGTTGAATTTGCCGTTTACGGTGTTGACAATACTGTTCTTTTCGTTCAGCCCGAAAACAAGCATCGGCATCTTGTTTTCCATGCAGAGAATGGACGCTGCCATATCTACTACACCCAGTTTGCGGTCGATAACTTCCTGAATAGAAATCTCATCGTATTTTTTCGCATCCGGATTCGTCTTCGGATCGCTGTCATATACACCATCAATGGATTTTGCGAGCAGGATCACATCTGCCTCAATCTCAATGGCACGAAGCACGGTCGCTGTATCGGTAGAAAAATACGGATGTCCGGTGCCGCCTGCAAAGAAGGATACCATCCCTTTTTCAAAATATTTATTGACACGGTCTTTTGAGAAAAGTTTTGTAAAAGATCCGCATGCAAACGGTGTCAGGATCTGTGTTTTCATTCCGACAGAACGGAAGATCTCCGATACATAAATGCAGTTCATGACAGTTGCCAGCATTCCGATCTGATCTGCTTTGGTGCGGTCGATATTCTCACTGGAGCGGCCTCTCCAGAAGTTTCCGCCGCCGATCACGATACTGACTTCCAGGCCTGCGTCCACGATTTCTTTTACCTGTTTTGCTACTTTTGTAACGGTCGGCTCATCAAAGCCCATATGTTTATCACCTGCAAGTGCTTCGCCGCTTAATTTCAATAATACTCTTTTCATTCTGCACCTCAATCTGTTTTTTTGTTTCGAGACAGTTTCTATGTCTGTTTACCTGAAACTTTCTGCTGAGAGTATATCATATTTCCTTTGAAACTACAACTAAGAATTCTGAGAGTACTTCTGTCAGTTTTTCTCCCTGTACTTTATTGTCCTGCAATTCTCTAAATATACCCTGTATACTGTTCTTACAATATTCCCTCCGCAATTTTTGCTATACTTTTTCCCATGTTTTTGCTATAATCACGCTTGACACTTTGAACTTTGCCTGAATATAGGAGATATCATATGAACTTAACTTTATTTTCGGATGCTGCACTGGACGCACTGCTTGACAGTCTTCGCATGCTTCCCTTTTTATTTGTGGCTTTTCTGATCCTGGAAGCCCTCGAACACTATTCCAGTGACCGGCTGACGCATTTCTTCCAGCACAAAAAAGGCGGACCGGCCGTCGCATCCCTGCTTGGCTGCATTCCTCAGTGCGGCTTCTCTGCCCTGATCTCCAGCCTTTACTGCGGAGGCATTGTCACGGTCGGAACATTGATCGCCGTATATTTATCCACTTCAGATGAGGCGGTCCTGATCCTTCTTGCACACCCGGAACAGGCCGGTGTTGTCGGAAAGCTTCTGCTCACCAAACTGATCATCGCCATTCCTGCCGGATATCTGGTTGATTTTATCTGGAGCAGATGGAAACACCCACAGAAACATGTCGAAGATCTCTGCGAACACTGCGGATGTCACGACCACCACGGTATTATAAAACCGGCACTGAACCACACGTTAAAGCTTTTCGCTTTTATCCTTGTCTTCAATGCCGTTCTGAATGTCCTGATCGAAGGAATCGGACTGGAATCCCTCTCAAAAGTCCTGCTTGGCGGAACGATCTTCCAGCCGTTTCTGACTGCACTGCTTGGACTGATCCCGAACTGTGCAGCTTCTATCCTGATCACACAGCTCTTTGTGGAGGGTGCGATCAGTTTCGGGGCTGCTGTTGCCGGTCTGTGTACCGGAGCCGGCGTCGGACTTGTGATCCTGTTTAAGACCAGCAGAAATAAAAAAGAATGTTTTGCTATTACCGGCATCCTCTATCTGATTGCCGTGGTCGCCGGAATGATCCTGCAGCTGATCGGATAAACCATCCGCATCAGCCTGCAGACGCTCCGGTTTTTATTTGATGTCCAGTTTGGCAAAGGCCGCCGCAAATGCGTTATTTAACGGTTCGGCGGCTTCTTTTTTCTGTTTTTTCAGATAACTCTGCACATCCCGTTTGCTGACACCTGCTCCTTCTTTTTCTCTTCGATTCTTAAATGCAGACAGTTTCTCTTTATATCCACATTTGCAGATAAAGGTCTGATCTTCCCCTTTTCCGTACAGTTCCATTTTTTTATGGCATTTTGGACATCTCGCATTGGATGTCCTGGAGAGTGTTTCCCGGTATCCACACTCTCTGTCCTGACATACCAGCATTTTACTGTTTTTTCCATTGACAGAAAGCAGTCTTTTGCCACACTGCGGACATTTCTTGTTTGTCAGATTATCGTGGCGGAAAGTCTGTGTGCCTGCTTTGATCTCACGGATCAGTTCTTCCGTATAATCATCAATTTCTTCGATAAATGCCTTTTCCTGCAGCTTTCCCTTTGCAATCCCGGAAAGTTTCATTTCCCAGGCTGCTGTCAGCTCCGGCTTTTTCAGCTCGGACGGAACCAGTTCCAGCAGTTGTTTTCCTTTACCTGTCACATGGATCTCATTTCCCTTTTTCTCCATAAGAAAAGAATTGAATAGTTTATCAATGATATCTGCTCTTGTCGCTACCGTGCCAAGTCCGCCTGTTTCTCCCAGTGTTTTTGCCGCCTTTGCATCTTTGCTTTCCATGTAGCGGACCGGATTTTCCATGGCGGAGAGCAGGGACGCTTCCGTAAAATAAGCAGGGGGTGTTGTTTTTCCGGTTGTAACTGTCACTTTGGCAACCGGCATGACATCGCCCTTTTTCACAGACGGCAGCGTCTGTTCTTTTGGTGCCGCCGCCAAATTCTCCGCTTCTTCCCATTCTTCATCCGTGCCAAGATTTTCATAGGCTTCTTTCCAGCCCTGACTCTTTACGATCTTTCCTTTTGCCGTAAATCTCTCTCCTGCCAGCTCGCCGGTGAACACAGTCTGATCATACTCAAATGCCGGAAGCAGCACCGCAAGGAATCTGCGTACCACCAGATCATAAATTTTACGCTCTTCATTCGTCATCGCCTGCAGATCTACAAACTGTTCTGTCGGAATGACCGCATGATGGTCTGTCACTTTTTTGTTGTCCACAAAAGAAGCATTTTTGCGGATCGGACGCATGGAAAGGCTTCCTGCCAGTTTGCGGTAAGGTCCGACGCTGCATGCCTTTAAACGTTCTTTTAAGGTATCCGCCACATCAGTTGTGATGTATCTGGAATCGGTTCGCGGATAAGTCAGTACTTTGTGGCTTTCATAGAGCCGCTGCATGATATTTAAAGTCTCTTTTGCCGAATATCCAAAGCGTTTGTTGGCATCTCTTTGCAGCTCCGTCAGATCATAAAGACCCGGTGCAAAGGTTTTCTTTGCTGTTGTTTTCACCTCTTTGATGGTCATTTTTCTGCCGCTTTTGATCTCTGCTTTTACTTTTTTTTCAACCTCATCCATTCTCTGTTTCTGGAATGTGCAGTAACCGGAGCTTTTTTCATCTTTCCAGGTGAAACGCACACTGCCGGACAAAAGCTGCATGCCATAATATTCTTTCGGTACAAAACCGCGGATCTCTTTTTCACGGTGTGCCACCATCGCAAGCGTCGGTGTCTGGACACGTCCGCATGACAACTGTGCATTATACTTGCAGGTCATCGCCCTGGTAGCATTGATGCCGACCAGCCAGTCTGCCTCCGCTCTGGCTCTCGCTGCGTGATAAAGATTGTTGTATTCTCTTCCGTCACGCAGGTTTGCAAATCCTTCTCGGATGGCTTTGTCGGTGACAGATGAGATCCACAGACGTTTGATCGGCTTTCTGCATTCTGATTTTTCCAGAATCCAGCGTGCCACCAGCTCTCCTTCTCTTCCGGCATCCGTCGCAATGATGATACTGTTTACATCCTTACGGAACAGCTGCTTTTTCACCAGTCCATACTGTTTTGCCGTCTGTCCGATAACGACAAGCTGCATTTTCTTTGGCATCATCGGCAGTGTTTCCATGTCCCATTTGCTGTATTTTTTATCGTATTCTTCCGGATCTGCCAGCGTTACCAGATGTCCCAGTGCCCAGGTGACGATGTACTTGTCCCCCTCAAGAGCTCCCGGAATATTTTTGCTGCAGTGTAAAACTCTTGCAATATCTCTTCCCACAGAAGGTTTTTCTGCGATAACTAATGATTTCATATGGATTTCCCCTCGTATAATATCGGTAGTGTCAAAAACTATCTGTTTTTTATTGTTCTAAATCCTTTAAAACCTTGATTTATCGGAGGTTTGCAAA
>URUU01000071.1 GCA_900551235.1 uncultured Lachnospiraceae bacterium
AAACCACTCCTGTGCAAGCACATCGTGGTTTCAGGCTTTTGACCCTGGCATCTTAGAATTAAAAAATCCCCGGTTTCTGCGTGATCGCAGGAACCAAGGACTTGTCATCTCTTCGGCGGTACCATCCTGATTAGCACTGCCAAAAACAGTGCTCTCTCATTTTCCGTTATCGCCGGAATTACGCTGTATTTTCATACAGGACTCCAAGGCAGGTTCCATCTCTTCCGCACAGGAATCTCGCACCAGTGATCCCCTCTCTGTAGATTGTCCAAAATGTACTATTCCTTTTCTTCGTCTTGCCCATATGATGAGCTGTCAGCTCTGTTTCATCCATCAGTTTAGGGCAAAATCAGACATTTGTCAATACGAAACGGTGATTTTTCGTTTCTTGCTTTTTGCCCGGAGGTATATTAAAATACTGATGAGTCAAGGGACAAATGGACACAAAACGGATGCTTGCATACGCATTTGTGTCTATGAGGACCGCCAAAACATGAGGAAACAGTTATTTACACAGTACATATGCAAATTCCGAATGTTTTCGTGATTTTGAGAGTACAAAGTACGGAAAAATCACGTATGACTCATTGATATAGACAAACCACAGGGGAGGATACCTATGAATAAAAAAGAGATTTCTGAGTTAAAGAAGCAATTCACACCGGACAACTGTACGATTTCCCGTATCTGCGGTTGTTATGTCGATGCAGAAAAGGAAAAACGTCTGGAGATGCGTGAATCTTTTCTTTCTCTTTCTGATGAAGAAATTTTTAAATATTTTGAGATTTTCAAAAAAACACTTTCCGGAACGATCGGCAAAAATCTGCTGAATCTGGAGTTTCCGTTAACGACAGAAGCAGAAGGCAGCGAACAGGAATTTCTGCTGCGTCTGAAAAACAGCCGTCTGACGGATGATTCTCTTGTCGATGAATGTTATGACAAGATCATCGAACATTATTACAATGCGGAAAATTATTTTATCATTCTCGTCCACGCTGCTTATGACGTTCCGGGAAAGGCCAGGGATAATACAGAAATGTTTGACTCTTCTGATGAAGTTTACGAATATATTCTGTGCTGCATCTGCCCGGTCAAACTCTCAAAAGCTGGTCTGTGCTACAATGAGGCTGAAAATCGCATCCGCGACCGGATCCGCGACTGGATCGTGGAACTTCCTGAAAGAGGTTTCCTGTTCCCGGCATTTAATGAGCGGAGCACCGATCTGCATGCCATGCTGTATTATTCCAAAAAGCCGGAAGAACTTCAGGCAGAATTTGTAGAAAATATGTTTGGATGTGAAGTTTCCCTTACCGCAGGTGAGCAGAAAGAATCATTCCAGGCTGTCATTTCGGACACGCTCGGCGAAGAATGTAACTATGAAACTGTCAAGACGATCCATGATAATCTGAACATGCTGATGGAGGAACACAAAGATGATCCGGAACCGGTCATGCTGGATAAAAGGGAAGTAAAACAGCTTCTGGAGAGAAGTGGTGTGGAAGATGAAAAATTATCTGATTTCGATACTGCCTATGACAATGCCGTTGGTGAGGATACTTCTCTTATGGCTTCTAACCTTGTAAACACCAGACGTTTTGAGATCAAGACCCCTCTGATCACAATCCAGGTCAGCCCTGAGTATGCTGATCTTGTGGAGACACGCATCGTAGACGGAAAAAAATGCCTGGTGATCACGGTGGATGATAATGTGACCGTCAACGGTATTCCGGCAAAAACGATGGAACTTGATGAATAATTCTGTTTTTTATAATTTTTTAACAAATTTTACTGTTTTTTCAAAATAAATTGCGTTTATTTTAGATATTGTATTTTTGATTTTTTTCTTTATAATGTTATCCAACAAGAGACGAAGGCGTCAGAACTGAATGAATTTTCAGTTTTGATGCCTTCTTTGTTTTTCGGGATGTGCACACCGGGAAAATAAGCAAAGGAGGTTATTTATTATGAAGTTTTCATCTGTTGATGTTATCTGGACATTACTTGGAGCCGCACTTGTTTATTTTATGCAGGCAGGTTTTGCCATGTGTGAAGCGGTGCTTTTATTGGAAAGCTTGATCCGCTAATCCGCGGCAGTTATCAGTTCGGTTCTCTTCCAACCTGGTGTTTCGTCATTTTCCAGACCGTTTTCTGTGCAACATCTGCCACGATTGTTTCTGGTTCCATGGCAGAGAGAACAAATTTCAAGGCTTACTGCTTATACAGTGCCATGATCTCTCTGATCGTTTATCCGATCTCCGGTCACTGGATCTGGGGCGGCGGCTGGCTCTCTCAGCTTGGCTTCCATGATTTTGCCGGAAGCACTGCCGTACATATGGTCGGCGGTGTCACTGCCTGTATCGGTGCAAAAATCCTTGGTCCTCGTATTGGCAAATATGACAAAGACGGAAAACCAAGAGCAATCCTTGGCCATAACCTTACCGTTGCCGCACTCGGTGTTTTCATTCTCTGGTTCTGTTGGTTTGGATTTAACGGAGCAAGCACAACTGCGATGTCAACTGACGCAGATCTGATGAGTGCCAGCCTGGTATACATGAACACAAACCTTGCTGCTGCCATCGCAACCTGTACTGCCATGATCTTTACCTGGGTTCGTTATGGCAAGCCAGATGTTTCCATGACATTAAACGGCGCTCTCGCCGGTCTGGTTGCGATCACTGCCGGATGTGATCAGGTTTCTCCTGTTGGTGCTTTCTTTATCGGTTTACTTGCCGGTATCCTGCTCTGCGTATCCGTTGATTTCTTCGATCGCGTTGTCAAAATCGATGATCCGGTCGGTGCTATTTCCGTACACGGTGCCTGCGGTGCCATGGGAACGCTCTGTGTCGGCCTGTTCGCAACAGACGGCGGCCTGTTTTACGGCGGAGGCATTCATTATTTCCTGGTACAGCTCCTTGGTGTTGTTTCTGTTATGATCTGGGTTATCATCACAATGACCATCATTTTCAAAGTGATTGACAAACTCGTAGGTTTACGTGTCCCTGCCGATATCGAGATCGAAGGTCTGGACTATCATGAACACGGTCTGGCAAGTGCCTATGCCGGATTCAATATTTCTGATATCACCGCTACGATGGATGTCAATGAAAATACAGATCTTGGTGAATCTGACTATGTAAAAGCAAGCGACGCACAGAAAAATGCTGCTGTCAAAGTAGCCGGTGAAGAACTGGCTGCTGCAAATCCAATCGGAATGTACAAAGTTTCGATCCTTGTAAAACTTTCCCGGTATGACAAACTCCGCAAAGCCCTCAATGAACTCGGCGTCACCGGCATGACCGTTACACAGGTTATGGGCTGCGGTATCCAGAAAGGTTCCGGCGAAAAATACCGTGGTGCCGAAGTAGACGCTACACTCCTCCCAAAAGTAAAAGTAGAAGTCATCGGCGGCAATATCCCGGTGGAAAAAGTCATCGCTTTCCACCCTTCTTTTTTCTCAGAATGTCAGATTAGTTTTTTTATATCATTTAATGTTGGAACGCATGCATACAGCATATCTTTGATCTCATCATCCGGCTGTGTCAGATCCGGCACCATAACTACTTTGCATCCTGCTGCATACGCACTTTTAATGCCATTCGGCGAATCCTCAACTGCCATGCATTCTTCCGGATCCAGTCCGATCTGACTGCAGGCATATTCGTAGACATCCGGTGCCGGTTTGCCATGCTCTACCATCGGTGCACAGACAATCTTATCAAAATAATCATACAGATCAAATTGTTTCAGATAACGCTCCGTTCGTTCCAGGTCACTTGCCGTTGCTACTGCACGGTGTATCTTTTTCTCTTTTAAATAAGTAAGAATCTCAACAGCTCCTGGTTTTAAATCCAGTTTCACTGTTTTCAGATATTCTTCCATGATTTCTCTCCGATAACTTTTGACCGCCTGATAATCCAGCTTCGGATCACCTGTCATTTTTTTCAGATGTTCCGCTGCATACGGCCGCCCAAGAGAACGCATGGTCAGAATCTGCTCTCTTGTAATCTGATATCCAAAGTGTTCCAAAGCTTTTGGCCAGAACATAATATAATATTTCTCCGTATCCAGCAATGTTCCGTCCATATCAAAAATAACTGCTTTTATCATTTGCTTTCTTCTCCCGTCAGTCTTACAACTGTCATCTCATGATGCATCGCTTTAATGACTGTATCAAACATATCTTTTGTTTTCACCCGGATACTGGATGTATTCACACACGGATGACATCCAATCCATTTTTCCTTCAGCAGATCCTCATCCACCAGAAGACGCACCGCATTGTCCCTGTCATTCATCAACCCCATAATACTGACCGATCCAGGAATAATATCCAGATATTTTTCCATGTATTCTGAGCCTGCAAAGGACAGTCTCGCACTGCCAATCTGTTTTGATAATTCTTTCGTCTTGAACACCTTATCCCCCAGGAGCAAAAGCAGATAAAAATCTGTCTTCTGCCGGTTGCACAAAAACAGATTTTTGCACATTTCCACACTAAGTGCCTCATCGACCTCTTTGCATGCTTCCATCGTAAAAGCCGCCTCATGGTCCACTCGCTGATAATCTACACCCAGCTCATCCAGAAAATCATAAGTACGGATCTCCTTTTCCAGCCTGCCTGCTGCATCCGCAGGTCTTCCATTTTGTAATTCCATATTGTTTTCCTCATTTGATCATTTTTCCTGTAGATATGCCAGCAGTCCCCTGCACCCACGCAGAATGTCGTCGTAGGTGGCATCAAAATCACCGGTATACCACGGATCTGCCACGTCACGTGCCGCTGATAGCTGATGGGTTTTCTCATATCCTGCAAACGAAAGCATCTTATAAATCTTATGATCCTCATCACCGCCCGCGATCCGTGTCATGTTTCTTATATTAGCAGAATCCATTCCAATAAGGAAGTCAAATTTTGCATAATCCTGCCGCGTCATCTGCCTCGCATGATGTGCAGTCAGCGGAATCTGCACCTGGCGCAGTTTATTTCTCGTTCCATAATGCGGCGGATTGCCGATCTCCTCACGGCTGGTCGCCGCAGAATCAATCTCAAAACCGTCCTCAAGACCTGCCTGACGAATCAGGTGGGCGAAGATGCTCTGAGCCATTGTGCTGCGGCAGATATTGCCGTGGCAGATAAAGAGCACTTTTATCATCGTTGCATAACCTCGCATTTCTTAGTTTTTCTTGATATTTCGGGCTTTGTAAGCCTCTGTGAATTTTTGCTTTCTGGCATAACCTGGTTTATTTTCGCATAATATCGTCAGCAAAA
>URUU01000072.1 GCA_900551235.1 uncultured Lachnospiraceae bacterium
CCGACCGGACGTTTCGTAATCGGCGGACCGCACGGAGACAGCGGACTGACCGGACGTAAGATCATCGTAGATACTTACGGCGGATATGCACGCCACGGCGGCGGAGCATTCTCCGGAAAAGACTGCACAAAAGTAGACCGTTCTGCAGCTTATGCAGCACGTTACGCAGCAAAGAACATCGTAGCAGCAGGACTGGCAGACAAATGTGAAATTCAGCTTTCCTATGCGATCGGTGTGGCACAGCCGACTTCCGTTATGGTAGATACCTTCGGAACAGGTAAACTTTCTGATGAAAAGATTACAGAGATTGTTCGCGAGAACTTTGATTTAAGACCGGCCGGTATCATCAAGATGCTGGATCTGAGAAGACCGATCTACAAACAGACAGCAGCTTACGGACACTTTGGACGCAACGACCTGGATCTTCCATGGGAGAAACTGGACAAGGTGGATGTACTGAAAAAATATCTGTAATCTGACCAGGGCAGGCAGAATTATGTGTGAAACAGCGAAAACGGAAAACAGCAATCAGAATCAATATATTAAAACAGTAGAGAATATCGGGATATTATATGAAGATCCTCATATTCTTGTCTGCCATAAACCGGCAGGTATTCCGGTGCAGAGTGCAAATGCGAGAGTAAAGGATATGGTCAGTATTCTGAAACTTTATCTGCAGGAGCAGTCTGGACAGCCCGGAGAGCCTTATCTTGGTGTGGTGCATAGACTGGATCAGCCGGTGCAGGGTGTGATTTTATTTGCAAAAACAAAACAGGCGGCAGCAAACTTAAGCGAGCAGGTTGCCAAACGAAAAGACAGCGGACAGGTTGTAAAACGGTACTGTGCAGTGGTACACAGGAATCCGAAGGTGTATAAAGAAGGAAAAAAGACAGCAGAATATCAGGAGCTGACGGATTATCTGCAAAGAGACCGCAGAACAAACACTTCCTACATAGTCCCAAAGGAAACCAAAGGAGCAAAAGAAAGCAGATTGAGGTTTGCTGTTCTGAAGGAAGTGGAGGATCTCAGTCTTTTGGACATCGAACTGCTTACCGGACGTCATCATCAGATACGCGTGCAGCTTTCCGGAGCCGGCATGCCGATCGTAGGCGATAAAAAATACACTTCTTTGGAAGTAACAAAACGTGAGGGCAAAGCAAAAGAAATGCCGGCACTTTGTGCATACAGTTTAAGCTTCTGTCATCCGGAAACAGGAAAACAGATGGATTTTACTGTAAAGCCGGAAGGTGGTATCTTTGATAAATTCCGAAAAAATGACCAGGAATAACCATTTTCGGTAAAAAAAGAATAGCAGAATGAAAAAATCTGCACAGCATATACTAAATTCGACAAAATCGAAGGAAGGATGTGTGCAGATCATGGATAGAAAAATTAAAAAAGCGACTGGAATTGTGGGTGTTGCGGCGGCAGTATATATTGTTCTCAAATATGTACTTGTGTATGTGGCTCCTTTTCTGGTTGCTTTTTTGATTGTGCGGCTTCTGAATCCGGCAGCAGTGAAAATGCAGGAATACAGACTGTTTCGAAAATGCAGTAAGGGAAGTCTTATTTTTTGCATGATGAGTCTGGCACTTGGCATTGCAGGTTTTCTGATGTGGTTTCTTGGGGCACGTCTTTTTGCACAGATTCGGACAGTCTTTACGCATATTGACCAGTATGAAGCAAAAATGGAAGCGGCAATTGACGGATGCTGCAGCATCATTCAGGAGAGATTCGGAATCGAAAGCAGTTCGGTGCGGATTCTTATTTATCAGAATATGGAACATTTGTCAGAAAAAATACAGGCTGTAAATATTACACAGATTTTTCATAATTCACTTCGTTATGCAGCCCTGGTGTTTGAGTGGGCAGGTGCTTTTTTTGTGGTTTTTGTGGCTGTACTGCTTATTATCAAAGATTACGATGAGATCTGTCAGAAACTGCAGAAATATGATATATGGAGGCGTGCAGTCCATGTTGGCGGACGTCTGTGGAGCATGGCGGGGCTGTGGATTCGTGCACAGCTTCTGATCATGGCGACAATCATGGCAGAATGTGTGGCAGGATTGTGGATTCTTGGAAATTCATATGCGCTTCTTGTGGGAATTCTGATCGGATTTATGGATGCACTTCCATTTATCGGGACGGGAACAATTCTGCTTCCGTGGGCAGTTCTGGAAGTTGTGCGCGGTGATTTTTTTCATGCGGCTGCCTATGTGACTTTATTTCTGATCAGCAACAGTACCAGGGACTTTATGGAGCCGAGGCTTTTAGGTGAAAAACTGGGTGTTTATCCTATCGTGATCGCGGTGGTTGTTTACGCCGGAATCTGTATTTTCGGGCCTTCCGGTGTTCTGCTTGGACCGCTTATGCTGCTTGTGATACGGGAGATTATACGGGAATGGATGCCGGCATAAAAAACCCTTTTCTATTTCGGGAAAAAATGGTATGATAGTCCTTGAAACAACGGAAAATAAGGGCCTGGAGAAGATGCAATGAATAAGAAAAAGAGGGTAAAGCACAGCGGGAAATTAAAATCATACATGCAGTGGCCGGTGGTTTTGGCATTGCTGCTTATTTTGCTGGATATTCTGGTATTTGCAGTAGATATCAAAGCCGGATTTCTGGTATTTTGTTTTACAGTGGCATACTGTGTTCTGATGTTTATACTGATGCTGCGTTACAGGCCGTCTATCCTTCGTGAAATGATCGCATTTGCATCTCGGTATGCACAGATACAAAAAGGGATGTTAAAGAACTTTGCAATTCCGTATGCAGTGCTGGATACCGATGGAAAAGTGCTCTGGCTGAATGATGCCTTCTGTGATGTCACAGGAAAAGATTCAAGATACCGGAAAAATATCGCAAATCTATTTCCGGAGCTGAATGCATCCACGCTGCCGTGCAAAAAAGATGAGACTACAGTGCAGATTTTTTACAATGGAAATGATTATCAGGCACATATGCAGAAGCTTTCCATGGGCGATCTCAACGAGGAAGTGTCCATCGTAGAAGTTCCGCAGGAAGGAAATTATCTCATTGCTTTGTATTTGTTTGATAATACAGAGCTGAATTATTACATTCGCCAGAACCAGGAACAGAAGATGGTCGCAGGACTGATCTATCTGGATAATTACGATGAAGTTCTGGAAAGTGTAGAGGAAGTGAGACGTTCTCTTCTGCTGGCACTGATCGACCGTAAGATCAGTAAGTATGTGGCAAATCTGGACGGCATCACGAAAAAACTGGAAAAAGATAAGTATTTTGTGGTTTTGAAATACAAATCACTGGAAGAACTGGAGGCGACCAGATTTTCCCTTCTGGAAGAAGTAAAGACGGTCAATATCGGTAATGAGATGAAAGTGACCTTAAGTATCGGCATCGGAGTGAATGGCAGTACTTATGCACAAAATTATGAATTTTCCAGGATTGCCATTGAGCTTGCACTTGGACGCGGCGGCGATCAGGCAGTTGTGAAAGATAACGATAAGATTTCTTATTATGGTGGAAAATCACAGCAGATGGAAAAAAGTACCCGCGTAAAAGCGAGAGTAAAAGCACATGCACTTCGTGAGTTTATCGGCAGTCATGAGGATGTGGTCATCATGGGACATCAGATCACGGACATTGACTCTTTCGGGGCAGCCGTCGGTGTATGGCGTGCGGCAAGAATTCTTGATAAGAAAGCTCATATTGTACTGGGAGATATCAACGGATCGATCCGACAGTGGGTAAATCTGTTCCTGAACGATAAAGAATATCCGGAAGATATGTTTGTAACGCATGAACAGGCAAAACGTATTGTAGACCATGATACGGTCGTGGTAGTAGTGGATACCAACCGTCCGAGTATGACAGAATGTTCTGAAATTCTAAATCAGACAAAGACAATCGTGGTGCTGGATCATCACAGACAGAGCAGTGAAGTCATCAAAAATGCAGTGCTGTCCTATATTGAGCCGTATGCATCATCGGCATGTGAGATGATCGCAGAAATTCTGCAGTATTTCGCAGATGATATCCGGCTGAAAGGAAAAGAGGCAGACTGTATTTATGCAGGTATTATTATTGATACCAATAATTTCGTGGCGAAGACAGGAGTCCGTACTTTTGAGGCGGCAGCATTCTTGCGCAGATGCGGTGCAGATGTAACGCGTGTCCGCAAGATGTTCCGGAATGATATGAGTTCCTACAAAGCGAGAGCAGAAGCCGTTCGCCATGCAGAAGTATTTGAACAGTATTATGCAATTAGCTGCTGCCCGAGTGAGAATCTGGAAAGCCCGACGGTAGTCGGTGCCCAGGCGGCAAATGAACTGCTGAATATTGTTGGCATCAAGGCTTCTTTTGTATTGACAGAATACAAAGGACGTATCCATATCAGTGCCCGTGCGATCGATGAGGTTAATGTGCAGATTATCATGGAACGTCTCGGCGGAGGCGGTCATCTGAATATTGCCGGAGCACAGCTTGATGGAGTGACACTTGAAGAAGCAAAAGATAAATTAAAAAATACGATAAGAACGATGATAGAAGAAGGAGCGATTTAAATGAAAGTTATTCTTATAGAAGATGTAAAAGCACTTGGTAAAAAAGGCGAAATGGTAAATGTAAGCGACGGATATGCAAGAAATATGCTGTTCCCGAAAAAGCTTGCACTGGAAGCAAGTGCAAAAAATATCAACGATCTGAAACTGAAAAAGGCACATGATGAGAAAGTAGCAAAGGAACAGCTTGCCGATGCAAAAACATTTGCAGAGGAGCTGGCAAAAGCGCAGGTAAAAGTTTCTGTTAAAGTAGGGGAAGGCGGGAAAGTATTCGGTTCCGTTTCAAGCAAAGAAATTGCAGAAGCGGCAAAAGTACAGCTCGGATATGATATTGATAAGAAAAAAATTCAGATGAAAGACCCGATCAAAGCAGTTGGAACAACAAGCGTTGCCATTAAGCTGCATCCAAAGGTGACTGCAGAGCTGAAAATAGTCGTAGAAGGCATCTGACAGGAGGAACTCATATGGAAGAAGCGCTGATCAAGAGGGTATTGCCCCACAGCGTTGAGGCAGAGCAGTCCGTTATCGGTGCAATGCTTATGGATCGGGAAGCCATTATGCAGGCTTCGGAAATTATTACCGGAGATGATTTTTATCAGCATCAGTATGG
>URUU01000073.1 GCA_900551235.1 uncultured Lachnospiraceae bacterium
ATTCAACAGTTGTTTATATACTTTTATAAGTTTTGTTCAGCTGTTCTTTACCTCCCAGATGGCTTTCCAACTGCTCTTTCATTGCGCGCAGAGCTTTTCCTCTGTGACTCAGTTCGTTTTTGATCTCCGGCTCCAACTGTGCCGTCGTGCATCCATACTGCGGAAGATAAAAGATCGGATCGTATCCGAAACCATTTTCTCCCTGTTCCTCATAACCAATGATCCCCTCGATCGTTCCATAGCTGTGCAGCACTGTTCCATCCGGCAGAACGGCTGCGATCGCACAGACAAAGCGCGCAGTACGTTCCGGATCCGGCACGCCCGAAAGTCTCTGGATCAGATTTGCATTTTTAATATGATAGGAAGTATCCTCCCCCATATAACGCGCCGAATAGATGCCCGGCTCTTTATTCAGATGATCGATCTCCAGGCCGGAATCATCTGCCAGCACAATATCCTGGCACTGTTCATAAACTGCACGCGCCTTGATCTCGGCATTCTCTGCAAAAGTCTTTCCATCCTCTGTAATATCAATGTCTATACCAGCTTCTTTCATTGATACGACCGGTATGCCCAGATCTTTCAGGATCATACGTACTTCTTTCATCTTTCCGGCATTTCCTGTTGCAAAAACAATTCTTTTGGCCATATTTTCCCCTTTCTGTTAATTACAAAACGTAAAAGAAACTTTTCCTTATGTTTATCATAGCACAATCATTCGTCATCTGTATAGGCTTTCAGGCAAATATTTCCATCGTATTCCTCTTCCATAGAAGTCCAGCGATAGCCATCCGGACTGACGTAACCCTGCCCGTCTTCCAGTATTACATTTGCTGTCGTGTCATCTGACCGGTACTCCATTGCCGCCGGATAGTTACTGCCCGGCACCCTGACTTTCACCATAACGGCAAAACTTCCATTTTCCGGTACAGAAAACGTTTTTTCCAGATCCACGGTATAATATCCCACTTTTTCAAACGAGCCTGTCTGCACTTTTTCCGGAAGCACAAGGGATAACCTGTTCTGAAAATCTTTTACTACATAGATTTCGTATTCTGTATGTTTCCCGGTCGCATAAAACCCAACCGCCCGGAGAAGCTGCGGACTTTCCGCTGTATATACATTTGCAAACCAGCATTCTTCTTTTCCATATCCCATCTGACCTGCCCAGCCACAGAGATCGGACTGGTAAATGTGTGCGTAGTTATCCGCCGGTTCGATTCTTGTATATGCCACACAGTTGCTTCCGATGCGGCTATCTTCATAGGAAACATAAAAAATACCATCTTCCCCGAAACCGTCTCCCCAACTGTTCTGACAGATAAAAGCTCCGTTTACGGACGGTTTCCTTGTAAAATTTTCTGCCGGATAGTCATCGTCCCATCCGATCAGGAGCATGTCGTGGTTGATCTCTTCTTCTCCGTCATAATAATAGGAAGCGTTCTCCCTGTTATAATATGGTGAGCGTACCTTTTCGCCACCCAGATCCATATAAAGGGAACTCTGTACTGCACCATATGTATAGATCAGCTCTTTGACCGACGTAAAATCCCGGTCTGTGACCATCTGCACTTCCTGTACATGGCAAACTGGCAAAAGTCCTTCCGATGTCTGCCCGTCCCCGTAAGGATCCATTTCCTCTGTGACCGGTCCCTGCCATGCGGTAAGATAGGCTGTGCTGATCATGTATGCTCCGCCTTCATCCTGACCGGTAGCATAGCTGTTCTGTGCTGAAATATGGTCAGCAGAAAATACAATGGATTCCTGCGGAAGAAGCCTGGATTCCAGCACGGACGAGGCCGCCACCGCCCAGCAGGTGCCAAGCGTTCCCTGGTTTTTAAGTGTGGGTGCTTTCTGATTTTCCCTGCAGTCATAGCGTCCAGGGAGTTCCCCTGCGGGTGTTTCCGTTTCCTGCCATGCCTGTGTTTCTGTCTGCCCCTCTGTCACAAGTGGTGCATACCCTGCATCTTTTCCAATATCATACAATAAAAACAAACTCAGACCGATAATCAGAAACAACAGGGCATTCTGAATCTTTCCTGGCAAATTATTTCTCCTTTTTTGGCGGTCTTGGACCTAAATACTGATAAAAATAAGTCCGTATCATGCCATTATAAATCTTTCTGTTTTTATCTGCCTTTTTTCCTATATAGCGTTGTGCATCTTCATAACTTGTGATCAGATACTTCGACCAGGTATCAAGCCTTTCAAAACTCTCTCCGATCTGCCGGTACAATGCCGGAAGTTCCGCTTTTTCCTCCAGTCTTTCACCATAAGGCGGATTGGTGATGATAAATCCATATTTTTTCGGATGATGCAGTTCGCTTACCGGACGCTGCTGAAAATGGATCAGCCCTTCCACACCGGCACGTTTTGCATTTTCTCTGGCGCTGTACACTACGGAGGCATCGATGTCGTACCCCTGGATATCGGTTTCTATGTTAAGATCTATGGATTCCTGTGCCTCTTCCACTGCATCATACCAATGTCTTTTTTCGATCAGATTGCCCCAGTTTTCCGAAAGAAAACTGCGGTTCATGCCCGGTGCGATCCCTGCTGCCATCATTGCCGCCTCGATCGGAAATGTGCCGCTGCCGCAGAACGGATCTACCAGGATCCGATCCTTTTTCCACGGTGTCAGCATGATCAGTGCTGCCGCCAGTGTCTCTGAGATCGGTGCTTTTGCCGTATTCTGACGATACCCTCTTTTATGAAGTGATACACCGGTTGTATCCAGTGTGATCACCGCCTCATCTTTCAGAAAGGTCACACGCACCGGGAAAGAAGCACCGTCCTCTTCAAACCAGGATCTTACATATGCCTTCTCCATTCTTCTGACCATCGCTTTTTTCACGATTGACTGAATATCTGAGGTACTGAACAGCTTACTTTTAACCGAGGTTGCCTTCGTCACCCAGAATTTTCCATTTTCCGGGATGTATTCTTCCCACGGAAGGCTGCGGACACCCTCGAACAACTCCTCAAAAGTTTCTGCGTGAACCGTTCCGACTTTTAACAGAATACGTTCTGCTGTCCTAAGGAACACATTGGCATAACAGATTGCCTGTGCATCCCCGTAAAAAGTAACTTTTCCATCTTCCACTTTGCAGATCTCATATCCAAGCTCTGTAATCTCTCTTTTTAACACTGCTTCCAGACCGAAATGGCAGGGAGCGATCAGTTCGTATAATTTCATAAATTCTCCATTGTCTGTCGTTGCTTTTACAGTTCCAGTTTCTTTATAACCTGTCCGTCAAATCCTTTGATCCGGAAGTCTCCATTTTCCAAAATGGCATAACTTGGCGGATTTCCTTCTTTCGGGATCGATACCGAACCCGGATTCAAAATGGTATAATGTTCCTTTTTTTCCGCTCTTAGTACATGGGTATGGCCATGGATGAGGATATCTCCTTCTTTGAGCGGCGGCAGATGCCCCTCATTGTAAACATGTCCATGTGTTGCATAAATTGTCCTGTTCCCCTCAAGGATCACGCAGTAATCTGCCATAACCGGAAAATCCAGTACCATCTGGTCTACTTCTGCTTCACAGTTTCCGCGCACTGCACAAATATCATTTTTCATTGGATTGAGCATCGCGATCACTTCCTTCGGTGCGTAGTCTTTTGGAAGGTCATTTCTCGGTCCATGATACAGAATATCTCCTAAAAGTATCAGGCGGACTGCCTTTTCCGCCTGATATGCCTCCACCATCTTTCTGCAGTAATATGCAGATCCATGTATATCTGATGCAAACATCAATTTCATAAATAATCTCCTTTGCTTCCTGTACTGCTTTTGCGGCAGCATGCTCTGTTTCTTCTCTCTACTATAATCTTGACTTTTTTGTCTGTCAATCTTTTTCCATCGCTTATCCAAGCTTCCCGTGCCAGGAATGGATGCCACCGGTCAGTGTTTTTGTCTGATAACCTTTTTCTGCCATCTCTCTTGCTGCCACCATACTGATGGAGCCTCTTTCACAGTAAAAGATCAGCGGCACATCTTTGGGCAGTCCCTGCACCTTTCCAAGCCGCTCATACGGAATATTTACCGCCCCCGGAATATGCCGGCCGGCATACTCCCACGGCGATCTTAAATCTATCAAAAATGCCTTTTCTTCCTTCAAAAGCCGATCCAGTTCTTTATCCGAAATCATTTCATATTGCATAATTCCCCCGCCTTTTCCACTCCTTCCACTTTATTATATGAACCAAGGGACGAATGGACACAAATCGGATGCTTGCATACGCATTTGTGTCTATGAGGACCGTCAAAACATGAGAAAGCAGCCATTTTTGCAAAAAATGAGCGAATTTCGAATGTTTGGACAAATGGACACAAATCGGATGTTTCCTGGTACAAATGGACATAAAATGAAACATCCGGTAGGGGAGCTACCGGATGTTTCGAGGGGAGTATAAATAATTAATAAGGGGTCTGTAAAAAGAATTTTTGAAGGGTAAATTCTTCTACAAGTAAGATTATAATATAATTTGGAAGAAAATGCAATCATTATTTTTCCAAATTGGGAAAAAGCCCGATTTTACGGGGTTTTCTGGAGTTTAGTCCAAGTGGAAAACCTCTTTGAGATCGATGCTCACGGGGCTGTTGTCCGGGTTGGTTTCCATAATATCTGCCATGAAATCCCACCATTTCCGGTTGATGGCGGTGTCAGCTCCTTTGGCCCAGCGCTCCTCGTCCTCGATCTCGATGTAGCCGAAAAGAGTCAGCGTTTCTTTGTCCAAAAAGATGGTGTAATTCTTTCCGCCATATTCATGGATCATGTCCTTCATCTCCGGCCAGAGCTGATTGTGACGCTTCTCGTACTCGGCCTCCTGGCCCTCATACAGTTTCATTTTAAATCCTTTGATCATCTCATCATCCTCCTTATATTATGGAATCACATCTACCGCTTCGGAATCGTAAGCTTCCAGTGTCAGCGTGACGGGTTCGGTTTCCGTGTATACCGTAACAGTCTGGGTTTCTCCGGAGTTATTCATCACAACCAGCTTGCCGCTGGCCGGATAATAAGCACATTCAGCCTGAGGGATGTCAGTGAGCCAGGTGCGGTCCAGCGGTTCTCCGCCTGCC
>URUU01000074.1 GCA_900551235.1 uncultured Lachnospiraceae bacterium
GCACTATTTTTTCTTTACTTTGCCACGCTGATTTGCTATAATCTGCAATGAAAAAAATCGTAACTGTTTTTTGCATAGCTCTGAATGGTTACAAAATCAATGTATGAAGATAAGGAGGATACAATCATGTCATACGTAGATGAGGTTATTGCCAAAGTTGTAGAACAGAATCCGTCTGAACCTGAATTTCATCAGGCAGTAAAAGAGGTTCTGGAGTCTCTGAGAGTCGTTATCGAGGCAAACGAAGAAAAATACAGAAAGGATGCTCTTCTGGAAAGACTGGTAAATCCGGAAAGACAGTTCAAATTCCGTGTACCATGGGTTGACGATAAAGGTCAGGTTCAGGTAAATACCGGTTACCGTGTACAGTTCAACAGTGCGATCGGACCTTACAAGGGTGGTATCCGTCTGCATCCGTCTGTAAACATCGGCATCATCAAATTCCTTGGTTTTGAACAGATTTTCAAAAACTCCCTGACCGGTCTGCCGATCGGCGGCGGCAAAGGTGGTTCTGACTTCGATCCAAAAGGCAAATCCGACCGTGAAGTTATGGCTTTCTGCCAGAGCTTTATGACAGAGTTGTGCAAATATATCGGTGCTGATACTGACGTACCTGCAGGTGATATCGGTACAGGTGCAAGAGAGATCGGCTATATGTTCGGTCAGTACAAGAGAATCCGCGGTCTGTATGAAGGTGTTCTGACAGGTAAAGGCTTAAGCTACGGCGGATCCCTTGCAAGAACAGAAGCTACCGGTTACGGCCTGCTCTACCTGACACAGGAACTGCTGAAACTGAACGGTATCGAACTGGCCGGTAAGACTGTTTGTGTATCCGGTGCAGGCAACGTTGCGATCTACGCAATTGAAAAAGCTCAGCAGCTGGGTGCAAAAGTGGTTACTGCAAGTGATTCTACAGGCTGGGTATACGATCCGGACGGAATTGATGTTGCAGCCCTTAAAGAGATCAAAGAAGTAAAACGTGCAAGACTGACCGAGTACAAAAACTACAGACCAAATGCTGAGTACCATGAAGGCCGCGGCGTATGGAGCGTAAAATGTGATGTTGCCCTTCCATGTGCAACTCAGAATGAACTGCTGATCGACGATGCAAAACAACTGGCAGCAAACGGATGCCTGGCTGTATGCGAAGGTGCTAATATGCCTACTACTATGGATGCTACCGAATATCTGCAGAAAAACGGTGTGATCTTTGCTCCTGGTAAAGCTGCAAATGCCGGCGGTGTTGCTACTTCTGCTCTGGAAATGACCCAGAACAGCGAACGTCTGAGCTGGACATTTGATGAAGTAGATGCAAAACTGCAGGGTATCATGGTTAACATCTGCCATAACATGGTTGATGCTGCAGAACGTTACGGCATGAAAGGCAACTATGTAGCCGGTGCAAATATTGCAGGCTTTGAAAAAGTTGTCGATGCTATGAACGCTCAGGGTATTGTTTAATCCGAATTGATTTAGAAATATTAAATATCCGCAAAACAAAGACAGGTTCTGTCGATCAGAGGGTCGGCAGAACCTGTCTTTTGATATGCAAAAAGCCATTCAGTAAAATCCTGCAAATACAGAGGATCCGATCACGGTCAGAAGACCGGCTACCGCGATCGCCAGACTGCTCATCGCACCTTCTACTTCGCCCATTTCCAGTGCCTTGGCCGTTCCGATCGCATGGGAAGATGTGCCAAGTGCCAGTCCTTTTGCGATCGGCTCATAAATACGGAACAGCTTGCAGACTGCCTCTCCGATCACATTTCCGATCACGCCGGTAACGATGATCACAGCCACGGTGATCGTCACCAGACCGCCCAGTTCTTCGGAAACACCCATTCCGATCGCTGTTGTGATCGACTTTGGAAGCAGTGTAACATAGACATCATGCTTAAGTCTGAACAAAAATGCCAGAAGCAGGACGCTTGCAAGGCTTGCCAGTACACCTGCGAGGATGCCGCAGCCAACGGCTGCCAGATTCTTCTTCAAAAGTGCCATCTGCTGATAAAGCGGTACTGCCAGGCATACCGTCGCCGGTGTCAGAAGGTAACTTAAATATTGGGCAGAATTTTCATAACTTTCATAATCCACCCCGCACAGCAGCACCACACCGATCACGAAAATGATCGAGATCAGAAGTGGATTTAAAAATGCATACTTGAACTTTTTCTTCAGCATAATGCCAGCCCCATATCCGATCAGGCTGACTGTCACACCAAAATACGCTGAGTTACACAATATCTCTTTCATATCTTTTATCCTCCTGAGATCACCTTTATTGATCCTGCTTCTCCATTTTCTGTGCTGCCATATTTTCTTTCAGATGCATCACTGCCTGTGCCGTTCTCCCGGTCACAACCATAACAAAGACCGTCGTGATACAGGTGATCACCAGAACCGGGAGCAGGATTGCCTTTAAATCGCTCCAGGTCACGATCAGGCCGACGGCTGCCGGGATAAACATCGGCGGCATGATCTCGATCAGAAAATCCGCCGCGATCTTGACCTGCTCCAGCTTGATCACTTTTGTCATCAGACCTGCCAGCATCAGAAGCAGTCCATAGATACTCGCAGGGATCGGCAATGGGATCAGGCTGTGCAGAAGTTCTCCGAGAAAGGTTACAAACATGATAACGCCAAATTGATATAATAGTTTCATTCTTATTACCTCCTGTGCCATCTGGCAAACGTTATGAATCCCCGCAAAATATTTTTACCCGCCAAAGACAGTTGTCCGTCGCTTACAGAAGCAAAAATCTTCTCTGCCTGAGGCAAAAAAAGAGCCGATTGAATACACTATATATCCAATCGACCCACCCCAAACTATAAGCGCGAGACGGGACTCGAACCCGCGGCCTCGACCTTGGCAAGGTCGCGCTCCACCAACTGAGCCACTCGCGCATCTTATTGCCTGCATCTCTCAGGCACGTTTTAAATAATACATCAGAAACGCTTATTTGTCAACAACTTTTTAAATATTTTTTGAAACAACTACTCTTGTCGGCCGATACAGCTTTTCCCCAAAAAAGTAACCTTTCTGCACCTCACTGACAACCCGGTCTTCTTCCACCAGATTGGTCTCTTTGATCTGTACCGCTTCATGAATATACGGATCAAATGTCACACCGTTTGCTTCGATTGGTGTAACATTCAACTGATACAAAGATAAATGCCGGCACCGAATATAACTTTTTCTCCGGATTCATTTTTGCATGAACGACAGCACGGCTGCCTGTCAGAACATCTCCCAGATCATCGAGGATACCATATGCCTGTACGCTTCTGATTTTTTCAGATTGATGTTTTATAAAATTAATCTTCTGTTTCCCGTATGATGATGCTGATCACATAACGGTTGTTTGGCAGATCCATATGTGTGATGTTGTCCAGGCGGATCAGATCCACATCCACCCAGAGCTGCTCTGCTGCGATCATAATGTTCGCCAGCATGATACCGAAATCAAATTCCGTGTATTTTCCCAGGAAACGTTTCTGCCCTACCGTCTGTTTTGAAAAGACATGGATGCGGTTCTCATATACAACGAAACGCCATGGCTGTGCGTTAAATGCCGACGGTGCAAGTCTGGCCACCTCCAGAAACTCCTTCACAAAACGTCCTGGCTGTTCTTTGAATGCACAGAGTTCCTCCATACTCTGGCGTTTTGCATCTTCCTGATCACGTATCATATCTACTTTGGGATAACCAAGTGCCATCAGGATCACACAACGCATCCCTGCTTTTGGCATCGGTCCTTTCAGATGCCCCATCCCCTGGAAACAGCTTCCAATGCCCTTTCCAAACAGGTACAAGGATAGCTGCTGCATGATATAGCCGGCATTCATATCAGCTTTTTCTTTATCCTCTGTATAAACCGCCAGATAATACGGTGCAGACACATTTATAATACCGCCAAGCCTTCCTTTCGCCTTTTTACTCTGCGTATCGATCACTTCAATACTGGTCTCAATCCCAGGAAAAAGCGGTTCCATTTCGTGATAAACGGAAATCATCCCTTCTAAAATCTTATCTTCTACCTTATCTTTGCGAAAACTCCTGATAGACTTACGTGTATACACGGCTTCATATAGCGTCATTTTATATCTCCTGCACTTTCAATATCATGTTAAAAACTTGTAACATTATTGTAACATAATTATTTGAATTTTCAACTACTTTTTTTGTATTTTCCTGTATACTGAAAGTACTATAATGTCAGGAACAGAATGCGATTTTTTACAGACAAAGGGGGATTTTATATGAGTAAAAAACGAATCATTACGATTTCAAGAAGTTTTGGCAGCGGCGGACGCATGATCGGCGAAGAACTCGCAAAAAGACTGGGTTATCATTTTTATGACCGCAATCTGCTGGATCTGCTTTCTGAAAAGACCGGCATCAGTGAACAGGGACTGGAAAGTGCAGACGAAAAGCTGCCACAGAAGATCCTGGATCACTATGTTCCGACCAGGGTGACAGACTACAATACCAGCCACTATCTGTTTCATATGGAAAGCAGACTGATCGAGGAGCTTGCCGAAAAAGAATGCTGTGTCTTTATCGGACGACTTGCAGACTGGATCTTAAAAGAGCGCGATGATGTACTGAACGTCTTTATCACAGCACCGGAGGCAGACCGCATTCAGCGTATTACGGAAACGGAAAATGTCACAGAAGTTCAGGCTCAGAAACTGATGGTGCAGATCGATAAAATGCGAAATAATTATTACTCTTATTTTACAGACCGCAAATGGCAGCACACAAAGGACCGTGATATCATCATCAACAGTTCTCTCCTTGGCATCGACGGCACCGTCGGCATGCTGGAATATATTATAAATGCATCAAAGTGATTTCGAATAAGGAAAACCGGGTTTTGGCAAATAAAAAGAACAGCAGAGCATCCTGATAAAATGCTCTGCATTTCTATTCCTTACACCTGCCAGGAAACCACCG
>URUU01000075.1 GCA_900551235.1 uncultured Lachnospiraceae bacterium
AAAAAACACATGTGTGTTGTTCGTTATCAGTGAGCAAAGCACACATGTGTCGTTTCCAATTATACCAAAGTTCTCTGTTCAATTGCGGATAATATTTTATCACATTTTCAAACAGCTGTAAAGTGTCTTTTTCCCATTTCTCATGCCATGACTTTTTCCGCCTTCAGAACATCCGTGATCTTCTTCACCGGAACGATCGTCAGCTTCTCCTTTACCTCCGCTGCGACATCCTCCAGATCCGGCATATTGTCCTTCGGGATATAGACCTTTTTCACGCCTGCGCGCTGTGCCGCCATCAGCTTCTCCGGCAGACCGCCGATCGGCATGATACCACCGCGCAATGATACCTCGCCGGTCATTGCAATCTCCGGATTGACCGGTTTCCCGGACACGAGAGAGGACAACGCTGTCACAAGCGTAATGCCCGCCGACGGCCCATCCTTTGGTACCGCACCTGCCGGAACATGGATATGCAGGTCGTTCTTCGCAAACAGCTCTGCTTTCTCCGGGTAAAGCTCCTTTACAAGCGTCACGGCGATCGCCGCAGACTCCTTCATCACATCGCCGAGCTGGCCGGTGATCGTCACCTTGCCATTTCCCTTTGTAAATACTGTCTCGATAAAGAGAATCTCGCCTCCGGCCTGTGTCCATGCAAGCCCCGTTACGATACCCGGCTGCGGATGCTCCAGAATCCGGTCGTGCTGCAGCATGCAGCGTCCCAGAAACTCCGGTACCCGCTTTGCACTGACGGAAATGCTCTTTTCCTCACCCTTCACAAGCTGCACCGCCGCATACCGGCAAAGTGCATCCAGCTGCTTCTTCAGTCCGCGCACACCGGCCTCTGCCGTATATTCTGAGATAATCCGGGCAATCGCCTTGTCTGATACCTTCAGTCCCTGCGCCGGAATCCCCATCGTCTGCATGGCGCGCGGCAGCAGGTGCTTCTTCGCAATCTGAGCTTTCTCCACCGCCGTGTAGCCCGGAAACTGGATGACCTCCATCCGGTTCAGCAGCGGCTCCGGAATTGTGTCGACGGAGTTCGCCGTGCAGACAAATAAAACATTCGACAGGTCATACGGGACATTCATATAGTGATCCGTAAAGCTGTTGTTCTGCTCCGGGTCAAGTACCTCGAGCAGCGCACTCGCCGGATCTCCGCCATAATCCTTCGCCAGCTTATCCACCTCATCGAGTACCATTACCGGGTTCGACGCGCCGCTGCGCTTCATGCCTTCCATAATCCGGCCCGGCATCGCACCGATGTAAGTCCTTCTGTGTCCGCGGATCTCTGCCTCATCCCGGATACCGCCAAGACTGATCCTCACATATTTGCGGTGCAGCGCCCGCGCAATGCTCTGCCCGATACTCGTCTTTCCGGTACCTGGCGCTCCGACAAAAAGCAGGATTGATCCGGACTGTTTTTTATTCAACGCCATTACTGCAAGCTGCTGAATAATACGGTTCTTAACCTTTTTCAGCCCATAGTGATCCTCATCCAAAATCCGCTCTGCTTCCTTCAGATCAATATTCTGCATCTCCTGCGGCTTCCAGTCAAGACTCGTGATAAAATCCAGATAATCATAGAGCATCCCGTACTCATGTCCGTCCTTGCCCTCCTGCTTCATCCGATTCAGCACCTTTTCGGCTTCCTTTTTTGCCTCTTCATTCATTTCGGATTCTTTGATCTTTGTCTCGAAGCGACGCACATCAGAAATATTCTCCGGATGCATCTCATCAAGCTGCTTCTGCAAAAAATCAATCTGCTTCTTTAAAGCGGCCTCCCGGTAGAGCTGTTCGTTTGCATCCTTCTGTGCGCTCTCTGCCTCCTCGCTCACATGATAAACCGCCATCAGCTCATAGACTGCCTTCTCAATCTGCTCCATTCGCAGCCTCCTGGAATTTGTCTCGAGAAGAGCATATTTCTCATCCCACGGAATATTCAGATAGCTTGACAGCGCGCACGCCACCTCGGACAGGCTCTTCCAGCGCAGGATCATTCCTCTCGCCCACATGCCCCAGCTGAACTCCTTTGCAAAATTCAGCAGATCCTCTTTGACTTTTCCAAAATGTTCTTTCTCCTCCTGCTCCGGAAGATCATCAATCTCCGCACAGATACTGGCATCTGCTGTTACTCCCTCCGGTGTGATTTCGATGTCAGAAAGCTCTACCCGCTCCTTTGCCTGCACACGCACATTTCCCTCATCGTCAATCCCTTCAATCTTTCCGGATACACCGATCGGGTAAAAATCATCCGGCTGCAGCTCGGACGCTTTCTTCTCCTCCTTCAGCATCATAAACAATATATCTTCTCCGACATCCTCTGCCGTAATCCGTCTGTCGGGAAACATATCCTTTTTAAAATAGAACATCACACCTGGAAGCAATAATAAATCATGTACCGGTATTGTAATCATATATGTCCCCTCCTCATTTGTCAGCACTCTTCTTTATCGAGTGCTAATTTGTATTGAAATAAAAGGGCGAACTGCAAGAATTCGCCTTTTTATTTTCCTATTCTAGCACGTATTGGGGATTTTGCAAGTGGTTTATTACAATATCCGCATACCTTCCCCCCTTACAAGATGGGGCGCGGTTTGTGGACAGCTTTTTTATCCTTTTTTTCTCGGCTTTTGTTACCTCGTGCGTTGTCCGTATGTTATACTGTGGATATTACTTAAAGTTAAAAATTTATATTTTTATAAAAGTTTCCGACTTTATAAGTTAGAAACTCTTGTTTTTTTCAGACTTTTGGGTATACTAAAATCAAAACTTTCATGAGGTGTACTATGACTGACCTTATTAATCGCCCACAATACCTGAACCAGCTGATACAAAATAAAGATGTAGATCTGGTAAAGATCGTTACCGGCATCCGGCGTTGTGGGAAGTCCTCTTTACTGGATCTGTTTCACAAATATCTGACAGAAAATGGTGTTCCAGATGCTCACATTATACACATGAATATGGAATCCCTGCGCTACCGTGACCTGACGAATTATCTTTTCTTTTACGATTACGTCAGCAAGCGCATTTCCCCGGATGGAAAGACCTACCTGATATTCGATGAACTTCAGGCGGTAGAACACTGGGAAAAAGCTATTGAATCGTTCCGGCTGGATTTTGATGTGGATATCTACATCACAGGTTCCAATGCCTATCTGCTGTCCACAGAGTTTTCAACGCTACTGTCCGGCAGATATGTGGAAATCCGAATGCTCCCACTGTCATTCAGGGAATTCCTTGACTTTTATGAATTTGCACCTGATGTCAGTATGGAGGAAAAATTCCAAAAATACCTTCAGTTCGGCGGAATGCCTATTCTAAGAGAATACAAATTTAATGAAGCGAGAAGTAACCAGGCTCTGGAAGGCATTTATTCCACCGTAGTGCTACGGGACATCCTGCAGCGAAACAACGGTATCAATCAGGCGATGCTCCAGAAGATTATGCTGTTTTTGTGCTCTAACATCGGCAGCATCACTTCTCCAAACAGCATCGGAAATGTACTTGCCAATGAGGGCGATATTCCGACTGTAAAAGCCAAAAACATCGCAGGAAAAACCGTAGAACGCTATATCTCCATGCTCCGCAATGCTTTCGTGTTTTTCTCAGTGGGGCGCTATGGTGTAAAAGGCAAACAGCTGCTCAAAACGCTGGGAAAAAATTACATCATTGATCTGGGGTTCCGCAATATGCTGCTTGGTTACCGCGATGCAGACCGTGGACACATCCTTGAAAATATTGTGTTTCTGGAACTGCTGCGCCGGGACTACCGTGTGTATATCGGAAAAATCGGTGAAACAGAAATCGACTTCGTAGCAGAAAAGCCAAACGATAAAGTCTATATTCAGGTAACAGAAAGCATGCAGTCTCCGGAAACCCGTGAACGGGAGCTTCGTCCACTGCGTATGATCCCGGATAACTACGAGAAAATCGTGCTGTCTATGGATCGAAGTTTTATTAATTCCTATGACGGCATTAAGTCGGTAAATCTGATTGACTGGCTTCTTCGAAGCTAAGCAAACCAAAATTATACCTTTCTGCCTTCCGCAGGATCTTGAAGTAACATTGACCTGAGAAAAAGGAGCAGCCAAAATTCCGACTGCTCCTTCTCCAGACTATAAAAGCCAATAATGCTTATTTTACTTGTTAAACTACTTGACTGTAACCACACAGGTGCGGATCACATTTCCGGCCTTCACCGTGATAGTCGCTGTTCCTTTTTTCTTCGCTGTCACTTTGCCTTTTGCATTGACGGTCGCTATCTTTTTATTGGAGCTGCGGTAGGTAATCTTGGCTTCTGCTCCGGACGGCGTCAGCTTTGGCTTGATTGTGAAGGATTTGCCCTTTTTCAGTGTCTTGCTTTCCGGCACTTTGTTCATTCCGGTCGGAGCCACCTTCTCTACCGTCACCTTCACGGTAACCTTCTTCTTTCCGGCCTTTACCGTAATCTTGGCAGTTCCGGATTTCTTTGCGGTGATGACGCCCTTCTTGCTGACCGTTACGACCTTCTTATTCGAAGAGCGGTAGCTTGCCTTGTCTGCTGTCGTGATCGGGCTGATCACCGGAGCTAATGTGTATTTCTCTCCGCGCTTCAGCTTCAGTGATTTGCTGACATTCGAAATACCGGAAGCGGCTACTTTCTTTTTCTGTACCACGATCGTCACAGTATCAGAAACGCCACTTGCTTGCGCCTGCGGCGGTCGCTTGCGACATCTTCCGCTTACGCCACAGTGTGCATCCTCGCGAAGCGTTTTTACTTTACAGGATGCAATTTCCTGTAAAGCAAAAAAAGAGGATCAGAGATGGTCCGTTACTGAAAACTTATAAAAAGTTATAAACTTCTATGTTCCATTCCTACTTCAACGAGTATGCTTTTGATGATATAAATATCAATCTACTCACAAGTTCTTGTACTCTCCATA
>URUU01000076.1 GCA_900551235.1 uncultured Lachnospiraceae bacterium
AAAAATATATGCTTTTTTTATTATTTATCTCTTGACATCACACCGCTGGACTTTTCTCTTTCTCTTATGTGTGCTATTATATACTGATGCCAGGGTCGAAAGGTCAAAATGTCGTTCTTGCTTGCAAGATAAGACATTTGAACTTGAGACCCGTTAAACATGAGGAAGTAGCTATTTACGCAGTAAATACGCAGATTTCGAATGTTTATAGGCGCTGAGTGCCAGTGGCACTCGTTTAGTGCCGACCGAAGCGGAGCGTAGATTGCGGGAGTTACCTTGTAACGGAGCAATTCGCAGGCATCATTGAGGTCAAAAGTTTTTCTGACTCTGACAGACAGTATACCTGTAAACAGGATTGCTTGCAAGAGAAAAGCAAATTGGTTTTTATTTATACGAAAATTATATAACTGTTATTTCAAATATACATTTTACATTTTTCCATTTCTCTGTATACTAAGGGACGGACTTTGAAGCGATGTCCCTGAATCCTGATGATCCCAATACAGATGCGAAAGTATCTTTATAATACCCCCGAACCAAGAAAGGATGGCGGCAGTTTATGTTTGATAAGTTATTTTTCACAAAGAACGGTCAAATATCGGAATCACTGGCTTTAGGAATTTTTCTGACTCTGGCAGGCGGTTTCCAGGATGCATATTCTTACAACGTGCGTGATCACGTGTTTGCAAATGCCCAGACCGGAAATATCGTGCTGCTCGGACAGAATCTCGCTTCTGGAAACCTGATGCATGCCCTGCGTTATCTTCTGCCGCTCGCCGCCTTCTTTCTTGGTGTATACCTTACAGAATGGATCAAGCATTTTTATAAAAACAGCGTCAAGATCCACTGGAGGCAGATTGTTCTGATCATAGAAATCCTGATTCTCGGAATCACCGGATTCCTGCCGAACGAACCTACCCTCAATGTGATCGCAAACATCATGCTTTCTTTCGCCTGTGCGATGCAGGTCGATACTTTCCGCAAGTTCCGCAGTATTCCATGTGCCACGACCATGTGTATCGGAAATATGCGAAGTGCGACCGAATATCTCTGCCTGTACCACGTCAGCAAAGATCCGGCTATGAAATACAAAAGCATGCACTGCGGATTTATCATTCTGGTTTTTGCGGTCGGTGCCGCTTTCGGTGCCTCCTGCTCTGCCTGGTTTGGTGTAAAAGCAATCTGGATCGCCATGGCCATGCAGGTGGTCGGATTCTTCATGATGTTTGCACATCAGGATATTGAAGCATTCGAGAAATTTGGGGAAGAAGAAAAAGAGAAGCTCCGTCAGGCACACGCCAGAAAAAAATAGTCAGTCAGAATCACCTATATATACTTACTCACACGAAAAAGGAACTGCTGCAGCAGTTCCTTTTTTAATTCTTATTTTGCGTGAGACAGGCTCAGTTCATCGATCTTCTTCAGTTCTTCTTCTGTGAAATCTGCACTTTCCAGAACTTTCAGATTATCAAGGATCTGTGTTGTCTTGGATGCCCCGATCAGCACGCTGGTCACTATATGGTCTTTTAATACCCATTTCAGTGCCATCTGTGCCAGGCTCTCACCTCTCTGTTTTGCCAGTTCGTTCAGTCCACGGATACTTGCCAGTTTTTCTTCCGTCAACTGTTCTGCTTTTAAGAATCTTCCATCTGTTGCAATACGGCTGTCAGCCGGGATACCGCTCAGGTAGCGGTCTGTCAGGGTTCCCTGTGCCAGAGGGCTGAATGCGATGATGCCTTTCTTTGCTTCTGCTGCTGCCTGTTTCAGTCCGTTCTTCTCGATCGTACGGTCAAAGATAGAGTAACGATTCTGATTGATGATGTACGGGCAATGCAGATCTTGCAGGATCGCTTCGGCCTGTTTCATGTGTACTCCGTCATAATTGGAAATACCGGCATAAAGAGCTTTTCCGCTGCGGACGATCTGTGCCAGTGTCTCCATGGTCTCCTCAAGCGGTGTCTCCGGATCCATGCGGTGATGGTAGAAGATATCGACATATTCCAGTCCCATTCTCTTAAGGCTCTGATCCAGACTTGCGATCAGATACTTTTTGCTTCCCCAGTTTCCGTAAGGGCCATCCCACATCACATAACCGGCTTTTGTACTTACCAGAATCTCATCACGGTAAGCACCGAGATCTTCTTTTAAGATTCTTCCGAAGTTGCGTTCTGCACTTCCCGGTTCCGGTCCGTAATTATTTGCAAGGTCAAAATGTGTGATTCCATGGTCAAATGCAGTAAAGCACAGCGCTTTCATATTTTTATAATCACAATGCGTTCCAAAATTGTGCCACAGTCCAAGTGACAGCTCTGGAAGCAGCAGTCCGCTGTTGCCGCACCTGTTATACTGCATGGTGTCATAACGTTTTTCATCTGCCTGATACATAATAATCTCCTCCTTTTATCTCAGGGCAAATATTTTGCCGTTTTGCTGCATCTTTGTAATCTTTCTTTTTTTTCTTTACAAAAGATAGCACTTCAAGTACACTTGAAGTCAAGGGCTTTTTTCTATTTTTTGCATAAAGGTGGTGAACTATGGATACCTATACAATAAAAGAAGTTTCTGAAATGTTTCATCTGCCGTCCTCTACTCTTCGCTATTATGAAGATCTTGGCATTCTTACAAACGTCGGACGCAGCAAATCCGGTCAGCGTGTTTATATGCAGGGGCACATCAACCGTTTAAAGACCATCTGCTGTTTTAAGAAGACCGGCATGTCGATTGCCAGACTGCAGCAGTTTTTTGCCTGCGAAGAAGATGAGGCTGCTCATATTGATGAGATTTTAACTCTGCTGAATGACCAGCAGGAACACATTTTTAATGAGATCAGCCAGTATCAGGCTTCTCTTGCACATCTGCAGCGAAAACTTCATTATTATACAGATATCAAGACAAGTCTGGAAAACGGAAGTCCTCTTCCGAAATGGGCAGATTACCGCGAGCCAGAGTCCGGCTGCGAACAGCCTGTATGATATTTTTTACAAATACATTATTTTATCCGGAGGTATTTTATCATGAAATTTATTTATCCTGCTATTTTCCGCAAAACAACAAAAGGCACCTTTGAAGCCCGTTTCCCGGATCTGGAATGCTGTACGGCAACCGGTGAAACCCTGGATGACTGCATTGAAAATGCAAATCAGGCTGCCTATGACTGGATCTATGTTGAACTGACCGAGTTCGATTCCGAGCTTCCGCCGATCACCGATCCGGACGACCTTGTGCTGGATGACAGTGAAACGCTGCGAAACATTTCGGTAAATATCCGGCTTACCGATGGCTGGGACGAATAGAGCTTGCAAAATCCTTTCCTATCCATTAAGATAAAAAGGTATGTTAACTCAAACATGAGGAAAGGAAAGGTAGAAAACACATGGAAAAATTCTTCAAACTGAAGGAAAATGGTACAAATGTCAGTACCGAAATCATGGCCGGAATCACAACATTCATGACAATGGCCTACATCCTCGCAGTAAATCCTAACATTCTGTCTGCATCCGGTATGGATCGCGGCGCAGTATTTACTGCAACTGCATTATCAGCCTTCATCGCCACCTGCCTGATGGCTCTGCTGTCAAACTATCCGTTTGTTCTGGCTCCTGGCATGGGACTGAATGCTTACTTTGCCTACACAGTTGTCCTTGGTATGGGATATACCTGGCAGGCAGCACTCGCAGCCGTATTTGTAGAAGGTATGATCTTTATCATTCTCTCTCTTACAAACGTGCGTGAGGCGATCTTCAATGCAATCCCGATGAATCTGAAACATGCGGTATCCGTAGGTATCGGTCTGTTCATCGCATTTATCGGTCTGCAAAATGCAAAAATCGTTGTAAACAATGACTCCACACTGCTTGGTCTGTTCTCTTTCAAGGGATCTGTTTTGGGCGGAACTTTCAATTACGAAGGTATCACCGTCCTGCTTGCTCTGATCGGTGTTCTGATCACAGCTATTTTCCTGATCAAGAACGTAAAAGGCGGTATTCTCTGGGGTATCCTGATCACCTGGGGACTTGGGATCATCTGTCAGTTCACCGGACTGTATGTCCCAAATACAGACGCTGGTTTCTACAGCCTGCTGCCTGACTTCTCAAGCGGTTTTTCCATTCCGACCCTGACACCAACCCTGATGAAAATGGACTTTTCCATTGTATTCTCCCTTGACTTTGTAGTTATCATGTTTGCATTCTTGTTTGTAGATATGTTTGACACTCTTGGAACCCTGATCGGTGTTGCTTCCAAGGCAGATATGCTGGACAAAGACGGAAAACTGCCGAACATCCGCGGTGCCCTTCTCGCTGATGCCGTTGGTACTTCCGTAGGTGCCGTATTTGGTACTTCCACCGTCACCACTTTCGTAGAAAGTGCATCCGGTGTAGCTGAAGGCGGACGTACCGGTCTGACTGCCCTGACAGCAGCGGTTCTGTTCGGATTGTCCCTGTTTCTGTCCCCGATCTTCCTGGCAATCCCGTCCTTTGCAACGGCTCCTGCCCTGATCCTGGTTGGATTCTTAATGCTGACCTCCATCACGAAGATTGATTTTTCTGACTACACAGAGGCAATTCCCTGCTTTATCGCGATCATTGCCATGCCATTCATGTACAGCATCTCCGAAGGTATCGCCATGGGTGTTATCTCTTACGTTGTACTGAATGTTGCGACCGGAAAGGCAAAAGAAAAGAAAATCAGTATTCTGATGTATGTTCTGGCTGTGCTGTTCATACTGAAGTATGTGATTCTCTAAATAAAAATTTACGGATGTTTTAGCATGTGCAAATGAACGAATTCCCCGAAGG
>URUU01000077.1 GCA_900551235.1 uncultured Lachnospiraceae bacterium
CGCCCCGATATGAGCATAAAAGTGGGATGATAATCCCACGATATGCGAATATTGGAAAGGATTGTTGGAGTGCGAAGCACGGAACAATCCGCAGGCATCATAGTTGGAGGCTTTTGACCACGACATCATTACAATACACAGGAGGAACTTTACCATGATAAAAGAAGCTATTTACAAACTGATCAACCACGAAGATCTTACTTATGAAGAATCGCTCGCTGTTATGGGTGAAATGATGGACGGCACCGCAACTCAGGCTCAGATGGGTGGCTTTCTGACTGCACTGCGTATGCAGGGGGAAACCATTGACGAGATCACTGCTTTTGCCACTGTTATGCGTGAAAAAGGTGTCAAACTTCACCCGGAACGTGACGTCATGGAAATTGTCGGAACCGGCGGAGATGAAGTCGGAACTTTCAATATTTCCACAACTTCCGCCTTCGTTGTTGCCGCTGCCGGAATCCCGGTTGCAAAACACGGCAACCGCAGCATTTCCAGCCGAAGCGGAGCTGCCGATGTACTTGAAAACCTCGGAGCGAAAATGGATCTGACTGCCGATCAGAACGAAGCTGTTTTAAAGAAAACCGATATGTGCTTTATGTTCGCTCCGGTTTACCATTCTTCCATGCGTTACGCTGCTCCTGTCCGCAAAGAACTGGGTGTTCGTACCGTATTTAATATCTTAGGTCCTCTGTCCAATCCGGCAGCCGCTAAAATGCAGCTTCTCGGTGTTTACGACAAGAATCTCGCACCGGCTCTGGCACAGGTTCTTTCCAACCTCGGTGTTACCCGCGGCGTAGCTGTCTGCGGTGATGACGGACTGGATGAGATCACGCTGACCGGTAAAACTTACGTCAATGAAATCCGAAATGGTGAAATCATTTCTTATACGATTACCCCGGAACAGTTCGGTTTAAAGAGCTGCGAGCTTTCCGAACTGATCGGTGGCACACCAAAAGAAAACGCTGAAATTACCCGCCGTATTCTGACCGGCGAAGAAACCGGGGCAAAGCGGGATGTCATTCTTATGAACGCCGGCATGAGCCTCTATCTTGGCATCGATGGCATCACTCTTGCAGAAGGTATTGAAAAAGCAAAAGAAATGATCGACCGCGGAAAAGCTTACGCAAAACTTCAGGAGTTTGCCAAAGCTACACAGGAGGCTTAACTTATGATTTTAGAACAGATTGCGGCAGATACCAGACTTCGTCTGATGGAAGAAAAGAAACTGGTTTCTTCGGAAAAAATGAAAGAAAAGGCTCTCGCACTTGCAGCGGATCAGACTTTTCCATTTGAAAAAATGTTAAGAGAACCGGGCATTCATTATATTTGTGAAGTGAAAAAGGCTTCCCCGTCCAAAGGTCTGATCGCAGAAGATTTCCCGTATCTGCAGATTGCAAAAGAATACGAGACAGCCGGTGCAAGTGCCATCTCCTGCCTGACCGAGCCGAAATATTTTCTTGGAAAGAAAGAATATTTAAAGGCGATCACAGATGAAGTTTCCATCCCGGTTCTGCGAAAAGATTTTACCGTAGACGAATATCAGATTTACGAAGCGAAAACGCTCGGTGCAGGCGTTGTTCTTCTGATCTGTGCACTGCTTGATACCGAAACGATCCGCTCTTACATTGAAATCTGTGACCACCTCGGTTTATCCGCACTGGTTGAAGTCCACGATGAGAAAGAAATGGATTCTGCGATCAAAGCCGGTGCCAGAGTGATCGGTGTAAACAACCGAAACTTAAAAGATTTCACGGTAGATATTTCCAACAGTACCCGTCTTAGAAGTCTTGCTCCGAAAAATGCACTTTTCGTGGCAGAAAGCGGCATCAAAACAGCGAAAGATATTCAGGTATTAAAAGACGCCGGCGTAAATGGGGTGCTGATCGGCGAAACACTGATGCGAAGTTCCGACAAAGCTGCCATGCTTGCATCCCTCAATGGAGGAACCTTATGACAAAGATTAAAATCTGCGGTCTGAAACGCACAGAAGATATTTCTTATGTCAATGAACTGCTTCCCGATTTTGCCGGATTTGTTTTCGCAAAAAGCAGCCGACAGGTCGATGCAAAAAAAGCAGCAGAATTAAAAAAACAGCTTTCGCCAAAGATCAAAGCAGTCGGTGTTTTCGTCAATGCCGAACCGGAATTTATCGCCAAATTATATCAAAGGCAGATCATTGATCTTGCACAGCTGCACGGTGATGAAACTGCAGATTATATCCATACATTAAAGAATTTATGTCCCACCCTTCCGCTAATCAAAGCCGTCCGTGTCCAGAGCACCGAACAGATCCTGGAGGCAGAAAAATTTCCCTGCGATTATCTGCTGCTTGATACCTGGCAAAAAGATTCTTACGGCGGAAGCGGCAAAACATTTGACCGTTCCCTGATTCCACCGCTTGCCAGACCATGGTTTTTAGCCGGCGGACTGAATGCAAAAAACATTGCAGAAAGTATTGCTCAGTGTCATCCGTGGGCGGTCGATGTGAGCAGTGCCGTTGAGACGGACGGTATCAAAGACAAAGAAAAAATCAAAACATTCATTGATCATGTACGAAGATAAAACATTGTATTATATATAGAAAGGATTCACTTATGAGCAAAGGAAGATTTGGAGAATATGGCGGACAGTACATCCCGGAAACACTGATGCCCGCTGTTCAGGAAGTAGAAGAAGCCTACAACAAATACAGCAAAGATCCGGAGTTTATCGCAGAACTGGATGATCTGCTGAAAAATTATGCGGGAAGACCGTCTCTTCTCTATGAAGCAAAAAAAATGACCGAGGATCTCGGCGGTGCAAAAATTTATCTGAAACGTGAAGACTTAAACCACACAGGAGCACACAAGATCAACAACGTACTCGGTCAGGTTCTTCTGGCAAAAAAAATGGGCAAAACCCGTGTCATCGCAGAAACCGGTGCCGGACAGCACGGTGTTGCAACTGCTACCGCTGCTGCTCTGATGGGACTGGAATGCGAGATCTTCATGGGCAAAGAAGATACCGACCGTCAGGCACTGAATGTATTTCGTATGGAACTGCTCGGTGCAAAAGTGCACGCTGTCACAAGCGGCACAATGACTTTAAAAGATGCCGTAAATGAAACAATGCGTGAATGGAGCAAACGTATGGATGACACGCTTTATGTACTTGGTTCTGTCATGGGACCTCATCCATTCCCGACAATTGTCCGTGATTTCCAGAAAATTATCGGAGAAGAAATCAAAGAACAGCTGATAGAAAAAGAAGACCGTCTGCCGGATGCCGTGATCGCCTGCGTTGGAGGCGGAAGCAATGCCATCGGTACTTTCTATGAATTTATCCCTGATAAAGAAGTTGCTCTGATCGGCTGCGAAGCTGCCGGACTTGGCATTGATACCCCGAAACATGCCGCTACGATCGCCAAAGGAAGCACCGGTATTTTCCATGGCATGAAATCTCTGTTCTGCCAGGATGAATATGGTCAGATTGCTCCGGTATATTCTATTTCTGCCGGACTTGACTACCCTGGAATCGGTCCGGAACATGCAATGCTGGCAAAAGAAAGCCGTGCACAGTATGTTTCCATCACCGATGAAGAAGCCGTCAATGCATTTGAATACCTTTCCCGCACGGAAGGAATCATCCCGGCGATCGAGAGTTCTCACGCCGTTGCCTACGCAATGAAACTTGCACCGACTATGGATAAAGATAAGATCATCGTAATTACTATTTCAGGACGCGGCGACAAAGACGTGGCTGCCATTGCACGATACAGAGGAGTGGATATCTATGAGTAATATATATAAGGCATTCGAAAATAAAAAAGCATTTATCCCTTTTGTGACAGGCGGGGATCCAGACCTTGAAACCACAAAAGATCTGCTGATCGCCATGGAAAAAGCAGGAGCTGACCTGATTGAGATCGGTATCCCGTTTTCTGATCCGATCGCCGAAGGCCCGGTCATCCAGGAAGCCAGCCAGAGGGCACTTGCTGCAGGATGCACCACCGATAAATTGTTTGATATGGTAAAAGAAGCCCGCCAGAGGGTAAAAATTCCGATGGTGTTTATGACCTACATCAACCCGGTCTACACCTACGGAAAAGAACGTTTCATGAAACGCTGCGTAGAATGCGGCATTGATGGAATCATCGTTCCTGATCTTCCTTATGAAGAAAAAGAGGAGCTTTCCGGTGTCTGCGAATCATACGGCATCGACCTGATCTCCCTGATCGCACCGACCTCCCACAAACGCATCCGTATGATCGCAAAAGAAGCGAAAGGATTTCTCTACTGTGTATCTTCACTTGGTGTAACCGGCGTTCGAAGCGAGATCAAAACCGACGTTGCAAAAATGGTAGAAATGGTAAAAGAAGTAAATGATATCCCGGCTGCCATCGGATTCGGTATCTCCACCCCGGAACAGGCAAAAAAAATGGCATCCATATCAGACGGAGCCATCGTAGGATCTGCGATTGTAAAAATCGTGGCGAAGTACGGAAAAGAATGTGTTCCGGAAGTCGAGAAATATGTGAAAGAGATGAAAGCAGCGGTGGATGGCAAATAAAAATTTACGGAGGATGTGGACAGGTGCAAAGGAATCCGAAAACAGAATA
>URUU01000078.1 GCA_900551235.1 uncultured Lachnospiraceae bacterium
CACTGCGGCGTATAAGGTAGATATCGCAAGCGACCGCCGCAGGCGCGAGAATGTGCCAAGGCACATTCTTTGTTTTTTTTGCCGAATGAGTCGATAGAAACAAAGCAGTACTTTTAAGATAGTGTTGAATTTAAACTATTTATGTGTTATTATTTACTAAAAATTATATATTTTTTTGCTTTTGCAACTCGTTGTTTATCTGTTTTTTTACAAATCTATCAAAATAAAAGGGAGAAAACTATGATATTAAGTAAAAAACGTAAAAATGGATTTTTAGCACTTGGTCTTGCGCTTGGCGTATTTGCCACATCGGTTGTTTCACCGGTATCGGTTTCTGTACTCGCCAGCGAATACTCTGTCAGGAATGTACTTTCCGATACATACCTGCAAACGAGAGCTTCTGCAGTAGAGGAAGATCTGACACTCACTTCCGTACGGGCGGAAGCACAGAAGATTTATAAGGAAAGTAAAAAAGCACTTGATCTGGATCTTTCAAAGGAAACATTCGATGGAAGTAAATATGTTGATTATGCTACTAACACGGAAACAGCAGGATTAGAAGTTCTGAACAATTTGGCAAAAGGAACAGACGACCAGACAGTTATCGTTCGTTTTAAAACGTCTTCGGATGGATTGATTTTCGGTGCAGGTATTGATACCAATGTTCATGCGGGTAACAATATGACATTGGCAGTCAAAGGTGGAAGGCTGCGTATTGTGCTGAGAAATAAGAAAACAGGAACCGATGCTCCGGATGGTACTCTGAAAGGAGTTTTTGGATCTGGTCTGGCAGATGGAAACTGGCATACAGTTGCTATTAGTTTTGTTCCATCCAGCGGTTATAAAACAGACAATTTGCGTATTGTGGTTGATGGTGGAGCCGATCTGTATAGTTCAACCGTTTCCTGGGGTAATACCTGGAAGACTGGTTTTAATCAGGGAAGCGATACCGCACTTTCTATTTTCCAGGTAGGCGGTGGTGATTATACGAAAAACAACGATTATGCGACTGCTGCATTTAATGGCACAATCAGTTCTCTGACGGTTATCAATAAAGCGTACACAGTCCGCCAACTGCAGGATATTACATCTAAGACCAGCATCATTGGAAAAACTACAGTTCGTGAAGATGCCAGAGCTGCTTATACAAACAAAACAGGATTTGATCTGGATCTTTCGGACAAGAACTTTGATGGAACAACAGGAATTGATTACTCTTCAAATAATGATTATATGTCTGTGCTGCAGAATTTGAAAACTACTAAAAACGATCAGACTATCGTTCTTCGTTTCAAGACAACGACGGGTGGACTTCTCTTTGGTGCCGGTGCAGATACAGCAGCTCCAAATGGTAAAAATATGACGCTTGCTATTATTGGTGGAAGACTGCGTGTTGTACTGCGCAACAAACAAAAATCTTCTGGTGCACCTGCTGGTGGTCTCAAAGGAACTTTTGGATCTGGTCTTGCAGATGGCAACTGGCATACGGTTGCTATCAGCTTTGCACCATCTAAAGATTATACGACGGACAATGTACGCCTTGTCGTTGACGGAGGCGAAGACCTTTATGCTACCACTGGCTGGGGTAATAGTTGGAAAGCAGGATTTAATCAGGGAGAAAACGCAGATTACACACAGTTACAGATCGGCGGCGGCTCTTACGTTGGTGTAAATAAAGGTGACTATGCTTCTGCTAATTTTAACGGTAAGATCGACTTTGTGGCAGTGGTAGATAAAGCTTACGAGATAGAAGAGCTGAAGTCCATTACTTATGAAAAATTAAGTCAGGTTGAAACCAAATTGGCTGCCATGCGTCAGGGTGGTACCGGCAAGACATGGCTCTTTACCGGCGGTACCGAAGCGGTAGCTGATTTTAAAAATTCCAGTACCGTCCGTAACTGGGTTGCACTGTTTGAAGATACTATGAGAAATGGTGGAAGCTATATCGAACGTGGACGTTTTGTATTTAATACTGCAAAACGCAGTTCGGATGTTGCTTCGATCCTGGCAGCTTATGATACACAGATTGCTGCTTACAATACTGAAGCAGTAGCCATTGAAGTCGGTGCATCTGATTATACAAAAGGACAGAATGGACTTGAGGCATTTAAGAAAAATCTGAAAGCTCTGATCGATAAGATCAATGCTGCTGACAAACTTGCTGTAGTAGTTACTCCATATGCGTCCAAAGACAGCAGTCAGAGTGAAAACGTAACTTTATATTGCAATGCGATTAAAGAGGTGGCATCTGACGATGCGAAGATTGTAGATTTTTCATCTATTGCAGCAGACAAGATCAATGCTGACGGTACTCTGACACCGGATGGACATCAGGCGGCTGCGAATATTGCAAAAAATACATTAGGATTTGGAACTAGCGCAACTTCTTATAACTTTAATCTGAAGAATCTGGCAGCCGGTTCTTATACGGTTCAGAAGAAAGAAAGTGCAGGCAACGTGACTGCAAGTGTAAGCGGTTCCACATTACAGGTTAAGGTTCCGGTTGCAGCAGGTTCCACCGCAAATCTGACTTATACCTTAAAAGCCAGTGACGGACAGACAGTTACAGGAAAATCGAATAAAGCTGATTTTGCCGTAACTGGCCTGAAAGCAGATGAAACATACACCCTGACTGTTAATGATATCAGTCGTACGGACAAGGTGACAGAATCCTACAAACCAGTAAGTATCAAATTTACAGCAGGTTCCACCAGTACTGTAATATCAGAAAAGACATCTACAACATATGATTTTTCTGATCTTCTGACTGCTGAAAAAGGACAGACGTATCTCTTTATGGGAGACAGTATCACACATGGTATTTCAACAAGGGGTTATGATAATGTGCCGCAGCTCTTTGCAAAATATCTGGATGAAATAGGAAGAAAAGATGATGTAGTTATCAATACCGGAGTTTCCAATGCTACGCTTGCTACCACTCTGGCTCAGATTGAAACAAGACTGACACGCTATAAACCAGATGTTGCCGTTATTATGCTTGGCACAAATGACTGTGCGAAAAATGGACAAAATACAGTGAATGCGAATGGTACTGGTTCAGACAATGCTATCACAGTACAGGAATTTAAAGACCGTTACAAAGAACTGATTCGCAAGATCCATGACAATAATGAGAATACTCGTATCGTGCTGCGTGTTCCGTGTGAAATGATCAATTATGGTCAACGTAAAGATACGTATCATTCATTCTTTGCAGCCATTCCGGAAGTTGCAAGCGAAATAAAAACAGAGATTCCAGACCTGAAGATTGCAGTTGTGGATCATCTGGCTGACTGGAATTATTATCATGATAATGTTCGTAATGATAACCTGGCAAACATTGAATTTTCTGATACGGCAACGCTTAGTTGTGGATGGTTCGTTGACGGACTTCATCCAAGTGGACGTGGAAATGTGGAAATGTTCCAGCAGATCATCAAAGAACTGAATATATACAAAGCAGATTCCGAACTGGCAAACTTCTCTTATGTACTGAGTGACTGGAAAGATACTTCCAGCATCAAAGCAACGGCAACCCAGAAAGAAGATCAGGCTTCGCTTCCTATGAGTCAGCTTTCTTCTTACACAAACGGTCTGCGAGATGTGACGTTAACACTGATTGCTCCAGATGGCACGGAGATTTCCAAGACAGCAGATTACGATGCAAATGGTACGGTTTCGCTGAACACACTGGATGCTGAAAAAACATATACGATCCGCGTTGCTGGAACCGATAAAACAAACAGTAAACAGGTTACATTCTCTTCAGAACTGAAGAAAGATACCAGTGTTGATCCAGATCCAAACCCGACGCCGGATACAAAGTGTACCTGCGATTTGAGTGAGATTACCCTGGCAGATACAGCAATCACTCTGGAAGCAAATGAGACAAGCAAGAGTGTAAAACTGAATCCGGCAGCAACGATCACAGGAGACTGCAAGGCAGAGCATGAGAAACAGATTAGCTATACGTATAAAGTAACAGAAGGAACCGATGTTGTAAGCGTTGCCGAGGATGGAACGGTAACAAATAAGAAAGAATCGGGAACAGCCAAGATTGCCGTGACAGCATCTGTGACAAAGAAAGATGGAACAAAGATCACAAAAGACAAAGTAATCACCGTAACAGTTACGAAAAAAGATTCAGGAAAAGAGGATCCAAATCCAAACCCGACTCCGAACCCAACACCGAACCCAACACCGAACCCGACTCCGGTTGATCAGAATGTACAGAAGGCACAGGAAAATGTGAAGAGACTGCTTGCACAGGCAGATGAACTGCTCCGTGCAGGACAGGGAAGCTATGATGATGCAAGCTGGAGGGCATTTACCGCAGCGTATGAAGCAGCAAAGAAGGGTGGAAATGATGTGGCATCCCTTCAGAAGCTGGCAGATGCGCTGACAGCAGCACAGAGTAACCTGACACTGAAAAATGGAACGGCTGTGACAGATGCAACAGGTGTATTTACTTACAAAGTTACCGGAGCAGATACGGTAGAAGT
>URUU01000079.1 GCA_900551235.1 uncultured Lachnospiraceae bacterium
CTGTGTCAGAAAGACTGTCAGAGCAAACACGCCGGTCATACAGCCGATAAAAATTGCAGCTGCCCATTTCTGACTGATTCGGATATATCTCCGGTACTTATAAATAAAATACCCGATAAAAATATAAAGCATATACACCTTGTCTCCGATCAGCGGCAAATCATAATACGCTTCCCCATTTTGCAGGGAAACCACATAGTTAAAGACTACGGAAGCGCTGCAGACAACAAGCAGAGCTCTCTCCAGTTTTCCGCTCATTCCTTTGCACATGACCTGAAAAAACGGCAATACCATATAAATTGGGATCATCGCATAAAGATACCACAAATGAGGTTCTGTCGGTACATACAGAATCTCTTTCAGATCATATTCTGTCTTCATAAAAGCACGATTCCAGATATAGTACACTACACTCCATACTACCAGTGCGATCAAAAAACGAAGCAGTCTCTCCCCGTGTTTTTTCAACGGTTCTTCTCTTCCCAGAAGCAATGCTCCGGAGATCATAAAAGAACAGGGAACACTTACTCTCGCCAGTGTATCCAGTAAAAGTGCAAACAAATACTCACTCTGTGTAATTTCTCCATATGCCCTACAAAAATAATTGGTCACATGGATCACAATCACAAAAATGCAGGAAATCATCCGTATGATCTCCAGATTATAATTTCGTCTCATTTATCTTCTCTTTTCGTCTTTCTCTTTTGTATCCGGTTCTTTTTTCATCAGACTTGCCTTAATGACAGTCCCTTTTCCAAAACGGGCATCCAGCTTCTCCATCGCATCTTTTAATTTCTGATGCTTCTCATCCAAAGGCTTGGGGATCTCAATATCAAAAATAGATAGCTGCATAGGCTCTTTTTCATCCACCAGTTTTGCCGTCCGGATTCCAAGCAGGCGGACCGGTTCACCTGTCCATACTTCTTCAAACAGTTCACAGGCACTCTCGTAAAGAACATTCTGATCCGATGTCGGCCGCATCAGCTGTTTCTGATGCGAAATCTTTCGGAAATCATAATATTTGATTTCCATACTGACCATGGATGCTTTCTGACCGGCTTTTTTCAGCCTTTCACCAACACTCGCTGCCAGATGTGCAAAGACCGGACGGATTTCTTTCAGTGTTTCTGCATCCTTTGACAATGTCGTAGAATTTCCAACCCCTTTTGCTTCTGCCTGCTGTGACTGTACACTGGAATGATCGATTCCGTTTGCAAACTCCCAGAGCATCTGTCCATGGCTCTTCAAATGCAGCGTGATCAGTCTGGAATCTGCCTGTGCCAGATCTCCAATCGTCAGAATTTCCAGCTTTTTCAGGATCTCCACACTGGAATGCCCTGCCATATACAGTTCTCCAATCGGAAGAGGCCACATTTTTACACGGATTTCTTCCGGAAACAAGGTATGTACCTTGTCGGGCTTTTCAAAATCCGAAGCCATCTTTGCCAGCAGCTTATTCGAAGAAATTCCCACATTGACCGTAAAACCGAACTTCTCCCGAACTCCGTTCTTGATCAACATAGCCGCATCAACCGGGGAACAGAAACCTTCCATCGCCTGTGTCATATCCACATAGCACTCATCCACACTGACCTGTTCGATTTCTTTCGTAAATGTCCGAAGATAGTCCATCAGCATCCGGCTTTTTTCCCGGTACATCTTATGATCCGGCGGTTCCATCACCAGATTCGGACACTTACGAAAGGCATTCGCAACAGGTTCCCCTGTGCGGATGCCATATCTTTTTGCCGGAATTGACTTTGCGAGAACAACCCCATGACGGGATTTCTGATCTCCGCCGATGATCGACGGGATCATACGCAAATCTGTTCCGGCACCATTTTTTAATTGTTCGACTGCAGTCCAGCTTAAATAAGCCGAGTTGACATCTATATGGAAAATAACGGGTGTCATGCGACGATCTGTCCTTTCACTTTTGCCTCTAATTTTCCGTCAACAACATCAATCTCAATCCGATCTCCTCTGCCCACATCTCCTGCAAGGATCAGTTTTGCTGCCAGCGTCTCCACATTCTTCTGGAGATATCTCTTCAGCGGTCTTGCTCCGTACATCGGATCATATCCGCCTTCCACTACGAAATTCTTCGCAGCATCCGTCAGCTCAATGGAGAGTTCTTTGTCTGCCAGACGCTTGTTGACATCTTTTACTAACAAATCAATGATGGCATGAATATTGGATTTCGTCAATGGTTTAAACATAATTATTTCATCCAGCCGGTTCAAAAATTCCGGTCTGAAATGTGCTCTTAAGTCATTCATGACCAGATTCTGGTTTGATTCTTCGATCGTGCCGTCTTCCCGGATTCCTTCCAGAAGATAATTCGCCCCGATATTGGAAGTCATGATCAGGATCGTATTCTTAAAGTCTACGGTTCTGCCCTGTGAATCCGTAATCCTTCCGTCATCCAGCACCTGAAGCAGTACATTGAATACATCCGGATGGGCTTTCTCGATCTCATCAAATAATACAACAGAATACGGTTTTCTTCTGACTGCCTCTGTGAGCTGTCCGCCTTCGTCATATCCGACATATCCCGGAGGCGCTCCGATCAGTCTGGACACGGAATACTTCTCCATGTATTCACTCATATCAATGCGGACCATGTTATTCTCATCGTCAAACAGACTCTGAGCAAGTGCCTTGGCAAGTTCTGTCTTTCCAACTCCGGTAGGTCCCAGGAATAAGAAGGAACCAATCGGTTTGGTCGGATCTTTGATTCCGGCTTTGGAACGGATAATCGCTTCTGTTACCAGCTCCACTCCTTCGTCCTGTCCGATGACTCTTCGGTGCAGCTCGTCTCCCAGATGCAGCGTCTTACTTCTCTCACTCTCATTGAGTTTTGCCACCGGAATTCCTGTCCACCGGGAAATGATTCTTGCAATCTCCTCATCTGTCACAGCCTCATGCACCAGAGAAAGATCTTTTGCCTTTACCTTTTCTTCCTCTTCCTCCAGCTGTTTCTGCAGCTGCGGAAGTCTTCCGTACTGCAATTCCGCCGCTTTGTTCAGATCGTATTCCCGCTGCGCTTTCTGGATCTCTTTATTGACCTGCTCGATCTCTTCTCTGACCTTCTGTACCCGCTCTACAGATGTCTTTTCATTCTCCCACTGTACTTTCTTACCTGCATATTCTTCTTTTAGTCCTGCCAGCTCTTCCTGCAGATGTTCCAGACGCTCTCTGCTCAAACGGTCCTCTTCCTTTTTCAGTGCCTCTTCTTCAATCTCCAGCTGCATCACACGGCGTCTCAGCTCATCCAGCTCTGTCGGCATGGAATCCAGCTCCGTCTTGATCAGCGCACAGGCTTCATCAACAAGGTCGATTGCCTTATCCGGGAGAAAACGGTCTGTAATGTATCTGTGTGAAAGTGTGGCAGCTGCAACCAATGCACTGTCTGTAATCTTAACACCGTGGAATACCTCATATCTTTCTTTCAGGCCACGGAGAATGGAAATGGTATCTTCCACTGTCGGCTCATTTACCATAACCGGCTGGAAACGACGGGCAAGTGCAGCATCCTTCTCAATATACTGGCGGTATTCATCCAGAGTTGTTGCACCGATACAGTGCAGCTCACCTCTGGCAAGCATAGGCTTCAGCATGTTTCCTGCATCCATGGCGCCATCTGTCTTACCTGCACCCACGATCAGATGAAGCTCATCGATAAACAGAATGATCTGTCCTTCGCTCTTCTTCACTTCCTCAAGTACCGCTTTCAGACGTTCCTCAAACTCACCACGATACTTGGCACCTGCAACCAGCGCACCCATATCCAGGGCAAAAATCTTCTTATTCTTAAGACCTTCCGGTACATCTCCTGCCACAATACGCTGTGCCAGTCCCTCGATGGCTGCTGTTTTACCAACGCCAGGCTCACCGATGAGAACCGGGTTGTTCTTGGTCTTACGAGAAAGGATACGGATAATATTCCGGATCTCCATATCACGGCCGATCACCGGATCAAGCTTTTGATTCTTCGCCTTCTCCACAAGATCCTCACCGTATTTATTCAGGGTATCATAGGTTGCCTCCGGGTTGTCACTGACAACTCTCTGGTTTCCCCTGACTGTAGATAATGCCTGAAGAAAACGCTCTCTGGTGATTCCGAATTCATTGAATAGCTTCTTCATG
>URUU01000080.1 GCA_900551235.1 uncultured Lachnospiraceae bacterium
GTCAGCTTTCGCTGACCAGAATCACGCACCAAGTCTCACGTGCGTTCGACTTGAACTTGAAAAGGAGAAATCATGACAGCACAGGAACTAAATTTAAAAGACGGTGAATACACCGCAGAAGTTACGATGGAAGGCGGAAGCGGAAGAGCAACGATCGATTCTCCGACTGCTATTTCGGTAAAAGAAGGAGAAGTTACCGCAGAAATCAAGTGGAGCAGTTCGCATTACGATTATATGCTGGTTGACGGAGAAAAATTTCTTCCGGTCAATACGGAAGGGAATTCTGTTTTTGAAATTCCGGTTGCAGAATTTGATGAACCGATGGCTGTAACGGCAGATACGACTGCGATGAGTGTACCGCATGAAGTGGAGTATACGCTGACCTTTGCATCGGAAACGGTGGCCGCATCCGGATCCGGAACGGGGATGAATGGATCAGTAAGTATCGCATTGTGGATTGCGGTTGCAGTGGCTGTGTTCATGCCGGTTGTTACCAGGATGAGACGAAAGGAAAAGAAATGAAGAAAATAGTGGGGGTACTCGGTGTTGCATTCTGCCTGATGCTGGCAGGCTGTACATCGCAAAAACAGGATACGATTGAAAAGCGAAATACTGATATCAGCAAGGATCTGACATATGACCACAGCATGGAACTGGAGTACGCAAAGCTGTTTGCGGTGGATTATTATCAGAATGATTATGCACTTGTCACGATCGCAGATGACGGGAAATATCTGATCGTACCGGAAGGAGAATCTGTGCCGGAAGATATGGATAAGGATATCACGGTGCTGCAGCAGCCGATCCAGAATATTTATCTGGCGGCTTCGGCGGCGATGGATATGTTTGTGGCGACAGATGCACTGGATGCGGTTCGATTCAGCTCGCTGAAAGCAGATGGCTGGTACATAGAAGAGGCGAAAAAAGCCATGGAAGATGGGGATATTATTTATGCAGGGAAATATTCAGCCCCGGACTATGAGATGATATTGAATGAAAACTGTGGGCTTGCCATCGAGAATACCATGATTCTGCACACGCCGGAAGTAAAAGAGCAGCTTGAAAAATTTGGTATTCCAGTTCTGGTCGACCATTCGAGTTATGAGACAAATCCACTCGGACGTACTGAATGGGTCAGACTTTACGGGATGCTGACAGGTCACGAAGACCAGGCAGATCAGGCATTTGATTCAGAAGCGAAAGCGTTTGAACAGGTGAGTGATCAGGATGCAACCGGAAAAACGGTGGCATTTTTCTATATCACGACAAATGGGGAAGCAAATGTGCGAAAAAGTGCGGATTATCTGCCGAAAATGATTGAACTTGCCGGCGGAAGCTATATTTTTGATGATCTAGGTGACGAGGAGGACGCGACATCTACAGTTTCCCTTCAGATGGAAGAATTTTATGCCGGAGCAAAAGACGCAGACTATATTATTTATAATAGTACAATAGAAGGAGAATTGTCTTCCATGCAGGATCTTCTGGGAAAAAGCCCGCTGCTTGAGAAATTCAAAGCGGTGAAAGAAGGACATGTATACTGCACGACCAAGAATCTCTATCAGTCAACAATGGAACTTGGGACAATCACATCCGATATTCGAAAAATGCTGACCGGGGACGATGCAGACCTGACTTATCTGTATAAGGTGGAGTGATACGATGAAAAAAAGCAGATACGGTGCTGCATTTATCATTCTTGCAGCTTTGTTATTTTTATTTTTGGTTTTGAATATATGCATCGGAAGTGTAAATATACCGGTTTCGGAGATACCGAAAATGCTGTGGGGCAGCGGTGCAGATGAAACCTTTACGGATATTGTGATGGGAATCCGTTTTCCGAGAGCAATGGCAGCGGCAATCCTGGGCGGAGGGCTGGCATTGTCCGGATATCTTTTGCAGACTTTTTTTCATAATCCGATCGCTGGACCGTTTACACTGGGAATTTCCTCCGGAGCAAAACTGGTCGTGGCACTTGTCATGGTGGCTTCCCTTGGAAATGCACTGCATTTAAGTTCCTGGGTGATGATCGTGGCAGCCTTTGTCGGTTCGATGATCTGTATGGGATTTGTAATCCTGATGTCGAAAGTGACCGATCAGATGTCGATGCTGATCGTCAGCGGCGTTATGATCGGATATATCTGTTCTGCGATCACCGATTTTGTGGTAACATTTGCGGACGATGCCGATATTGTAAATCTGCATAACTGGTCAAAAGGAAGTTTTTCCGGGATTACCTGGGATAATGTAGTGATCATGGCGATCGTTGTCGGGATCACTTCAATCTGCGTTTTTCTGATGTCAAAGCCAATCAGTGCCTATCAGATGGGAGAATCTTATGCACAGAATATGGGACTGAATGTACAGTTGTTTCGAGTATTGCTCGTGCTGTTATCCAGTATTCTGTCAGCATGTGTGACAGCCTTTGCAGGACCGGTCTCCTTTGTCGGAATCGCTGTTCCTCATCTGGTCAAAAATTTGTTCGGTACCGCAAAACCGATCATTATGATACCCGCATGTTTTCTTGGCGGATCTGTTTTCTGCCTGTTTTGTGACCTTCTGGCAAGAATTATGTTTGCCCCGACAGAACTTTCCATCAGTACGATCACAGCCGTATTTGGTGCACCGGTGGTTATCTATATTATGATTCACAGAAAAAAAGAAAAAGTGTGAAATCAGAAATCATGGAACAGTTCATGCAATGCATAAGGTACATCTTGCAGCAAGAATGTCAGAAATATTTTTGAATTTTTGATTTAGAAGAGGCGGAATAGCATATGGAAGAATATTATTTTTATACGGAAGGTCTGACCGTCGGCTATCACGGCGTTCCGCTCATAAAAAATATCAAGATCAGTTTGAAAAAGGGAGAAATCCTGACGTTGATCGGGCCGAACGGAGCAGGCAAAACAACGATCCTGCGAAGCATCATAAAACAGCTTAAACCGCTTGGCGGAGTCGTTGTGCTGGATGGAAAAGAGACGGAACAAATCAGTGGAAAAGAACTTTCCAGAAAACTTTCGGTTGTGCTGACGGAACGGGTAAGACCGGAAATGATGACCTGCAAAGAAGTGGTTGCGACCGGACGCTATCCATATACCGGAAAATTCGGCGTACTCTCAAAAGAAGACTGGAAACTGGTAGATGAGGCGATGGAACTGGTGCATATCCATGAGCTTGCTGACCGTGATTTTTCAAAAACGAGTGACGGACAGAAACAGCGGGTAATGCTGGCGAGAGCAATTTGTCAGCAGCCGGATATCATCATTCTGGATGAGCCGACCTCTTTTCTGGATATCCGCTATAAACTGGAGTTTTTAGCCATCATCCAGAATATGTCCAGAGAACGAAATCTTTCCGTGATCATGTCCCTGCATGAACTGGACCTGGCAGGACGTATTTCCGATAAAATAGCCTGTGTCAGAGGAGACAAAGTAGATCGATTCGGAACACCGGAAGAAATCTTTACGCAGGGCTACATCCCACAGCTTTATCAGATGACAACCGGTTCTTATGATGAACGCACCGGAGACCTTGAACTTCCGAAAGCAGAAGGAGAGCCGAAAGTTTTTGTGATAGCCGGAAACGGAACAGGAACAGCAGTTTTCCGAAAATTACAGAGAGAGCGAGTGCCGTTTGTGACGGGGATTCTGTGGGAAAACGACCTGGATTATCCCGCAGCAAAAGCGCTGGCGGCAGAAGTGATTTCCGTGAAAGCATTTACACAGATCGGCGAAAAAGAAATACAGAAAGCAAAAGAATGGATCAGGAAGTGTGAAAAAGTGATCTGTACACTGGATGTAGAAGAGAGTGGAGAGCTGGCAAAACCGATGAGAGAACTTTTCGACATGGGCAGAAAATAAGAATTTACGGAGGTTTCCTGGCAGGTGTAAGGAATTGAAATACGGAGCATTTTATCAGGATGCTGTCT
>URUU01000081.1 GCA_900551235.1 uncultured Lachnospiraceae bacterium
GCTGCCGCCATCATCACTGCCATTGCCATAGCCGTGACACGACATTTTCTGCTTTTTCTCATATGATCCTCCATACTTTTTTATTTGTGCCTCTTGTGATTTTTACTCTACCACACGTGTTTTTTCGTTTCAATCTGTGTGTCGTGTATGGCAGATATAAGCGTGAATGGATCCTTTATGTCGTAAATGTCAAAAATTCATTCAAAATCGTTCAGAAATTTGACATTATTTCTATGATACTTTATAATAATGATGCTATGTTCAAAAGATACTATAAATCAGGAAGTGATAAAATGACGATTGCGATTTGTGATGATGAATATATTACTGCGGAATATTACTATGGGCAGATTGAACAGATTTTTAAAGAATGTTCTGCTGAATGTGAGATTGATCTTTTTACAGACAGCGGAAAACTTCTCACAGCTTTATATGAGGGAAAACGCTGGGACGTCTGTTTTCTGGATATTGATATGCCTCTGATCAACGGACTGAGTCTCGGACAGAAGCTACGCGAACTGGATATGAACTGTTATCTGATCTACGTTTCCATCCACCGCGAATGTGTCTACGAATCTTTCAAGGCACGTCCATTCCGTTTTATACCAAAGGATGAGTTTCCGTCACAGATTTCCGGCTGTATCGCAGATATCCTCGAAGACTGCCGCACAGAGTCTGAGCAGGATTATGTGACGTTTGAGAACCGTACTTCCATGTACCGCTACCGGATCGATGATATTCTTTATATTCAGAGCATTGATAAATATGTAACCATTTTTCTGAAAGATGATCAGCAAAGTGAAGCACTTCGTTTCAAGATGTCTGATATGGAGCAGAAGCTTATTCCTTATGGTTTTATCCGTATCCATAAAAGCTATCTGGTCAATTACCGTTATATCAAAAACATTCAGCCAACCTGTGTGGTTCTGGATAACAAAAAACAACTTCCAGTCAGCCGCTACCGTTTGGATGAGATCAAAGTAGAGTTCCGGAGGCTGACATTATGATACCTGAACTTTCCCTTGAAACGATTGTTAAGATCTTATCTCTTCTGTTTGAAATTTTTCTCGGCGAAGTGATTTTATATAAAATCCTTACACCGAAAACTTTTCGTCTGAAGATTCCCTGCATGACCGGTATTTTTTCAGTTCATGCAGTTCTGCTTTTGATTGAAGAATATTATCTGCCGGAAGTGTATGGAGATATGTTCTGGGTTTATCTGCTTTTGCATGCAGTGTTTCTTATTTCCTTCGCTTTTTTGATATGTGACGGAAAGACCGGATTTAAATTTTTCCTGCCATTGATTTATATTTCTGTTCTGATACTGTGCCGCTTTCCGCTCAGTCTTCTGTTGAATCTGCTTTCCCGCATTCTGCCAGACAGTATTGTATTTACACTCCGTTCTTATAATAAATCGCTTCTGCCAAGTATTCTACTCGTTTTATGCGGATACTTTTTTATCCGTTTCAGGCCAAATACGAAACAGAACTATCCCCTTTCTTATTATATGGTCATGATCCTGACTCCGATCTTAAACTCCTGCACGGTGATGATGCTGAAAAGTTATTTTGATGCGGTCAGCGGTGTGATCAATTATATCGGAACGTTCTCTTTCGTAAGCGAGCTGCTTCTATATTATATGTTATGGCAGATGACGTGTGAATACAACAGCCGCATCCAATTGCAGCTAATCAACCAGCAGAATGACTATCAGAAACAGCATATGAAGGAATTGAACACGATCGTAACGGAATACCACCACCTGCGGCATGACACCAAAAATCATTTTGCCTGCATGGACCGTCTGCTCAGCCAGAACAAATACGATGCCCTGAAAGAATATTTTTACAGTCTTTCCAAAGAGATCTATGCACTCGACAACCAGATTGAAACAGGAAATGAGATCGTCAACCAGGTGATCAACCTCAAATATGCAACGGCTCATAAGCATCAGATCCCGATGGATATTCAGATCGTACTGCCGCCGCATCTTTCAATCCCAGATCACCTTCTCTGTTCTCTTGTTGCAAACCTTCTGGACAATGCGATTGAAGCATCCATAAAAATCAAAGATCCAAAGATTGTGATTGAAATGAAAATGGTCAAGGATTATCTCTCCCTGACCATTCGAAACAAAATGAATCCTTCCATGCAAAATACGGCACTTACCATCCGCACGACCAAAGCAGATAAAAAACAGCATGGGCTTGGCCGTCAGATCATCGATGATATCGTTCTCCGTTATAACGGGATCTCCACCAAAGAGATCAAAGACGGATGGTATATCGCCAGTGTGATGCTGGAACTTGGGGCAGAATGATCTGCCCTGTTTTTTTGCGTTCGTTTTCTTTAAACGAGGTTGGTGTATCCCATCAGGGATTCATCTACTGCTTTTGCCGCTTCCCTTCCTTCGTGGATCGCCCACACAACGAGAGACTGTCCGCGGTGCATATCACCTGCCGTAAAGACATTCTTTACGGAAGTCTGATATTTTTCCGGTTCCGTTGCTACGTTCGTACGCGGTGTCAGATCTACTTTAAAGGCATCGGTCACATATTTCTGTGAACCAAGAAAACCGGCCGCGATCAGTACGACATCTACTTCAACTGTCCATTCGCTCCCTTCCACCGGAACCATCATCATGCGGTCTGTTTTCTCATCTTTTTTGCTCTGTAATTTGACCAGCACTGCTTTTTTCAGTCTGCCTTTGTCATCGGCAATGAATTCTTTGACTGTGGTCTGATAGATACGCGGATCATGTCCGAATACGGCAATGGACTCCTGCTGACCGTAATCGGTCTTGCAGACTCTCGGCCACTCCGGCCATGGATTGTTTGCCGCTCTCTGATCTGGTGCTTTCGGCATCATCTCCAGTTGTACCACAGAGGATGCACCCAGGCGGATGGCTGTTCCGACACAGTCGTTTCCGGTATCACCGCCTCCGATGACCATCACTTTCTTATTCTTGCAGGTGACAAATTTCTGATCTGCCAGGTCTGAATCCTGCAGGCTCTTTGTCACACCTTTCAGGAAATCAACGGCAAAATAAATGCCTTCTGCCTCGCGTCCCGGAACTTTGATATCTCTTGGGTTCGATGCTCCGCAGCAGAGTACCACGCGGTCGAAATCCTTCAGAAGTTTTGCTGCTTTGACATCCACGCCGACGTTGACATTTGTCTTAAAGATCACTCCTTCTTCTTCCATCAGGCGGATGCGGCGGTCGATCACAGATTTCTCCAGTTTCATATTCGGAATACCGTAACGGAGCAGACCTCCAAGGCGGTCGTTTCGCTCAAATACCGTCACCTCATGGCCGCGGCGGTTCAACTGCATGGCAACGGCAAGTCCGGACGGACCGCTTCCGATCACGGCTACTTTTTTTCCGGTACGCACTTTCGGCGGCTGTGCCTTGACAAGTCCTGTCTCGTAGGCACGCTCGATGATCGCTCGCTCGTTCTCTTTTGTGGAGACCGGGTCTCCGTTTAAGTTGCAGGTGCAGGCTGCTTCGCAGAGTGCCGGGCACACTCTGGAAGTAAACTCCGGAAAACAATGTGTTTTCATCAGACGGTTGTAAGCCTGTTCCCAGTTTCCGGTATAGACAAGATCATTCCATTCCGGGCAGAGGTTGTTCAGCGGACAGCCGGATGCCATACCGTTTATCATTTTTCCGTACTGGCAGAACGGCACTCCGCATGCCATACAGCGTGCTCCCTGAAGCTGCTGTTTTTCCAGCGGCAGAGGGATATGAAATTCGTTAAAATTTTTGATACGTTCAAGCGGTGCGATCTCTTCACTCACTCTTCTTTCGTACTCTAAAAATCCGGTTGGTTTTCCCATTTCTTTTCCCTCCTATCTCGCTTTATTTGCATAAAATGCTTCAATCTGTGCCTGTTCACTGCTCAGGCCTTTCTCTTCCATCTG
>URUU01000082.1 GCA_900551235.1 uncultured Lachnospiraceae bacterium
CTGGTGTCCGAGACAGACTCCAAGGATCGGAATTTTTCCCTGCAGACGTTCCACTGTCTGTACACAGACTTCTGCATCCCACGGACGTTTCGGTCCGGGGGACAGAATGATTCCCTGCGGCTGCATTTTTTCTATCTCATCCACGGTGATCTGATCACTTCTTTTTACAACAATCTCCCTTCCAAGCTCCTCAAAGTAAGCCTTCAGGTTATAGACAAATGAATCATAGTTGTCGATCATTAAATACATATCATCCTCCCTGTCATCAAATCGCGGATAAAATAAAAAAAGAGACAACGAGTGTGCGTATTTTCATGCACACAGTCGTTATCCCTGATTGGTCCGTAATCTGTGAAATTTTTATCTTTTTCTTTGCTTTTCTTTTATAGATAGCTTTATGCTATCATATCTCTCATTTCACGTCAATAATTATTCAACCTGAATATTTTTTTCAACAAATTACCCCTTTTCTATCAAATACATCTATGCTATACTGTACGGGAAATGAATGATATGCAAAATAGGATCTTATGCGTCAAGTGTTCAGCGAATGGGGAGTTGTCGCCGAAACGAAAAGTCCGTCTTACGGTATATGATCCGCACCCGTTGCAACAATATAAGAGGATATCTCATATTGTGTAGGGATACGTTTTTCGACATACGTTCTATCACAATTGGAGATATCTTTTTTTGTTTTATTTTACAAATACATTGACAAAAAGCAGACAATCTCCACGATACACAATATCATTATAATAGGAGATTGTTTTTTTATGGTAGACAAACAAAAAGTAGAACAGGCAATCCGACTTCTCCTTGAAGGAATCGGTGAAGATACAGAACGTGAAGGACTGAAAGATACCCCGGACCGCATTGCACGTATGTGCATGGAAATCTACGGTGGTCTGGATGAGAAAGCAGATCAGCACCTCGCCAAACAATTTGAAGTAGAAAATAACGAAATGGTCCTTGAAAAAGACATCACATTCTATTCCATGTGCGAGCATCATCTGATGCCATTTTACGGCAAGGCTCACATTGCTTACATACCAAACGGCAGAGTTACCGGACTCAGCAAACTTGCCCGCACCGTAGATGTCTATGCAAGAAGGCCTCAGATTCAGGAACGTCTGACTGTACAGATTGCAGATGCTCTGGAGCGTGCTTTGAATCCCAGAGGCGTTATGGTCATGCTTGAGGCCGAACATACCTGCATGACAATGCGCGGCATTAAAAAGCCAGGCAGTAAGACCATCACTACTGTAACACGAGGGGATTTCAGGACAGACCGTGGACTTCAGAAGCAATTCCTCTCCATGGTAAAAGACTGATGTCTGCTGGTATGACAAGAGTTCAGGCCATCTGGCAGCATCCGCTTTATCAAAAACATCTGAATGCCCTTACCCGTCTGGAATCTGACCGTATTTTCTGCCGCCACACCCCGGAGCATTTTCTGGATGTAGCAAGACTGGCCTACATTTTTGCGCTGGAGCGAAATCTTGACTGTTCCCGTGAACTGATCTACTGTACTGCCCTTCTCCATGATATTGGCCGTGCCGAACAGTACACAAACGGTACACCGCACGATGAAGCAGGTGTCACCATTGCAGGGCAGATTTTAGCAGATCTAAACTTCTCAGAATCAGAAAAAGCTCAGATTCTGACGGCAATCGGAGAACATCGTTCTTCCACCGGAAATCTTCCGATACTCAGCCAGATTATTTATGAAGCAGACAAAAAATCCCGCAATTGTTTTTTATGTTCTGCCGAAAAAGAATGTTACTGGGCTCCTGAGAAGAAAAATATGACGATTCGATATTAAAAGGAGAATCTTTAAAATGAAAATTGGAAATCGTGAATTTGACGTAAAAAACAGAACCTATATTATGGGAATCCTGAATGTCACACCGGATTCTTTCTCTGATGGCGGTAAATGGGACTCTATGGATCATGCTCTGAAGCATGCTGAGACAATGATTGCCGAGGGTGCTGATATTCTGGATGTCGGCGGAGAATCCACCCGACCGGGACATACTCCGGTAAGCGCCGAAGAAGAGGCGGCCCGTGTCGTTCCGATCATTGAGGCGCTTCGCAAACATTTTGATGTTCCGATTTCTGTAGATACATATAAAGGAAGTGTTGCTGACGTTGCCGTACAGGCAGGCGCTGATCTTGTCAATGATGTATGGGGACTGAAATATGATCCGGAAATGGCAGGTGTAATAGCCAAACACGATGTAGCATGCTGTCTGATGCACAACAAGGCCAACACAAAATACAACAATTTTCTCACCGACATGCTTACCGAAACGCAGGAATGCGTAAACATCGCGCGCAAGGCAGGCATCAAAGATGAACGTATTATTCTTGACCCGGGTGTCGGATTTGGAAAAACATATGAAATGAACCTTGAAACCATGGATCATCTGGAGCTTTTTCAGCATCTCGGATTCCCGGTACTTCTCGGCACTTCCCGTAAATCCATGATCGGTCTTACACTCGATCTTCCGGTTGGCCAGCGTGTCGAAGGAACAATTGCCACTTCTGTCATTGGAGTTATGAAAGGCTGTGCTTTCGTGCGAGTCCATGATGTAAAAGAAAACAGACGTGCCGTACTGATGACCGAAGCGATTCTCGGCAGAAACATCAAATAAAGAAATAATTAAAAGGATTAAAAATAAATGGATATTATTGAGATTAAAAACCTTGAGATTTTTGCTAACCACGGAGTTTTTCCGGAGGAAAATGTACTCGGTCAGAAATTCGTCGTATCAGCCAAACTTTATACCAGTACACGTAAAGCCGGTCTGACAGACGATCTGACTGCTTCCATTCACTATGGAGAAGTCAGTCAGATGCTCACAAAGTTCACCAAAGAGCATACCTACAAGCTTCTGGAAACTCTTGCTGAAAACCTCTGTCAGATGCTTTTGCATGAATTCCCACTGATGAATGCAATTACTCTGCGTATCGAAAAACCATGGGCGCCGGTCGGACTTCCACTGGATACAGTCGCCGTTGAAATTACCCGCGGCTGGCATACCACTTATGTTGCCTTTGGCTCCAACCTCGGAGATAAGAAGAAATATATCGATGATGGCATTCAGGGTCTTAAGGACACTCCGGACTGCGAAGTCGAAGCTGTATCAGAATATCTTGTCACAGAGCCATATGGAGATGTAGAACAGGATGAGTTCCTCAATGGTGTACTTCGTCTCCGCACGCTTCTGACTCCTGAAGAGCTGCTTGACCGTTTTCATGAACTGGAAGCGGCAGCCAACAGAGAACGTATCATCCACTGGGGGCCTCGTACCCTCGATCTGGATATTTTGTTTTATGACAATGAAATCATTGATACACCGGATCTCCATATTCCACATATTGATATGGAAAACCGTGATTTTGTGCTGAAACCGCTGGATGAAATTGCGCCATATTACCGTCATCCGGTTCTGAATAAAACCATCCATCAGCTTCTTACTGAACTTAATTCAAAAAGCAATTAAAATTCTAAAGCTTCTGAGTTTCTGGCTATACACCAAGACTCAGAAGTTTTTTGCTTCTTCAAGGCGTTCATAAAACTGTTCGTAGAAATCGCGTTTCTCTTCATACACTTTATAATAGAAACGGCTGGGCACATGCATATTCAGTTTTATTCTACAAATCCGACAGTGAAATTCGGTCGTATGCGCCATTTTTCTTATCTTCCGGGTGTGGCTCCAATCCAATAATTGTAATATCTTTCTGGTCTGGTCCATAAACCCAGTACATTCTCATTGCGCCACTGG
>URUU01000083.1 GCA_900551235.1 uncultured Lachnospiraceae bacterium
CATTTGAGCCTTTTTCTTTGGCTTTGTTTTTTCATAACTTATTTGACACTACCTAAGCCTTCCCTTACGGATTTTTCTTTTGCATTATCTGCAACTTCTGTATGTTCCAGCTTTCTCTCATTAGTCTAAACTACTTTACGTTTTATATTGGTAACATATCTGAAAACACCTGTCAAGCACAGAAAAAGGCTTCATGCCTGTGTAGCATGAAGCCCTTTTTGCCCGAAAAATGGAATCTTTCAGTCTTTTTATTTTTGTGTGTTAAGAGGATTTTTTTTCAGGTTTTATTTCCTGATCTTTACTTTTCTTGCTGCGGAATACGTTCCGTATACTTTTGTACCAGATGCTTTTTTATAAGCTCTGACTTTGTAGTAATACGTCTTGCCTTTTTTCACTTTCTTGTCCGTAAACTTGACTGTGGAAGCTTTGGTGATGGTTTTCACTTTCGTATACTTGCCATTTTTCTTTGTGGCACGATAGACCACATAACCATTTGCATTTTTCACTTTCTTCCATTTCAGCGTTACTTTCTTTTTATTTTTTGCAACGGTTGCAGTTACTTTCGTTACTTTTGCCGGTTTCTTTACGGTCACAGTTGTTGTATTACCACTGTTATTATTGTTGCTGTTGTTATTGCTGTTACTATTATTGCTGCTATTGTTATTATTGTTATTTCCCGCGTTGCTGTCTTTCTTTACTTCCTGAACATTGACTTTCTTGTTCATCAGCAGTTTGTCAGAAGAAGCACCCACATAAATGGTTCTGGTTCCGGCTGCCAGTGTCCATTTGTCCTGTGTTCCGTCACTGTTGATATTCAGTGTTGTCTGATTGCTGTTCCAGTAGGACAGAGAACGCTCAGAAATGTGAACGGTCACGGTTCTTGTCTCTCCCGGCTGGATATCTTTGACTTTCTGATAGCCTGCCAGCGCATATTTGGAACTCTGGATGCCTTCCGGTACCTGTGCTTTGCCAAGGTATACCTGTGCAACTTCGCTTCCGGCTACATCTCCGGTATTCGTTACCGTAAAGGTTACATCATAACCGGCTTTTTCGCCATCGGCCGCTTTTTCCACTACCGTCATATCGCCATATTCAAAGGTTGTGTAAGAAAGTCCATAGCCGAATTCATACTGTGGTTCAATGTTCATTTCATCAAACCACTTATAACCGGTGTTGATTCCTTCATCAAAATAGGTTGTTGTGCCCTTTCCACCACCGAAGCCCGGGAATCCGCCTCCTGGGAATCCGCCTCCTGGGAATCCGCCTCCTGCTTCATCCTGTGCTGCAGCATCGCTTTGTTTTGCACTGTCTTCTTCGGTTTCGTTTTCTTTTTCAAAACGATCCCACGCTTCATCGGAATATGTGATGAGCGTATCGGTATCTTTTTTCGGTATTGTATATGCCAGTTTTCCGCTTGGGTTGACTTCGCCGGTCAGCAATTTTGCTGTTGCAACGCCGCCTCTCTGTCCAGGATAATACATCTCAAGGATTGCATCCACCTGGTTGATCCAGTCTTCCATAACAACAGCAGAGTCATTATTCAGGACAACGGCCACTTTGTTGCCTTTCTTGTGTGCTGCTTTTGCCACATCCAGGATCATCTGCTGCTGATAGTCATCCAGTTTCAGTGTGGTTTCTTCTCTTGTATTTGCCGGATCACTTACCTGTGCATAAGCAAAGATCACTACGGTATCATTGTTTTCTGCTGCTGTGATCGCATTGTCGATGTTTGCCTGTCTCTGGGATGGTGTTACCCATGCCAGTCCGACCTGCATATCTTTTCCGCTGACTTCTCCGGCATTTTCAGAAGCAATGCCGATCATATAACGTTTGCCTGCTTCCAGTGTAACCGTTGCAGTAGAAAGGTTTTCACCTGTCTCTGATGGAATAACGCCACTATAATACTGTGTACCCTGATTTACACTCGCACCTGATCCGGAACCGATTGCTTTTTCGGTCGGATTGCCTTCTTCATCCAGCTCATAGATAGACATGGCTGCTTTTGCACCGATGCTCTGTAAAATGATGCTGTATTCGCCGTTTTCCGGAGCCTGAAGGTAGGTGGTCCAGGTATAAGCCGGATTGGTTGTACGGTCAAATGCATTTCCACCTTCTGCATTTTTATAGGTTTTGCTGTTTGTGTTAAAGTCAATCGTTGCATCTACCTTGCAGAATTCTCCGATTACATGATCTCCCATTTGGGTTTTCGGTACGCTGTTGCTTACAAACTGCCCCTGATAATTTCCACCGGTCTCCGCGGACTGTCCGGTACCATATGTGCGTACTGCACCATGTTCATCACCGGCTGCAGTTGTATACAGATTTTCAGTCGGGATAATCGTTCCGACTTTGTCATTATAAACCTGACCTTCGACTTTGTTCTTTCCAAGGATATCGGTCAGTGCTTCGTACGGACTTGTCATCGCACGGATGGAACCATAGGAACGCTCACCCCCGATACCAGGAATCAGTGTCATGCCGTTCACACCAACAACTGCGACACTCTTGTCGCCGCTGGTATCCAGCGGAAGTGTATTTTTTTCGTTTTTCAGAAGAACGCCGCCTTCCTCTGCGACCTTCTCTGCGGTCTCATTGCTGGAATCATACAGGTCTGCAAGCGCCTGATTATCTGTTCCAGGACTGATCAGTTTCGTTCTGCCTGCTTCTTCTTTTGCATAACCGTTCTCATCCACCTGTACCAGTGTCAGATATCCGCCTTTGGCATATGCCGTCAGGATACGTTTTACGCTCTTATCTACCTGTGCATCTGCCTCTTCCTGTGTCATCTCACCGGCATCTACTTTTGCCTGCGTCTTTTCCTGGCTGTTGTTGCTTAAGGACGGCATCTCGATATCGGTTCCTTTATCCAGGGTGTATTCATGGTTTCCACCCCAGTCTGTGATGGTAAAGCCGTCAAATCCCCACATCTTATGCAGAATATCTTCCTGAAGAAGCGTACTTGCAGAAGCCCATGTACCGGAAAGTTTGTTGTAGGATGACATCACACCAATGGAATCTCCAGTCTTGACTGCGGATTCAAAGCCTGCCAGATACGTCTCATGCAGTGCCTGCTCGGAAACTTCTACGTTTGTGTTGGTTCCAGGGGAAGCGTTCTGTGCAAATGCGCCGTAATGTTTCAGAACTGCGATACCACCATTTTTTGTCATACCATTTACCATATCATCTGCCAGACTGGATAACAGATAAGAGTCCTCACCCATCTGGTCTTTTGTTCTCTGGAACTGCGGCTGTCTCTGGATATCAAGCTGTGCACTTAACATCATACATCCGCCGATCGCCAGGTTTTCATTTCCAACAGCTTCTCCGTACATTTCTGCCATTTTCTCGTCCCAGGTTGCTGCAAGCATCTGCTCCTGCGGCGGATTTGTCGTGTCCTGCGGATACAGAAGACCTGCCGGTCCGTCGTACATCTTGATCATCGGAATGCCCAGCCTTGGCACACCTTTCAGATATCCGGCATTACCTTCTGTATCACCGGTTCCGTTTCCGCCAAGAAACGTGTACTTTTCCTCAGTTGTCATCGTTTTCAAAAGTGCATTGACTTTCTTGTCAATGGCTGCCTGATCTTTGATCGGCTGAACCAGATCTTTGGAATACACATCCGGGAAATGGATTTCCGTACTCTGTTCTGCTGCATAAACCGGTGATATCACACCGCTTACATTAAAACTTGCTGCCGCCATCATCACTGCCATTGCCATAGCCGTGACACGACATTTTCTGCTTT
>URUU01000084.1 GCA_900551235.1 uncultured Lachnospiraceae bacterium
CTGAACAGAAATTCTTGCATAAGATAATTTTGCAGACGGTCTTGTCTCTCTATTACTCTCATTTCTGGCTCTCTTAATCTGGCTTCTATGTCCCTTTGCCATTTTAAAGTGCCTCCTTTCCAATTTTTCGATATCTGGTAACACCGCCTTGCTGCCCCTTATGGGACAACAGGCAGATTATTTATTTTAAGTTTAATACTAGCGAACGCCGGATTTCTTTTCGTCTTTTCCGTGTCCTCTGTAAGTTCTTGTTGCAACGAACTCACCAAGTTTATGTCCTACCATATCTTCTGTTACATATACCGGCACATGTTTTCTTCCGTCATGTACTGCGATTGTATGTCCTACGAAGGACGGGAAGATAGTGGAACGACGTGACCATGTTTTGATCACAGATTTATCATTTGCAGCATTCAGAGCGTCAACCTTTTTAAGCAGGCTTGCGTCTGCGAAAGGTCCTTTTTTCAATGAACGAGACATTCTGTACCCTCCTTATTATTTTGATAAAGCTTTTCCATCGCGTCTTCTTACGATGAGCTTGTTGGACTGTTTGTTTTTCTTTCTGGTCTTCAGACCAAGAGCAGGTTTGCCCCATGGTGTACACGGGCCTGGGCGACCGATTCCGGTCTTTCCTTCACCACCACCATGCGGATGGTCATTCGGGTTCATTACGGAACCACGAACTGTAGGTCTGATTCCCATGTGACGTTTACGTCCAGCTTTACCAATGTTTACAAGGTTGTGATCGCCATTACCAACAACACCGATAGATGCGCGGCATACAAGCGGAACCATTCTCATTTCTCCAGACGGTAATCTTAATGTTGCGTATTTTCCTTCTTTAGCCATCAGCTGAGCGCCGTTACCAGCAGAACGAACCATCTGTCCGCCCTTTCCTGGGTGAAGCTCAATGTTGTGTACCATAGTACCAACCGGGATAAGTTCCAGTGGCAGACAGTTTCCTACACGGATTTCTGCTTCCGGACCGTTCATGACTTTCTGTCCGACTTTCAGTCCTTCTGGAGCAAGGATGTATGCTTTTTCACCATCTTCATAGCTGATCAGAGCGATGTTTGCTGTTCTGTTTGGATCGTATTCGATTGTCTTAACAGTAGCATGAATTCCATCTTTTCTTCTCTTGAAGTCGATGATTCTGTATTTTCTTCTGCTTCCGCCTCCGCGGTGTCTAACTGTAATCTTACCCTGGTTGTTACGTCCAGCGTTTTTCTTTAAAGACACGGTAAGAGATTTCTCTGGTGTAGATTTTGTAATCTCTGAGAAATCGGAACCAGTCATATGTCTTCTAGACGGTGTATATGGGTTATAACTTTTGATTCCCATTTTTGTTCTCCTTTCAAATTTGTCCTCACGCTTTTGAATGCGTATACTCGCGATAATCAGAGTGCCGAAGATTCATAAGAAGCAAAGCTTCCGAAGTGGCACTCGTACCGCATGGGCTATCAATTAAAGTCCTTCGAAGATTTCGATATCTTTGCTGTCTTCTGTCAGAGCTACGATAGCTTTTTTGGTTTTAGCAGTTGTTCCAACTGTCATACCACGGCGTTTTTTCTTTCCATCCATATTCATGGTGTTAACGCTCTTTACTTTTGTTCCTTCGAACATTTTCTCTACAGCTTCTTTAATCTGAGATTTATTTGCTTCCGGATGAACTAAGAAAGTGTATTTCTTTTCAGCCATTGCATTCATAGATTTTTCTGTAATCACTGGTTTCTTGATTACGTCATAGTACTTGATATCAGCCATTATGCATATACCTCCTCGATGGATGCTACAGCATCTTTGGTTACGATTACGGTGTTGTGGTTCATAACATCGTATACGTTGATAGTACTTGGAGTTGCAGTCTGAACATCAGTGATGTTTCTTGCGGAAAGGATTACGTTCTTGTCATCTGTTGCTGTGATAACCAGAGCTTTCTCAGCTTTCAGGTTTGTAAGAACTTTCTGCATTTCCTTTGTCTTAACATCTGCTAATGTAAGAGCATCAACAACTACTAATTTATTGTCCTGAACTTTGGAAGTCAGAGCAGATTTTAAAGCAGCTCTTCTTTCTTTCTTGTTCATTTTTACTTCATAATCTCTTGGTACCGGAGCGAATACAACACCGCCGCCAGTCCACTGTGGTGCACGGATGGAACCCTGTCTAGCATGACCTGTTCCTTTCTGTCTCCACGGTTTTCTTCCGCCGCCGCTTACTTCAGAACGTGTTTTTGCTTTCTGAGTACCCTGGCGATTATTTGCAAGCTGACGAACAACAGCAAGATGAACCAGATGCTCGTTGATTTCTACTCCGAACACTGCATCATTCAGTTCCATTGTTCCAACTTCATTGCCTTCCATATTATAAACTGTTACGTTTGCCATTCTGATGCTCCTCCTTTCTCATTATAAAGACTTTACTGTCTCTTTGATGGTCACCAGAGATTTCTTAGGTCCTGGAACAGCACCTTTCACTAACAGTAAGTTATTTTCTGTGTCAACGCGAACGATCTCAAGGTTCTGAACAGTAACCTGTACATTTCCCATGTGACCCGGCATGTGTTTTCCTTTGAATACTTTACTCGGATCGGAGCAAGCACCATTGGAACCAGCATGACGATGATATTTGGAGCCGTGAGCCATAGGTCCTCTGGACTGTCCGTGTCTCTTAATAGCACCCTGGAAGCCTTTACCTTTGGAAACTGCTGTTGCATCAATGTGCTCACCTGCTGTAAACACGTCAACTTTGATTTCCTGACCTACTTCATACTCACCTGCGTTTTCGAATCTGAATTCTTTAACAAATCTTTTTGCAGAAACGCCTGCTTTTTCAAAGTGTCCTTTTTCCGGTTTGTTCACCAGTTTTTCTCTGATGTCGCCGTATCCCACCTGAACTGCTGTATATCCGTCGTTTTCTTCAGTTTTAACCTGAGTAACTACGCACGGACCAGCCTGTAAAACGGTCACCGGGATCAGAAGACCGTCTTCGTTGAAGATCTGAGTCATTCCGACTTTAGTAGCTAAGATAGCTTTCTTCATTCTTTCTTCCTCCTTATAGCGGATTACCATTCGGCAATCATATAGTTATTTTGAAATATCCTTGCGGATACCAAAAAACAAATTAATTATTTGTTTTTCATTTTGATATCAATGTAAACACCAGCTGGCATTTCCAGTCTTGACAGAGCGTCAACTGTTTTCTGAGTTGGTGTCATGATATCGATCAGTCTCTTATGAGTTCTCTGTTCGAACTGTTCTCTGGAATCTT
>URUU01000085.1 GCA_900551235.1 uncultured Lachnospiraceae bacterium
GAAACGCAGTGGGTCACGGGTTCTGGCTTTTTGCAGACAGCATCCTGATAAAATGTTCAGTATTTCAATTCCTTACACCTGCCGGGAAATCACCGACAACTTTTTATTTGTGTATTCGACTTAATTCTTACGAAATGGAGTGTATCTTATGAAACGAACTTCTTCGCAACTTAAACAACTTTCAAGGGCAACACTGGTAAATCATTTCAGTCGTCCGATTGCTGCTTATGCAATCACATTCGGAATTATTCTGCTGGTTAATTTATTATTGTCCGCACTTTTCCCTGGTACGGAAAACAGTATTTCTTACCTTGTAACTTCTTTTATCATTGAGCTTCTTCTATCCATTTTAAGCGTTGGACCAGTTACGATCCTGCTTGATATGAGCCGCGGAAGTGACGGACAGATTGCTGATCTTCTGTATGCTTTTCGTCATCAGCCGGACCGCATTATCGTATCTCAGCTTATCATTTCGATCCTGTCCACGGTGATTTTCCTTCCGGCTATCATCGTATTGACACTGTCCTCGGTTTTTTATACTGCTCTTGGTGTTATTATTGGAAGTCTGCTGCTTTTTGCCGCTGTGATCGGTACCGTTTTGATCCGTCTGGATTTTGCCCTTGTGACTCCGCTTTACATTGACAATCCGCAGACCAGTGCTCTTGACCTTCTGCGTGAAAGCCGCAGTCTGATGCACGGAAACCGGCTACGCTATTTTGTTCTGGAGCTGAGCTTTATACCGATCATGCTGCTCGCAGTCGTTGCCTGCTTTGTAGGGTTACTATGGGTCATTCCTTACGCGCAGATGACGCTTCTTGAATTTTACCGTGAGCTCGTAGGGGAAATTTAAAACAAAAAATGCTCCGCAGTAAGTTTTTAGACCTGCTGCAGAGCATTTCTTTTTTTATTAGTTTTCGACACGGCGAACACGGATCATGCCGAGCACTTCGCCAAAGTTTTCTGCTTTTGCTTTATATTCTGCCTCTGTCATCTTTTCTGTCACGAATCCAAACTCTCCGTCAACATCTGCCACAACGACCGGCTGTACGTTTCCGAATACTTCCTGAACTTTTGCAAGGTTTTCTTCCGGAGTTCCTTTGACACGTACAAAGAATTTGCGGCTGGAATTGCTGATATCGGTCAGTTCCAGTTTTTTGCTGCTCCAGAATGCCATAATACTGCGATTCAGATGTCTTGCTTCATCGACTACGTCAGCTACAACAGCACTTGCGGTCGGCAGCTTGCCGGCTCCGCTTCCATAGAACATGGCATCTCCAAGTACATTGCCATGTACAAAGATTGCATTGAATACGCCGCTTACGCTGTACAGCGGATCAGACGGTCCAACCAGCACCGGAGATACCATTGCATAAAAGCTTCCGTCAACTTTACGGCTGACTGCCAGCAGCTTGATCATCTGCCCCATTGCTTTTGCATACTTGATATCGGTTGCTGTGATCTTGCTGATACCTTCTGTATAAATATCTTCGTAATCAACCTGTCTGCCAAATGCCAGAGAGGAAAGGATTGCGATCTTACGGCATGCATCGTAACCTTCTACATCTGCTTCCGGATTGCGTTCTGCATATCCAAGATTCTGTGCTTCTTTTAATACATCTGCAAAATCAGAACCTTTCTCAGCCATCTCTGTAAGGATATAGTTTGTAGTTCCATTCAGAATACCGGTGATCTCATCGATCTCATCTGCAGTCAGTGAAGAATTCAGCGGACGGATGATTGGAATACCGCCGCCGCAGCTTGCTTCAAACAAATAGTTGATATTTCTTTCTCTTGCGATTTCAAGCAGCTCTGCACCGTGACGTGCCACCAGTTCTTTGTTTGATGTGCAGACACTCTTTCCTGCGAGCAGTGCTTTTTTTGTGAAAGTATACGCCGGCTCCACACCGCCCATAACTTCAACGACAATTTTAATCTCCGGATCATTTAAGATAACGTCAAAATCATGCACGATTTTTTCCTGAATCGGATCTCCCGGAAAATCTCTCAGATCAAGTACATATTTGATGTTGATCTCTTCTCCTGCTTTTTTGTTGATACTGCTGTGGTTTGTATTGATAACTTCTACCACTCCGGAACCTACGGTTCCATATCCTAAGACTGCAATCTGGATCATTTTAAGCCTCCTGTTATTTTCTTTTATGCTTATCTCTGGTTTTGTCCAAAGAATTGCTTTTATTCTCTTGCTAAAATTTTTATGTACTGTACACCTCTTTGCACTTCGATATCCTGCATCATCGCCGACACATCACCTGTCGTGGAAAGAATTTCTACACTGAGTGTCAGAGACGCAATGCCATTGATCGGGATACTCTGATGGATTGTCAGGATATTGGCATGATAATCTGCCACAATGTGCAGTACATCCGACAAAAGTCCTGTTTCATCGTCCATCTGGATCATGAACGTGATTGTTTTTCCTTTTGCATTGTCGTGAAACGGAAAAATATCATCTTTATATTTATAAAAAGAGCTACGGCTAATACCAACCATATCTGCTGCTTCCTGTACCGTAGATGCTTTTGCTGACTCCAGCAGTCGTTTTGCCTCTACCACTTTCAGAAGTACTTCCGGAACCGCTTTCTTTGTAACCACATAATATCGATTCTTTTCTTCCACTGCAAAGCCCTCCTGTCTCTTTTTCTGTATTGTTTCCTGCAGACTCTTTCTATAGTGTACATTTGTACTTCCCCGAAAGATATTAACACATTTTAGCAGGCGGTGCAACCAGAAATTCTTCTGACTATATTTTCAGAACGCAAAAATACCGGAAACCCTTGATCTTACTGGATTTCCGGTACTTTTTCTGTTAAGCTGCTGACGGGACTCGGACCCGTGACCTCCTCACTACCAATGAGGATAATAGTTACTTACACTGCCCGGTTTTACAATGTTTTATCGTTTGTTTTCTTGATTTGACTACTTTTTTGACTACTTCTTTCCTATAATAATTACACTCTCTCAACTTTCTTTAAGTACACCCAGCCAGCACCGCTTTTCAGCCTTCCGAAACCGTTCTTTTCTTCCACGATCTCATACACTCCAACCGGGCAGCATGCTCTTGCCTTGCTGTATTTTTTTGCTGGTCCTGTCCGGATTGGGACGTTCGTTTTTGTTACTTTTATTTTATACGGAACTTTAGCAGATGTATACAACTTTTTCCCGTTTTCGTCAAA
>URUU01000086.1 GCA_900551235.1 uncultured Lachnospiraceae bacterium
CTGGTAAAATGATTTTTAAGAGTACAGCTTATGCGAAAGTGTAGGCTGTGAAAAATCCTGACCACAAAGTTTGACACATCTTGTTTTGATGAAAAAAAGTTTATAAAATGAAAAGGAAACAACCAAAGACAAAGGAGGAAGAGCGAGATGAGATCAAAGATGTGGAAAAGGAATCTGGCAGCGGTGATGACAGCGGCAGTTGTGCTTGCGGGAACAGGGACTTCCCTTCCAGTATTTGCAGAAGAAGCACAGAAAGAAAATACCACCAAAACAGTAAACGGATTTGAGTATCAGATCAACAGAGACAAGAAAACCAAAAAGAATTATGTAGTTATCAGTAAATATACTGGCAGTGCAAAAAATATTACTATTCCGAAAAGCATTGAGGGTATCCCGGTAACAGAGATTGGAATGTCTGCGTTTTCCGAGTGTGATACTTTGGAAAGTCTTGTCATTCCAGGCAATGTAAAAACACTTGGATGGTGGGCATTTTCGAACTGCAAAAAACTGAAAAAACTGAAACTCTCCGGAAGTGTATCTGAGATTGGTATGGACTGTTTTTCTGATTGTAAGAGTCTGACAAGCGTCACGATTCCAAATGGAATAAAGAGCCTTGCACCGGGGGCGTTTATGCATTGTACAAAACTGAAAACCGTAAGACTGCCAAAAACGCTGACAAGCATTTATATGCATGCATTTGCCGGATGTACCAGCCTGAAAGGCATTACCATTCCATCAAAAGTCAACATGATCGATTACGGTGCTTTTATGAAATGCAAAAATCTGAAAAGCATCCGGATCGAGACTTCGCTTCTGAAAAGCAAAGGTGTCCGGGAAAAGGCATTTGAAGGAATCCATAAAAAGGCAGTCATCAAAGTGCCGGTAAAGAAACGCAGCTTGTATAAAAAAATCCTCAGAAGAAGACAGGCAAAGACAGTAAAGATTCTGTAATTGCAAAGATCATGAAAAAGTACAGTGAACTGACGGTTATAACAAAAGCGAAAGAGTTGGAAGGTTGCAGAATTTATCGCTTGATGTTATAGAAACCAACATCTGATTCTTTCGAAACAGACATTGAAAGAGAGACAGGATAAAATAAAAGGAGCATCAATATGAGAAAAAAGTTAAAAAGAAAGCAAATGCTGGCAGGTATGTTATCGGCAGTACTCACTGTAACGGCACTGCCGCTGGCATCACTGGCAGTGCCGCAAAAGGAAGTAAAAGCAGCATCGGTAACCCTGCAAAATCCACGTATCGTAAAAGATGACAGTATGAAAGCAGGGCAGAAGGTCACCTGGGACTGTATCTGGTTTGGCAGTTATCCGCAGCGTGAGGTGGTGGCGGATGCAGTAGGCTACGATGCAATCTATAAAGATTACTATAATCCGCAGACGGATATCATCGGGGATGCCGCTCTGTTTCAGAAGCTGGAAACGGCAAGTGGCTGGAACGATAATGAGATTGTATTGGACGGAAACAAATACCGACGGATGAAACAGGAGGATGCCATTTACAGCAGTTCAGACTCAGCGGAGGCATGTTCTTATAGATGGAAGGACAATACATCCTGGCATTATTTCCGATATGAACCGATCAAGTGGCGTGTTTTAAGTACCGCAGGCGATCAGGCTTTCCTTCAGGCAGACCTGGCACTGGATGACCAGAGGTACAATAACAATTATACAAATGTCACCTGGGAGAAGGGCAGTATGCGAAGCTGGCTCAATGGATATGGTCCGGAAAAGAATGAGCCGAAGATGGATTACCGCAGTGACAGCTGTTTGCAGGATGCATTTACCAGTGCCGGACAGCAGGTAATCCGCACAACCGAAGTGGAAAATGCAGACAATCTGGAATATGGGACAGAGGGCGGCAATAACACAACCGACAAGATATTTTTGCTCTCCGAGCAGGAGGTTTATGGCACAAAAGCTGGCTCTTACGGATTCGCAGAAGCGTATGGTACAAATGATGAGGCGAGAAGAAGAAAGAGCAGTACGTATGCCAAAGCAAAGGGAGTGTGGAGCAATTACGGTGAGGGAGCAGGATATGATGGAAACTGCTACTGGTGGCTCCGCACGCCGGGCGATAATACGAATAGGACAATGTTGGTTGATTACCGCGGTTACGTTGACCGTTATGGTGATAGTGTGATTAATGATGATAATGGTGTGTGTCCCGCTTTGAATCTTAATCTTTCATCTTCTAATCTCTGGTCTTACGCTGGCACGGTATGCTCCGATGGAACGGCAAAGGAACAGGCAGCATCATGGACACCACAGGAAAAGGAAAGCGAAAAACAGCCGGAGAGCCAGAAACAGACAGAGAGCCAGAAACAACCGGAAAAAGAGGAAAATCTGCCAAAAGCCGGTGATGTGATCCAGACAAACGATGCGGTATATCGCATTACAAAAATGGCAGCTACAGGAAATACAGTGACACTGGAAAAACCACTGAAAAAGACGAACCGTACGTTTAACGTACCGGCGTCCATCAAAAGTGCAGATGGCAAAGCGGTATTCCGTGTGACCGGGATCGCTAAAAATGCTTTTCGGAAAAATACAAAATTAGCAAAAGTGGTTCTCGGAGGGAACCTTGCAAAAATCGGTGCAAATGCATTTGCTGGCTGCAAGAACCTGAAAACCATCAAGATTACATCCACATCCCTGACGAAGAAATCCGTTGGAAAGAATGCATTCAAGGGTATCCATAAAAAAGCGGTCATCAAAGTACCAAAAAAGAAGCTGAAAGCCTATCAGAAATTCCTGAAAGGAAAAGGACAGGCAAAAAGTGTAAAGATCAAAAAATAGGGCGTAGTGTGAGTGGACAGACAGCAGCAGGTGGAGAGATTCATCTGCTGCTGTTGTTTATTTCTGTCAATAAGAACATCTGGTGAAAATGACATGAAAATCACAGAGTAATTTTAGAAAAACTTTACGTGATATAAAAAAGAGAGTATGTTATCATAAAGTTGCTATGGGGAACATTCTGAAAATTATAAATCATGAGAAAGGAAAACACATGAAGAATGTTACCAAAGAAGATATCTATGCATCTGGTATCACCGGGGCATATGATGCATCAATGAAAAAGTTACTGAGCAACAAGGAGA
>URUU01000087.1 GCA_900551235.1 uncultured Lachnospiraceae bacterium
TCGAAAAAAAGCTGACGATCACCACGATGGAATCGGCAACATCCGGGCAGATTGCTTCTCTGATCACAGATACAGAAGGCTCATCGGCAGTTTTAAAAGGTGCGTTTGTTACTTACTGCAACGAAGCGAAGATCATGCAGGGCGTTCCGGCAGAAGTCATTGATAAATACACGGTTTATTCCACACAGACCGCAGAAGCAATGGCAAAAGCCTGCACAAAAGCCTACCGTGCAGATATCGGCATCGGAGTGACCGGAACCATGGGAAATGTCGATCCGGCAAATCCGGAAGCATCCATTCCGGGACAGGTTTATTTTGCAGTTGAAATGGACGGCAAAGTCAGATCCTGTTATATGGAACTTAAGCCGCAGCCGACAAGACTGGCCTATAAGCTGGCAGTTGCCAAAGAAATTTATGATGCAGTCATGGAGCAGATGGAGGAAAGTCAGCATGAGACAGCAGGAGAATAAAAAAGAAAAATTCCGTGAAAATCCCCCAAAATTAACCTGGATTCCGAAGGTTTATAATTATGCAGAAAGAACGGGCAATCTGAAAGCAGAAGCAGTCGGTGTGGTCAGCGGAGAAAAACATTTTCCGGTATTTGAAGGGCGGATGATTTTTAAACCTCTTACAAAATCAAAGCCGCTTTCTACACCATTGTTTGCTTATGCAGAAGTATTCTGGTCATGGGTGATCCGCACTTATTTTGTTTCTGCACCGCAGTATCAGCTTGCCTTTTGCAGAGGATATGAAGCAGAAACAGAAAAATACTATGATTATGGAACGGTATGTCCGATGATTTATGAAGAAGGTGAGCATCTTGTAAATCTGTTGGAATTTTTTCGGAAATATCCGGATGAGAAGGTTTATATCGACGATTATATCAATTACTGTCAGATGTTTTATGATTATACAGAGATCCTGGAAGCAGATTATTTTCAGCAGCATCGGGACATCGCAAAAGAGCTGGCAATGCAGATTCTGGTTTCTGTTTTAAAGGGCGATCAGAATTATCATTATGAGAATATCGCATTTGTATGTGATGCATCCGGAAAAATACTCAGACTGGCACCGATGATCGATCATGAATTTTCTGCGTATTTCATGTTCCCGGACAGTATGCCAAGGCACAGATTCTGGCTTCAGGAACTGAAAAGATCGATAGAAGGAAAGCCTGTAGAGCCGGATGAATACAGAAGTTTCCCAAATGAAAGGGAACGCAGACTGATGGAAAAAAGCGCGGTCTGCCTGCATCGAAATCTTTATTATGTCAAAGAACATTATCCGGAAGTGACGGCAGCTTTTCTGGGAAAATTAATGAGGCTGAAAAAGGATCTTCAGCAGGAGAAAGAAAGCTTTTTTATGCAGAAAGCAAAAGATTATCCGGATTATGCAAATTCTGATGCGTATCTGATCGGAAAAGCCAGATATAAAGATCACGATGAAGAAAAAGCAGCAGCTTATGAAGCGAAGTATGGTGGAAAGGGAGACGTGATTTCCTTTGATCTTATGAATCATCTGATCATTTATGAAGTACAGGAGATCATAGAGCTGATCGAAAAAATATTACAGCAGGAAAAACAGAAAGAACAGCAGTAGCAGAACAGGAGGGACAAAATTATGCAGAAATGTGACCGGACAGAGAAGACAAGAAAAATAAAAAAGAAATTCTGGGTGATATTACTGGTGTGTTTTTTGCTTGGAAATGCATTTGCAAGCATTGCAGCAAATGCGGCCGAAAATGTAACAGATCAGCAGACAGAAACGGTGGAAAAAACAGAAAAGACAAAAGAAGCAGAAGAATGCAGGGCATTCTGGTTTTCTTATTATGATTACGAGGCTTATCGTGAGCAATATAAAAAGCGAAATGCAGCTACCTTTAAAAAATACTTTACACAGGTAGTTAAAAATGGAAAAAGTCTCGGTATGAATACCGTGATCGCTCAAGTCCGCCCATTTGGAGATGCCATGTACAAATCCAAATATTTTCCGTGGTCAAAATGTATATCAGGAAAACAGGGAAAAAATCCTGGCTTTGATCCGCTGAAGATCATGGTTTCTGTGGCTCATGACAACGGAATGAAAATAGAAGCATGGATCAATCCATATCGTGTGAGCAGCGGCTCGACAAGCTACAAGGCTTTATCATCGAAAAACCAGGCAAGAAAATGGCACAATAAAAAAAGCACACGCAGAAATGTTTTAGCTTATCAGGGAAACCTTTACTATAATCCGGCAAAGCCGCAGGTAAGAAAACTGATCATAAATGGTGTAAAAGAAATTGTGAAGAACTATGAGGTAGATGGAATCCATATGGATGATTATTTTTATCCATCCTTTACTTCCTATGATGTCAATTCAGCGTTTGATGCAAAGGAATACCGCAGTTCAGCAATGGGAAAAAATAAAACAGGGATTGCTGCATTTCGAAGAGAGCAGGTCAGTACACTGGTGAAAAACATTCACAGTGCCATCAAAGCCATCAATCCAGACGTAACATTTGGAATCAGTCCGGCAGGAAATCTGGACAATCTGACAAGCGATTATGCTTATTATGTTGATATTTATAAATGGCTTGATTCAACCGATTACGTAGACTATATCTGCCCACAGATCTACTGGGGCTTCAATCATCCGACAGCCAGCTTTGATAAAATGACCAATCGCTGGATGAAAGCAGCCAAAAGCAAAAAAGTGAAAGTTTATATAGGCATTGCCGTTTATCGTGCAGGTCACAGCACCGGGGCAGACGCACGAGAAGAGCGCGAATGGAGATCTGATAAAAGTGTGCTCAAAAAACAGGTACAGTATGGCAGGAAAAAAGGCTGCGCTGGATTTGCATTTTTTGATTACCGGGATCTGCAGAGCGCAGAAAGTGCAAAAGCAGTAAAACAGTTGAAAAAAGTACTGAAATAGAAGTATTGGAAAATGTCGTATCAGGTTTATAGTATCTGGCTCAAACCGGTTAGGCTTTCGGCGGAGTGTTACGATAAGCACTTCGCCAT
>URUU01000088.1 GCA_900551235.1 uncultured Lachnospiraceae bacterium
ATCAAGGTTTTAAAGGATTTAGAACAATAAAAAACAGGTAGTTTTTGACACTACCCTAAACAAATCGGAGGTAATTGCTATGAGTATTTTTGAATATGACGAAAAAGCAGTCCGACAAGTATACTATGAAGATGGACTACAAGCCGGACGCAAAGATGGTATCAAAACCGGCATTTTAAATATGCTGAAAACGCAAAAGTATTCTCTGGAAGAAATCTCTGAAGTTTTTCAGGTTCCGGTAGAGGAGATTGAGCAAATAAAAAACCAGCAAATGTAATTTCTCTATTGACAAATCCCCACCCCGGTTTTATACTCAGAAACAACAAAATATTTATCACTTTAAACCGATGAGCAAGAGAAGTAAGCAGAAAGTTTTATTCCCAGAGAGCTGCAGGTGGTGCGATTGCAGTAATAAAGATTTTGCTGAATGGACTTGTGAGGGCAGTCTGAAACTGTATCTTTTATTTCTATATGAGATATACGAAGTAGGCACTGACGGTGGCTCGATCCGTTATCAGCAGAGTATGTATGGATGTACATAACAGAGTGGCTGCAATGCAGCAATTTGGGTGGTACCGCAGAAGTAATTTATAGCTTTTGTCCCTTTGGAAGGGACAGAAGCTTTTTTTATTATGAAGCAATTCGTATGGCATTTTTATATGTTTATAAAAGGAAAGGAGTATCGCATGTATCCAGATTGTGATGAGATTTTAAAACTTGCAAATGATTACGATATTATTCCGGTCTGCCGTGAAATTTATGCAGATGTTATCACACCGATCACGCTTCTCAGGAAGCTGTCCGGCATCAGCAGCAGATATTACCTGCTGGAAAGTATTGAAGGCGGTGAAAAATGGGGACGCTATTCTTTTCTCGGATATGATCCGGTGATGCGTGTTTCCTGCAAGGAGGGCGTGGTAACCATCGAAAAGGGCGATGAGGTTACCACAAAGCAGACAGACAAACCGCTCAATGTTCTGCGTGAAATCATGAAGGATTGCAAAGCTCCACGTCTTGCAGGACTCCCTCCTTTTGCCGGAGGATTTGTCGGATATTTCGCATATGCCATGATCGGATATGCTGAACCGACGCTGAATATTAAAAAGGGCATGTTCAATGATTACGATATGATGCTGTTTGATAAGGTCATTGCCTACGATCATCTGACACAGAAGATCAGCGTCATTGTAAATATGAAGACAGACCGTGTCATGGAAAATTATGGAAAAGCCGCTGCGGATATCCAGAATATCATCAATATTATCCGCACTGCCCCGGCTCCGGAAATCCCGGTTTCTTCTTCAAAAGTGAATTTTACCTGCAATGTCACTCAGGAAGAATACTGTAAGCTGGTTGAAAAAACAAAAGAATACATCGTCGATGGTGATATTTTCCAGGCAGTTATTTCAAGACAGTTCTCCACTCCTTACGAGGGAAACCTGATCAACCCGTACCGTGTACTGCGTACCACAAATCCTTCTCCGTACATGGTGTACCTGAGCATTGACGGTGAAGAGATCATGAGTACTTCCCCGGAAACGCTGGTCCGTCTGGAAAATGGCCGCCTGACTACATTCCCGGTAGCCGGTTCCAGACCGAGAGGCACAACACCGGAGGAGGACAAGGCTCTGGAAAAGAATCTGCTTTCCGACGAAAAAGAACTTTCCGAACACAATATGCTCGTCGATCTCGGCAGAAATGACCTCGGTAAAATTTCGAATTTTGATTCGGTTGAGGTTACAAAATACATGATGATCCACCGCTATTCCAAGATTATGCACATCTGCTCACAGGTCGAGAGCAATATCCGTAGCGACTGCGACGGCTTAAGTGCGATTGAAAGTGTCCTGCCGGCCGGAACGCTTTCCGGTGCACCAAAGATCCGTGCATGTGAGATCATCGAAGAACTGGAAAGTGAACAGCGTGGTATTTACGGCGGTGCACTCGGTTATCTTGATTTTACCGGAAACCTTGATACTTGTATCGCGATCCGTATGGCAGTCAAAAAAGATGGTCATGTGTACGTTCAGGCGGGCGGCGGTATTGTCGCTGACAGTATTCCGGAAAATGAATATATGGAATCCTACAACAAAGCACTCGCTGTTATGAATGCCGTGAAAAATGCAAAGGAGGTGCTGGAATAATGATTCTCTTAATTGATAATTACGATAGTTTCTCTTATAATCTTGTTCAAATGGCAGGAAGTATCAACCCGGATATCAAAGTCATCCGAAATGATGCCATGACCGTAGAAGAAATCCGTGCCCTCGCACCTTCTCACATCATTCTCTCCCCGGGACCTGGTTATCCGAAAGATGCCGGTGTCTGCGAAGAGGTCGTGCGGCAGCTTCAGGGAGAAATCCCGATCCTCGGCGTGTGTCTCGGACATCAGGGCATCTGCGAAGTATACGGCTGCACCATTTCTCATGCAAAACAGCTGATGCACGGAAAAAAGAGCCGCATCCACATCGATAACAACAGTCCGATCTTCAAAGGACTGGGCGAAGAAATGGATGCTGCCAGATATCATTCACTGGTCGCTGTCCGCGAAACCGTTCCGGATGTTCTTCAGGTGATCGGTGAAGATACAAATGGTGAAGTGATGGCGGTACAGCATAAAACGTACCCGGTATATGGATTACAGTTCCATCCGGAATCCATTCTCACACCACAGGGACGCATCATTCTTGAAAACTTTTTAAACTTATGATGCCAGGGTCAAAAGGTCTAAATCCACATGAGCTTGCTCATAAGTGGATG
>URUU01000089.1 GCA_900551235.1 uncultured Lachnospiraceae bacterium
TTGCCTGTCCTTTTCCTTTCAGAAATTTCCGGTAGGCTTTCAGCTTCTTTTTCGGCACTTTGATGACCGCTTTTTTATGGATACCTTTGAATGCATTCTTTCCGACGGATTTCTTCGTCAGGGATGTGGATGCAATCCTGATAGTTTTCAGGTTCTTGCAGCCAGCAAATGCATTGGCACCGATTGTCTTGATGTTTTTACCAACCGTTACGGTTTTCAGTTTTTTGTTTCCCTTGCACGCATTTTTCGCAATGGATGTTACTTTGTAAACTTCCCCATTTATGGTTACGGCTGCAGGGATTCTGACATTTTTCTGTGTTTTTGAGGCTGCTTTTTTGTATTCTGCAGTCTTTAGCGTCCCTGTTCTGGTAATACGATACTCTGCATTTTTTACTTTTACTGCATCACCTTGCCTGATATTGGATGCAAGATTATCCTTTAAAAAAGCATCTGATGCAGAAGGATTTGAAGGCTGCGGATTCAAAGGCTCTGTGCTTGATGGTTCTGCTGCTCTATAATGAATCGCTGCTGTTTTCAGAATGTCATTGTCGTTTTCAACAATTTTTATTGTATTCCACTGTGCATTTGTTCCCGGATAATAAATATCTTTCAGATTGTCACACCCAAGAAATGCGCCATAAGCAATTACCTTCACCTTTTCTGGTATGGTAATCTGAGTCAGGTTGGTGCATCTGGCAAACGCATGTTCATAAATACCTTCAAGTGTGGATGGAAGCTCTATCTTTTTTAAATTTGTACAATGCATAAACGCACCTGGTGCAAGCTGTGTGACTCCTTCCGGGATCATGATACTTTCAAGGCTGCTGCACTCTGAGAAACAATCCATATTTATATATTTCAGGTTTTTGGAAAGTCTCACCTGTTTTAAACTACTACACCCTGAAAATACCCAGTATCCCATTCTCGTAATGCTGTCCGGAATTTCAACACTTTCTAAAACCGTACAGTTTACAAATGCCTGCTGACCAATACTTGTTACTGGCACACCATCCAGCGTATCTGGTATGATCAGATTTTTTTCGCTGCCATTGTATCCCGTGATTTCTGCATGACCATCTTCTGAATAAACCCTATAAATCAGACCGCTTTCTGTTGTCTTATCTCCATCTTCCGATATACTGCCATTTTCTCTGGCATATCCATTGGAATCTACGTTTCCTGCATAACTCCAGAGTCCAGAAAAAGACAAATCTACTTTCAGAGCAGGACGTACCCCTCCATCAGAAAACGAAATTCTGTTCGCAATACCTTTTTCATCTACACAAGCTGCGCTATATGGATCCGAACCAGGAGATCTGAGCCACCATCCACTATTTCCAATATAATCTTTTTTATCACTGTACGATGTACCCATCGCTTTTGCATAAGTGCTGCTTTTGCTTCTCTTGGCTTCATCACAGATATCTGTCCAGCTTCCGTCCTCATGCTTATCAACTGTTTTTGTAAATCCACTGGAAACTGCTTCATCCGATGCATAGACTTCTTTTTCAGACAGCAGAAAAATTTTGTCTTCTGTATCTTCTCCTCCTTCTGTTCCATACTCCAGATTATCTGCATTTTCAATATCTGAAGTGAAAATCGCTTCCTGTTCATCCTCATTGAATGCACTGTTCAAAAAACCTTGTTTCACATGATCTTCTCTTTCTGACATCTGATCTGCACTGTAACTGTTAAGCCAATCTCTTATCGTACTGTTTTTCCAGATAAAATTTTCCTGCGGTTCTGTATATCTTTGATTATCCAAAACCTGATCTGATATCAAAAACGCTTTATCCTCTTCTACACTTAATACACGCCATTTAATCGGTTCATATTTAAAATAATGCCAGTCACTGTCATTGTCCCAGCAATAAAAATATTCTGACCTCCACGTACCAAGTTCATCAAACAGCATACCTTTATATGTTGCATTGGCACGCTTCATTCGTCGATACCTGTCACCGTTCCATATGATTTCATTATTTGCGTCCCAGCCCTCTGTCTGTTCCAGTTTTTCAGACAACATTTCATCTTCGATAGCATCCTTATCAAAATCTGCACTTTCTCCATAGATTGCCTGATATGTATCTTTATCTGCCACAATCTCTCTTTGCGGATAACTGCCAAAATAAATGCAGTCCCAGGTGACTTTCTGCCCTGCTTCCATGCTGTCATCTTTTACGATACGCGGATTCTGCAGAGTTACCGATGCTGCTTTTACTTCCTTTTGTGGTCTGGTCAGCGATGCCAGCGGCAGTGCCGTTACAGTGAGTACTGCCGACAGCATACCTTCCAGCATGCGTTTTCTTACTGTCGTTTTTCTCATGCATTTTATCCTTTCCTTGTTTTGTTTTTTCCTTTTTTCCTTTCGGTAACATCATTGTTCTGAAAACATTCCTATTATTCTTTATGATACAAAGTTCTGCATTGCAAAACAAGATGTGTCAAACTTTGTGGTCAGGATTTTTTCACAGGCTACACCTTTGCATAAGCTGTACTCTTAAAAATTATTTTACCAGAAGTCTGTTTTCTTCTATCCAGTTCTGGACATCATCTTCATTGACTTTAAGCAGTCTGGCGATCCTCTCGATCTCCATGCCATCCTCTGCCATAGAAAGTGCCGTTTCCCTGGCTTTCTCTAACTTGCCTTGCTTAATTCCATTTTCTTCTCCGCGTTTTTCTCCACATCGAATCCCACGCTGATAGATCGCTTCTCCAAATCCTGTCATTGTC
>URUU01000090.1 GCA_900551235.1 uncultured Lachnospiraceae bacterium
CTTCGGGGAATTCGTTCATTTGCACATGCTAAAACATCCGTAAATTTTTATTTATCAGGACGCTTTGATTTTTCCATTTGCTGCAAGGACTGTAAACTCGTGGTGTTCCAGGCTGCTCTGTTAGAAGGGCGGAAAAAAGGATTGACGTTGCAGCCTCGTCTGTTCTATACTAGAGGACAGAGAAATCAGATGATTAAATGCAGTTTTCAGGCTGCATTTCAGGAGGAATAAAGATGGAAAAGATCATTTTGACCGGCGACCGACCGACAGGAAGACTTCACGTAGGACATTATGTTGGATCTCTGAAACGCAGAGTAGAGCTGCAGAATTCCGGAGAATACGACAAGATTTTTATCATGATCGCAGATGCACAGGCACTGACGGACAATGCAGACAATCCGGAAAAGATCCGGCAGAATATTATAGAGGTGGCACTGGATTACCTTTCCTGTGGACTGGATCCGGAAAAGTGTACGATTTTTATTCAGTCACAGGTTCCGGAGCTGGCAGAGTTGTCCTTTTTTTATATGAATCTGGTTACTGTTTCCAGACTGCAGAGAAATCCGACCGTTAAGACTGAGATTCAGATGCGTAACTTCGAGACAAGCATTCCGGTAGGATTCTTCACTTATCCGATCAGCCAGGCATCCGATATCACAGCTTTCAAGGCTACGACAGTTCCGGTGGGAGAAGACCAGCTGCCGATGATCGAGCAGGCAAGAGAGATCGTACGTAAGTTCAACAGCGTATATGGTGAGACTCTCGTAGAGCCGACTGCCCTGATCCCGGAGAATGAAGTATGCTGCCGCCTGCCGGGTACTGATGGTAAGGCAAAGATGAGTAAATCTCTTGGCAACTGCATTTATCTGTCTGATACAGAAGAAGAAGTTCGCCAGAAGATCATGAGCATGTACACGGATCCGAACCACATCAAAGTATCCGATCCGGGCAATCTGGAAGGAAACGCAGTTTTCACTTATCTGGATGCATTCAGCAGACCGGAACATTTTGAGCGTTACCTGCCGGATTATAAAAATCTGGATGAATTGAAAGCACATTACCAGAGAGGCGGACTTGGAGATGTGAAAGTAAAACGTTTCCTCAATGCAGTGATGCAGGAAGAGCTGGAGCCGATCCGTACGAAGAGAAAAGAGCTGGAGCAGCAGATTCCGGAGATTTATGAGATCCTGAAAAAAGGAAGCGAAGAAGCAAGAAAAGCAGCGGCAGAAACGATGGCTGAAGTGAAACGTGCGATGCGTATCAATTATTTTGAAGACGCAGCACTGATCCAGGAACAGGCAGAGCGTTTTGCAGCTAAGAATGATAAATAAAATCAGGCAGATTCTTTTTCTTTCGACACAGGAAGTGTGACTGTAAAAGAAGTACCGGAATTTTCAGCACTGACCACCGTGATTTTACCATGGTGGTTTTTTGCTATGGTCTGAGCAATGTCAAGTCCAAGACCATAACCACCGTCGGTGCGGGCACGCGATTTGTCGGTGCGGTAAAAGCGTTCGAACAGATGCGGCAGATCTTCTTTTGGGATAGCTTTTCCGGTATTATGGACGGTCAGTCTTATTTTTTCATTTTCAGATGTCAGAGTGACGGTAACCTTTTTTACTGGATTGCCGGATTTTTCGCCGCTGTCTGCAGTGCCGGCATATTTACAGGCATTGTCCGGCAAAATGACAACCAGCTGGCGGATATGGGAGACATCGGCGGATATGAAAATATTGTCAGAAACATTATCTTCTATTATCACACCCTGCTCAAAGGCAATCGGTTAGTTTTTTCATGCGGGCGGTCTCTTCCTGCGTGCTTTCCAACCACTGAAGTTCCTCACAGATCGTGGCATCTTTATGGGAGAACAGGATTCGAAGGTTGGCGAGGATCACGGCAACCAGTGGCATGTTGATGAACACAAATTTGCGCCGCAGTTTTTTGACCATGATGTTTCCTCACTTTCCAGACGATAGCCGACTTCAAAGCCATTCATGCCGGGAAGCATCACATCCAGCACGATCACATCGTAATCGCCGGAAGAAGCATAGGCAAGCCCGTTCCTGCCATCGTATACAATATCTGCCTGATATCTAGCTTCCTGCATGATCTGTCCCAGTGCGTCTGCCAGTCTTTTTTCATCTTCTATAATTAAAATCTGCATAAAATCGCCTCCTGTAAATAGCTGCTTCCTCATGCTTGCGGATTTATGCTCCGCTTCGGTCGGCACTCAGTGTCCAAAAGTCAATGCCTTATCTTGCAGACAAGAACGATATTTTGACTTTGGACTCCTGGTATCATAAGTATACCATGAAAAACTGAAAACAGGCTGAAATATATTTCCGTGACATGGGAGGGGATTTCGTTTACAATAGAGGTTAAGCAAATCAAGCAGCAAAGCGGATTGCGAATATCCGTTTGACATCAAAGTTAAAAGTCCAGCGGTGTGATGTCAAGAGATAAATAATAAAAAAAGCATATATTTTT